>NZ_DOTK01000034.1:0-268069 GCF_003521185.1 Brevibacillus sp.
CAAGGTGGCGGAGCAGGCCAAGGCGGTGGAGCAGGCCAAGGCGGCGGAACAGGCCAAGGTGGCGGCAAAGGCATCGGTGGTGGAACAGGCCAAGGCGGCGGAGCTGGTGAAGAAGGCGGCAAAGGAACTGGTAACGGCGGCGGAACCGGAGAAGGCGGCGGCAAAGGAAACGGCAACGGCGGCGGAACTGGAGAAGGCGGCGGCAAAGGAAACGGCAACGGCGGTGGAACTGGCAACGGCGGCGGTACAGGCAACGGTTCCGGCAATGGCAATGGATCTGGCAAAGACAATGGTCAAAATGCCGAGGACAACGAAGGAAACGGCAAAGACTAAAAAACCGTTACCTGGCAAAAACGCTTCGTTTCTCCCAAAGAGACGAAGCGTTTTCGTTTAGACAGGCGAAGCAACGGTTTGCAACGTCATTTTGTCCTTCGTCCGCCAATGTTCGCAATCCCGACTTTCCATATTCTGCTTGCAGGACGTTTGCATTATAATAAAGACGTCCGCGCTCCTTTTTCGGATGGGGTGGAAGACTTTTTCCCTAGCATGGAAGTCATGCAAAACAAAAGCTGACATACATAACGACACAGGATATTGATGGCAGAGGATGAATCACATGGCGAAAATAGAGATCATAAAAAGCATGCTGAGCAATGATCGGGGAAATGCCCATGCATGGTTTCTTTTGGGAATGGAGCATGCGGAACTGGGGGATCGCACGGAAGCATTGCAAGCTTTTACGCAAGCTCTCTCACTCGGAGATGGGGAAATAAAAGATAAAGTTGCAGTGGAATTGAACAAGCTGCAAAGGGAAATGCCGTTTTCCAAAAGCAAAAAAGGAAGCGCTTCTTGGGAGGCTTCTCTTTTTGGCTGGAGGCCCTCGCGACGAATCCAGGTGATAGAGGGGGGCAAAGGAAAAGCAGTTGAGCATGGTTGCGCGTTGCCCGACTTTACGACCGGCTATCATTCGGTTGGCGGGTTGCAAGCTGAAAAAGAAGTGATCGTAAACACATTCGCTGCCCTGACACAGCAAGGCGTGGTACATGAAAGGGGAGAGCGGGGAGGGATTTTGCTTTACGGCCCATCCGGTTGTGGCAAATCATTGCTCGCTAAAGCGACGGCAGAGGAGTGCCGCGTTCCGTTTTTTCCGATAGCGCAATCGGCAGGAAGCGACGTTATGTCCTATCTCGCTGAGTCTTCCTTTTCTGCTGTTGCGGAGGCAGACAGCTATCAAAATAAGCCGCTGCTTGTCTTTTGGGACGAGCTGGACGGGCGACAAGGGCAACAGATCGCCTATCAGAAGCAGGTGGATACGGAATTTGCATGGCTTGCGAAACTGGGCGAGTGGCAGCAGGCTGAGCGAGGGCTGTTCCTTATGGGAGCGACTACCGTTCCCTGGGAGCTGGACATCGCATGGTTGCGGGAAATCGGCTTTGCGCAAATGCTGTTTGTCAGTCCGCCGGATCGGGCTGCGCGGGCAGAAATTTTCCGGTTGAAGCTGAGAGGCAGGCCCGCCGAGCCGATTGATTACGCGCAACTGGCAGGCTGGACGGAATTTTATTCAGGAGCGGATATTGAGTACGTAGTTGAGCTTGCTACCGAGCAAGTCTTGCACGATTTTTTGACCAAAGGGGTGGAAAGGCCCATTCAGATGAGCGATTTGCGCGAATCGATCGCAGCCACTCGGCCGACGACGATCGAGTGGCTGCGGACGGTCAAAGAACATTTGCAAGAAATCAACCGAGACGGACATTATGCGGCTGTCGCACAATATTTGGACATGCATCGGCGCATTTGACTGGCAGGACCGGACTCACTTGAAAAACGTGAGGGGGTCCTGCCGTTTTTCTTGAAATAGAAAGAATATTGACGCAACGACTGTCTTTCTATAATCTGAGGGTAATCGAGCTGATTCAGCAAGGAATGGGAGGAATCGACATGAAGCTGTATGATATATCTCGACCACTCACAAAAGCTACGCCGACGTGGCCGGGGGACACAGCTTTTCAGTACACCGTGAACTGGCCCAAATCAGAAAGCGGCTCCGTCAATGTCGGGAAGCTCGTGATGAGCATTCACACGGGAACGCATGTGGACGCGCCGTTTCATTTTGATGATCACGGGAAAACGACGCTGGAATTGCCGCTTGATCTGTACGTAGGCGCAGCCAGAGTAGTCGATGTGTCGGGGCGTGCAAGCATCGGAGCGGATGATCTGGCGGGAATCGACTTGTCAGGGGTAACCCGATTGTTGCTCAAAACCATGTCGTGGTCCGAACCCGAGACGTTTCCTGCTGAGATTTGCTACCTTCGTCCTGATTTGCCGCCGTTTCTGGCAGAAAAAGGAATCAGGCTGCTTGGCCTGGACGTGCCTTCCGTCGATCCGCTAGAGAGCAAGGAGCTGCCTGCCCACCACGGGCTGCACCAGCATGGCATTTATATTTTGGAAGGGTTATGGCTAGATGCCATCGAGCCTGGCGACTATGAATTGATCGCACTGCCGCTCGCCTTGGCTGGTGCTGATGGAAGTCCTGTGCGGGCTGTTCTGCGCCGATAGGCTGTAGCGATGAAAAACCGCTCATACCTTAAAGCGGCATGAACGGTTTTTTTCCTAACTTTATTTCAACTTACGCTCTACGTGATTTGCAAGAGGGGGGAAGTTTTCTCAATGACGTCCCAATTCATGCCGCGCGCTTTCAGTCTGGCGAGAAACGGGATCGGATCGATCAGCTCTGGAGGTATGCAGCCTGTCATCGAAAGCAGTCCCTCTGCCATCATGTCAACGGCAACGACAGGCGGGATGCCGGTTTGCCAAATCGTTGCCTGAAATTCGGTTTTTTGGAAAACCTCGTCATGATTGGCGATCGTGTAGACGTAAACTTCTTTTCGCTTGTTATCTTTTCTGCCCTTGACGAGCGCGCCGACGCTGGAGTAGCCGTGGATTTTGCCTGCCAGGTCTACTGGTTTGGGCATCGTCGTTACGACCACGTCGCGCGGGGCAACGCGCACTCCTTTTACTTCAATCTCTTCATCGCTGTCCAGCCCAAGATAGCGCAACACTTTCAAGGTGTTGACGAAATCGGGGTGCAGGGCGTATTTGAAGTCGACGTATTTGCAGCCTTTTGCCCGTCCAATCGTCTCGCCGAGCGTAGTGGCTTCTTCATGCTCCACGTTGTAGCAGTCCAGCCAGCCGATCGGCTCCGGAAATTCAAATTCTTCTTTGTTGGCAAAAGGTGTCGGGAAATACTGTTCGCCTTTTGCCGCAGTCCAGAAGTTGGGCTTTGCCAGACATTCCTGTATGGCTGTCTGCGGGCTGAAATAGGAGCAGAAGCCGTCGTAATCCACTACCGAATTATCTCCATCCCGGATGAGAATGGCGTCTACTTCATCGAGCGAATCTACAGCGTATCGTGCGGCGATGTTCGAAAAACCGGGGTCGCACCCGAGCCCCATGATTCCCAAAATACCTGCTTTCCGAAAACGGTCGTTCCAGGACAGTTGCTGCTGCAGCCATTGCGGGCCGCAAGAAGCCGTATCAATATAATGAGTTCGTGTGTGAAGGCAAGCCTGCATCACCGCCAGGTTGTTTTCTGGCAAGCCGATGTGCAGCAAAAGGTCGATGTCGCCCAAAATGGATTGGACGCTGGACACGTCGCGGGCATCCACACATTTTACCTGGATTTCCACATTCGTCTCCCGGCGCAGCTCCTGGGCCAGTTCTTCTGCCGGGCCGATGGCTATATCGGCCAGGACAAGCTTGGTGACAAAACGGGATTTGATCAACTCGCACGCGCTTACTTGTCCGACTCCACCTACTCCTAAGATTGCGACTCGCATAGAGTCCTCCTCCCTGGTGACAAATCTGCTATCTTCGCATTCGAAACAGCCATTTTTGCAAAAATAACGAAATGGACGATGAACGGCGGACTCCCGCCAGGGCATCATCGATCGGCTCGCGGGGACGCAAGGAAAGCACCATGAGAAACCTCCTTTTTCGTTTTGATTGTTCACCAAACGATTGAAAAAGCAAGGTGAATAGTACATGTATATGAAGCATTCCTCACGTCCCATGCGCGACAGTGAATATCGAAGCGCAATTCTTTTTCGGGGATGGGACTTGTCTTTCCAGCAAACAGCTACGCCTCGGTTTTTCCTCTCTGCGGGTTGCGAAAAGTGTTGACCGCAAGCGGTTGTATCCACTTTCATGAAAAAGTCGAGGTGCACTCGTCAAGCAGAGTTGTCTTGATAATAAAGCGAATTTCTCTAATAATAACGGTGTAAACCAACGAAGCATTCCGCATCGTGAGTGTACGGAAGGATGGAAACACACATGGAACCGATGAGCTTTGTTCTTTTTGGCGCGACAGGAGACTTGGCAAAACGCAAAATTTATCCGGCCTTGTTTAATTTATACGTAGATGACAAACTTCCCGGCAGCTTTTCTATTGTCGGTGTGGGCAGGCGAGCTTGGTCTGGTCAGGAGTTTGTTCGCAGCGTGGAGCAGTCGATCCGGGAGTTTTCCCGGCGAGATGCGATTGATCAGGCACAGCTTGAACGATTTTTGGCAGCCTTTTCTTATGCGGCTGTCGATGTGACGAAAGCAGAAGCTTACACGCCACTGCTGGAACGGGTCAAGCAGCGCGAGGACGAATGCAAGCTTCCGCAAAATCGGATGTTTTATTTGTCGGTTGCCCCTGAGTATTTCGAGGTGATTGCTGCCAATATCCAGACGAGCGGACTCGGCTCTGTTGCCGGCTGGAAGCGCCTGATCATCGAAAAGCCGTTCGGACGCGATCTGCAATCGGCGGAAGACTTGAATGAGAAGCTGGCCAAAGCGTTTTCCGAAGAAGAAATTTACCGGATCGACCATTATTTGGGCAAAGCGATGGTGCAAAATTTGGAGGCGTTGGAGTTTGCCAATCCCGTTTTCGCCGCTCTCTGGAACAATCGTCACATTGCAAACGTACAGATCACAGCGAGCGAAACGGTCGGGGTAGAAGAGCGGGCTGGTTTTTACGAACAGGCTGGGGCGCTGCGTGACATGTTGCAAAATCATATGCTGCAAATGCTGATGATGGTTGCCATGCACATCCCCAAGCGGATTACGGCGCAAGACATTCGCGCGCAGAAACGTAAAGTAATGGAAGCAGTGCGGCCGCTGGCGCTTGAAGAAGTGGCGAAAAACATCGTGCGGGGGCAGTATCGCGCAGGAAGCATGGGGGAAGTTCCGGTGGCAGGCTACCGGGAAGAGCCGGGAGTATCGCCGACCTCGATGACGGAGACGTATATCGCAGCCAGAGTCTGGATTGACGACCCGTTTTGGAGCGGAGTGCCCTTTTACATTCGCACAGGGAAACGGATGAAGGAAAAGTCGACGCGAATCGTCATTGAGTTCAAAAACCCGCTGGAGCAGCTGTATCGGGAGCAACAGGAAAAGACAGCGCCGAATTTGTTGATCATTCATGTGAATCCACAGGAAGGAATCGCTTTGCAGCTGAATAGTAAGAATCCGGCCAATAGCGGAAAGATTGAGCCTGTGACCGTTGATTTCAGTTCCGGGCAGAAGGACGTCCCAGAGGCTTATGAACGCCTCTTGTTCGATGCGCTGCGTGGAGACTCGACCTATTTTGCCCATTGGAATGAAGTGCGCCTGTCGTGGAAATGGGTAGAGCCAATCTTGACGGCTTTTGAGCGCAATCTCGTACCGCTTGTCTCGTATGAAGCGGGAACATACGGGCCGGATGCAGCGAAACAATTGCTGCAAGCGGAAGGATTTTCCTGGTGGTTGGATGAAGTAGAAGAGAGGGAGCCGGAGCCGGTGCATCGGTAATGGCTGACTGTACACCTCGGCTTATGCGAGTGTCTTGCTCATTTCGGGTTGAGACTGGCTCAAGCCAGGGGTGAGTCAAGTGAAAAAGAAGGGGGAAGCGATTCATGCGTTTTGGCGTAATCGGCACCAACTGGATTACAGATGAGTTCATCCAGGCAGGTTTGACCGTCGAAGGCTTTTCTCTTCAGGCGGTCTATTCGCGGACGAGCGAACGCGCCCAGGAATTTGCTGAAAAATACCAAGCCCCTTTTGTATACACGGATATAAAAGAGATGGCATCGAGCGGAACCATCGATGCTATCTACATCGCAAGCCCCAATTGCTTTCATGCGGAACAGGCGATCCTGTGCATGGACATGGGGCTGCATGTGTTGTGCGAAAAGCCGTTTGCTTCTAACGCGGCAGAAGTCGAAGCCATGCTTGCGGCAGCGAAAAGAAATGATGTGCTGCTCATGGAAGCCGTCAAATCGACCCTCGTGCCCAATTTTTCTACAGTCCGGGATCATTTGCCCAAGCTCGGCACCATTCGCCGATATATCGCAAGCAACTGCCAGTATTCCTCCCGCTACGATGCCTACCGACAGGGCCAGGTTATGCGAGCTTTTGATCCCGCCTATTCCAACGGAGCGTTGCTGGACATCGGGATTTACTGTCTCTATCCTGCGATTGTGCTGTTTGGCAAGCCAGAACAGGTCAAGGCGGAAGGCGTTCTACTGCAATCAGGGGTAGATGGCGAGGGCAGCATGCTGTTGAAGTACGAAAATATGGATGCCGTCATCAGCTTTTCCAAGATCACGACTTCGTACCAGCCTGCGGAGATTCAGGGGGAGGACGCGACGATGGTGATCGATAAAATCAACCATCTCACGCGTATCGAGATTCGCTACCGCGACGGGAGGGTCGAGGATGTGACCAGGCCCCAGACGCCCAAAACGATGCATTATGAGATCAGAGAGTTCATTCGCTTGGCTGAGGCAGGCTTGAGAGAGTCAGAGACAAATTCACATACAGCTTCCCGCTGGACCATGGAGGTCATGGACGAAGCGCGAAGACAAATCGGTGTTGTGTACCCTGCTGATTTGCCGCGTTGAAGGAAGGGAACAGCTAAATCATAAAAAAGCAGGAAGACAAGGGGGGCGAAAACGCGATGAGAATGTTCGATGTGACGGCACCAATCTTTGAAGGCATGACGGTGTACAAGAACAAGCCGGAAAAGCAACCGAAAATACAGACGGTTACGAATGGGTACGTAACCGAGTCCAGAATCGATATGGATGTGCACTCTGGCACCCACGTAGATGCGCCGCTGCACATGGTGAACGATGGAGAGACATTTGAGAGCATCTCGCTGGAAAAACTGGTCGGGAACTGCCGTGTGCTTGACTTGACGCACGTTGAGGACCAGATTGGCCGGGCTGAGCTGGAAAAGTTTGATATCGCCCCGGGAGAGTTTCTCCTGTTTCAAACGAAAAATTCGCAAGACGACGCCTTTTCGTTTGAATTTGTTTATTTGGCGCACGATGGCGCTGCTTATTTGGCTGAAAAAGGCGTACGGGGAATTGGCACGGATGCTTTGGGGATTGAACGGAGCCAAGAGGGGCATCCGACGCATAAAACGCTGTTTGCCGCAGGTATCGTCGTGATCGAAGGGCTGCGTCTGCGCGATGTGCCACCGGGCCTCTACTTTATGGTGGCTGCTCCGCTGAAGCTTGTAGGAACAGATGCAGCTCCTGCGCGGGTGCTGCTGTTTGAAGGCTGGCAAGAAGGATAAATAGAGAGAAGCCGAGGAGGACATGAGCATGCTGATTCGCCCAAACCGGGAGGAGTACCAAGATTATTTTGCTACCTACGTCAGTCAAGTGCCAGAAGGTGATCTGCTGACGATTCTCGAACAACAGGCAGCACAGACAGGGGAGATGTTCGCCGGATTGACAGGGGAACAAATCGATCATCGCTACGCTCCGGGCAAATGGACGGTAAAAGAAGTGCTGGGCCATATCATCGATACCGAGCGAATCATGAGCTATCGCTTGCTGAGAATCGCCAGAGGGGATCAGACTGAGCTGGCGGGGTTCGATGAAAATACGTATGTAGCAGAAGGCTTCTATCAGGAGCGCAGTCTGGCGGATTTGCTCGCAGAATACAACGCTGTGCGACAGTCGACGCTGGCCCAACTGCGGGGGATCGCTGCCGAGGCGTGGACGAGAACGGGCACAGCAAATGGCAATAAGCTGTCGGCACGCACATTGGCCTATATTATCGCCGGACACGAGGCACACCACTGTAGAATTTTGCGGGAACGGTATTCGCTGTAAGCCGGGAGAAGCCCGCTGTTTCGCTTTCTGTGTGTCGCTTTTCGTTACTCGTTTTTCGCTTTCCAGCTGTCGCTGCGTGTTCCTCGCTATCTTTTCGCTGCCGCTCGCAACTCGCCCTCCCTATCTCGGCAATGGTAGGGTACAATAACAGTAGTGATTTTTCCAATTTCATATGTGGGAACAGGTTCCTTGAGGTATATCGCCGCAAGGATAATAGGGAAGCTCGGTGCAAATCCGACACGGTCCCGCCACTGTAAGAGGGGAGTTTTGCGCATACAGGCCACTTGTCCAGACTTGGATGGGGAAGGCAGCGCCAGACGATGATCCCAAAGTCAGGAGACCTGCCTGTTTCGACGACACTGATGGACCTACGGGAGATAGGGAGGTGTTAGAGGACTCGCCATGACAGCAGGGGGACGAATACGTTTCTCTTTGCTTGCGCATTTTCTAACGATCGTATCGGTCGTCGGAAAATGCTTTTTTTGTTTGGGGGATTGGTGTGGTCTGTCGAAGGGGGCAACTTGTCTCGAAATTGATGCGATTAATCGAGGCGCTGGAGTAGCTTCGCGATAGAAGCGGCTAAAATCGAAAGAGCTGAGCTGAAGCTGCCTCTCGCTTGCAGCGGTTCGTCGAATGGACCAGGGCGTCTCGCGGTTGATCTACCTGTCAAAGAGGCTACGATGACTCGCGATTAAATTCAACTTGACTAGATCTTGTACGAATGTGAGGGATCGCAAGCTTGCGAACCGGAGCCTTTTTAAGGATATCGTTGCCAGATTGTCGCCGTGAAAAAGGAGGGAGTGGCGTGGTTCAGCTTTTCATATGTCCATGGTGCGGCTATGTTGAAGAAAAAGAAGTGCCAGAGGAAAGCGAAGCAGGAATCGTTACGTGCGCTTGCTGCAACATGGCAGAAGTGGAAAGTGTGTTTGCGCGTGGAAACGGCTGCTTTGCTGAGGGGGTTGCCGTTCTGTCTTCCTGCTTGCGAGTCTTGTCAGCAAACAAAAAGAATTGTGTTGACGAATGCATTGGAATTTCTTAGAATAGGCTCAATAGCAAATCATAGTTCTTATCCAGAGAGGTGGAGGGTCTGGCCCGATGAAGCCCGGCAACCGTTGCTTTTGCGACAAGGTGCCAATTCCTGCGGGACGTTTCGTCTCGATAGATAAGAAGCGGGTGCCTCGTAGCAGTCAAGACGAACCTTCTTCTTAGCGGAGAAGGTTTTTTGATGTATGAAAAAGTGGGAACGAGGCAAACATTTGCCCAATTTCAAAGACAAGAGAGAACTGACATCTAGCAAAGAACAAAAATTCATAGTTTTCTTTATCTAGAGAGGTGGAGGGACTGGCCCGATGAAGCCCGGCAACCGTTACGCAGTTTGTGACAAGGTGCCAATTCCTGCAGGACGAAAATCGTTCTGGGAGATAAGGAGAAGGACCTTGATGCCAAACCTTCTTCTTAGCAAGAAGGTTTTTCTTATTTTTCCAAAACATGACATGAGGTGGTAATAATGAGCGCAGGTGTAATCAAAGTAGGATTGCTGGGATTGGGAACAGTAGGGGGCGGCGTCATCAAAACGATTCGCTCGCAACAGGAGAAGCTGGCGCAGCGGTTGGGCAAACGGATCGAGATTGTCAAAGCATTGGTTCGCGATTCGGAAAAAGAACGGGCGGTTCAGGTTGATCCTGCGCTTTTGACTACCGATTTTGAGGATGTGCTAAAAAGCGATGTGGACATTGTCGTGGAGGTAATGGGCGGTGTCGAGCCTACGTATGATTACGTGCGTGCCCTGATTGAAAAAGGCTGCCATGTGGTAACGGCGAACAAAGAGCTGCTCGCCAAACGCGGCCCTGAGCTTGTCGATCTGGCTAACCAGCATCAGGTGCATCTGGCTTATGAAGCGAGCGTAGCTGGCGGGATTCCGATTTTGAGTGTGCTGCGGCAGTTTTTGCGCACAAATGACATCCAAGGAGTTCGCGGTATTCTCAACGGGACGACGAACTTCATCTTGACGAAAATGGAGGCGGAACAGCTCTCTTATCAGGAAGTGCTGAAGCAGGCGCAGGAGCTGGGCTATGCGGAAGCTGATCCGCGTTCGGATGTGGAAGGTTTCGATGCCATGTACAAATTGTACATTCTCGCGCAGCTTGTGTACGGGGAGTCGTTGCCGCTTGCGGATGTCGTGCGTAAAGGAATCGCCGATTTGTCTGCCGGACACATCCGGATCGCAAGCGAGCTGGGTTACCGGATCAAGCTGATTGCCCAGGCACAAAAAGCCGAGCAAGGCATCCGCCTATCGGTTCAGCCGACTGTGCTGCCCATTGCCCATCCGTTGGCGCAAATCCAGGATGCGTTCAATGCGGTGCAGCTCTCCGGGAACATCGTGGGCGACCTGTTGTTTACGGGCCGGGGTGCAGGCGAACTGCCGACCGCAAGCGCTGTCGTTGAAGATTTGGCTTACTTGTTGACCCAGCCATTTACGCCGCATCCTGTTTGGACAGAAAAAAATGCCGCGGCTCAGTTGGAGCAAGGGCAAGACGAACGGGTGCTGTGTTATTTGGAAGGCTCGTGTATCGCCGCCACACCTGATCGCGTGCTGCATTTCTTGCGGGAGGCTGGCGTGAACGTGACGAAATTGAAGGTGCAATTCGACTTGGGCGGTGTGCTGCGCGCGGGCTTGATCGTTACAGGTATTCGCGCAGAGCATGAGCAAGTGCTGAAAAGTGACTTCGGACTTTCCGTGCGCTGCTTCCCGCTGATCGAATCGGCATAGCTCGCAGTCTGTCTAGATCAGCGCTGATCCTTTCTACTTGCTTTTTTTATCCGAGAGCTGTTGATCGGTATCTGAAGGCCCGTTTTTCTGATTGCCGGGGAAGACGACTTTTTCCCATTTGGTCATGAAATAACTGCAGAGTATAATAAGGCCGATCGCCGATACGGTGATAATCAATCCGGTCATATGTGCCGCCTCCTTTTCGCTGGAAAAAGTGGTTCTACTATGGTCTACGAAAGCAATATGGAAAAGTTTCGCCAAAAAAGGCAACGGGCACGCCTCATTTATCATGAGCGTGCCTGTACGTGACCATCGGCTTCAATCTGAACGTTTTCCGACAGTGATTCGATTCGTTGCAGAAGCGCTGCCCCATCCGTGTCATTCATCGGTACCGCTCGTCCCAGCTCGGCATGGAACGGGAGCATCGTCAGTTCACAGGAAGCGTCTTTTGTGCAGCTTGCTTGCAGTACCATCGTCTGCCACGTTTTTGGCTCCGTCGAGCGGGTGAAAATGAAATTGCCCAAACTGTAGGCAATCCACTTGCCGTTGTAGCGTTCAAAGCCTTGCAGGACGTGAGGATGACCACCGACGATCAAGTCTGCTCCTGCGTCAATGTAAGCTTTGGCCAATTCTTTTTGGTGATCGACGGGAAAGTCTTCCCGTTCCTTGCCCCAATGGGCGATCACGACGACGAGATCAGCGTGTGCCTTTGCTTGTTGAATCGCTTGGACGGCTTTGGCGGAATCATAGGAGCCAGCCAGTCCAGGCTGTTTCTCCGTGGCGAACCAGCTGACTTCGGGAATGACCCGGCTGAATCCGAGCAAGGCGAGCTTGATGCCGTTTCGCTCCACCACGACGGGAGTGAAGGCTTCCACAGAGTCTTTGCCGCCGCCGAGGTAAGCGATCCCGTTTTTGGCAAGCGCGTCAAACGTGTCGAGCAATCCGGCCACGCCCTGATCCATCGAATGGTTGTTTGCCAGGTTGACCGCATCGATCCCTGCTGCTTTCATCGCAGGCGCAGCCAAAGGAGAGGACTTGTAAACGTATTGTTTGTTGTCGGCAGGCGTGCCTTTTGTGGTAAGTGGCGTCTCCAGATTGGCTATGGTAAAGTCATCCTGCAAAAACAGGGAACGGACGTGCGTGAACGGGTAGTCGTAGCCTTTTTCGAGCAACGTTTTTTCCACATTTCCGGACATCATCACATCTCCGACGAAGGTCAGCCGGACAGTCGGCTCGTGGGCAACAGCCGGAGGTGGTGCGGAATCGTGTTCAGGGGAGGCGGAATGGCTTCCCAGCTTGTCGAAAGCGAAGTAAATCCCTGAGCAAAGGATGACGAGCAGACTGAACAAGAGCGTTTGCTTCGCCATCCTTTGCCACTTCTTTTGTCGTTGTTTTCGCCGGATGTGCTTTAGGCTTTGCTGCGTCTGATTCATTATGCTCCTTTCAACGGTAACGAAAAATGGGTGAATTTGTTATTATAGAGCTAATACGAAAAGGGGCGAAAAAAGATGCAGCTTTCCTTCGATCATCTGGTTCATTTCGTGCACCGTCCCCCTGGAGAGGCTGCCCGGCTTTTTCAGGAAGCAGGCTTTCACGCTGTCGCGGGCGGACGTCATACCCATTGGGGAACATGGAACAGTCTCAGCTACTTGGGACTATCTTATGTGGAGTTTTTGGCGGTGGAGGAGGCAGCTGTCGCCAAGCAATCCGACAATCCGCTCATCCGGCAACTGGTCTGGGAGGCGAATCGCGGTGAGGGACTTGGGCAAATTGCCCTGCGCACTCGGCAAATGGACGCGTGGGTAGAGCGATTTCAGTCACTTGGTCTCAAAGTGACAGGGCCGGTAGCGGGCAGCCGCACGCGAGACGACGGGAAGATTTTGCAGTGGCGCATGCTGTTTGCCGAAGACCCGCACAGTGCGAGACAAATGCCGTTTCTGATTGAATGGAGCGAGACAGACGAGGAGCGCAAAGCCGATTTGACACAGCGCGGCATCATCGCTCCGCATCCAAATGGCGCGACGGAGCTGCAAGCGGTTGGTTATGCTGTTTCCGATCTGGAAGCGGCAGCAGCGGATTGGACGCGGTGGTTCGGCTTGCCGAGCCAAGCAGTGTTCGACGATGAGCAAATGGGCGCTCGTTGCCTGACGCTTGCTTTACCTGGCGGAAATATCGTGCTGTGTGAACCGCAGCAGGATGGATCGGCCAAGCGGATGCTGCAATCGCGCGGAGAGCGTCCTTTTTTTGCAAGAGTAGGCGCGGCAAAAGCGCTTCACGAATCGCACTCCATTTGTGGCGGGACGTACCTGATTTGAATTTGCTAGAAAGTAACGAGGGGCAAAGCAAGAAAATGGCGCAAAGGAGGCGAGCTTGTGACATCACCCAAGCATTCTTTGTCCGCTGCGGCGATTATCGTCAATGATCGCAACGAAGTGCTGCTGATCAAAGGGCCGAGACGGGGCTGGGAAATGCCCGGCGGAAAGGTGGAGCAAGGGGAGTCCATCCGCGAAGCAGCGATCAGGGAAACGAAGGAAGAATGCGGCTTGGACATTGAAGTGACGAAATTTTGCGGCGTGTTTCAAAATGTCAGCAAGTCGATCTGCAACGCCCTGTTTCTCGCCAGACCGATCGGCGGAAAACTAATCACAACGCCTGAGTGTCTGGAGTCGGGCTTCTTTCCGATCGAGGAAGCTTTGCAAAAGGTGACCTGGAGCAATTTCAGACAGCGCATCTCTTTATGTTTGCAGGAGGAAAAGCATCCGTTTTACGTGGAGTTTTAGGGCAAACGGGCAAGTGTAGGTCGTAGTGAAAAGAGCGGGCGAAATCAATCAGCAGGCAAAAAGCTGTCCGAACAGGGACGGCTTTTTTGTTTTGAGAAAAAAGTGAGTGTGTTTGCTCATTCACGGCGGGCCTTAGAGCTTTTTGCAACTGATTAGCCACATCGTTGAGTTTTTCCAAACGCACTTGACTGAATAACTGAATCATAGAAAAAAGAGCAACCCGTTCCCTTTGCGAAAAAAGGAATCAGGTTGCTCTTTCTTTTCTGCGACATCAACATCGCCGGCGATCAATGCGTTCCGAACGTCTTTTTCGTCAATTGGCGGTACATGTACAGCATGGCAATGCGCCACGGAACCAGCATGCCGAACGCCAGCAGGAAGAACAAGCCGCCTGTCTGGATCGGGGTGAAGCTGTCGTTGATCACCAGCTTGATAATCAGCCGGATGATCAGGAGTCCTGCCAAAATAAAGAAGAACGCACGGGAACGTTTGAGGTAAACGTCTTGACCGATGATCTCAAAGCGCGAAGTCATAATCAAGGGAATGGAGAAAATCAATCCGGTTACAAACGCCGCCAGATCGTACATCGGTGGCAGCGCCGCTTCCGGAAAGAAAAACATGGCAAAGCCAGTAGCCATGAAGAACGGCGGCAGGATAATGCTTTTTGCAGACACAGGCTTTTTTTGCCGGCGCATGCGCAAAAAGATGACCGCGGTTGCCATCACCAGCGGCACCAAAATGCCAAAGGATGAAGAAGTGAGTATCTGCATGGAAAAAACGCCTCCATAGACTTTCAACAATTTTTCAATGTTGTCTTGTCTAGTTTACACCAAATTGAGACGTATGGGGAAGCCGCAGACAGCGAAGCGGCATTTTTGCTAAGCCGCCGCTTCGTCGCTGGCCCGGACATCGAGCTTGTGTTTTTTGCTGTAGAGGAGCGTCAAGAGGCCGGACAAGAGCGTCAGCGAGCCGATAAACAGCAGGTAGCCGGTGATGCCGAGCAGGTCGAGACCGACCCCGGTAATCCCCAGCGCGAGCAGAAAACAGCCGCGGTCGAGCATGCTTTTGAAGGAAAAAAACCGTCCTTGCTGGTGGGCTGGCAAGCGCTTCTGAAAGATCGTCGCAATGACCGGAAAAAAGAAGGCGACGACCAAGCCAAACACGGAAAAGGAAGACAGCACCATCGCTTTGTTGTCTGCCATGGACATTCCGAATTGGGAAAGCGCGAAGAAAAACAGCATGAGCGTAGAGGCAGCGACCAGATTTTTGCCGCCGATCCACCGTTTGGCGAGCAGTCCGCCGATCAAAATGCTCGTGCCCTCGACCGCGTAAATCCAGCCCATGAGCTGCGGCTCGTTTTGCATCTCGCTTAGGTTGAGGATCATCAGATTGAGTCCGCCCAAAAACAACGTAATCAAACCGTTGTTGATCAATCCGACAAACAAGGCAGGGTCTTTGCGGGCAATCATCAGCACTTCGCGGAACTCCACTTTTTCCTTCATATTCCGCGAGGTAACGGGCGGAATCCGCAAAAACAAGGTGACGACAGCCAAAATCGCGTAGGCAATGATCGAGCAAATGTACAGCATGGGCAATTCCATGGAGACCACGAGCACACCCCCGAGAGCCGTTCCGCCAATGCGCGACAGGGTGGAAATGTTCAAGTACGCACTGTTCGCTTTCAAAAGCTCATCTTTGCTCAAGATGGCAGGCAAGGAGGCTTGCACGGTCGGGAAGTAAAACGCCGCAGACACTTGCATGACGATCAGGGAGACGATCATCCAGAGAATGGAATCGTACGCGAGAGCGGGAAACATGAACACAGGGCTTAAAGTCCGGGCCATGCTGGCAAAGAGCATCACTTTTCCCTTGTCGTACATATCGATGACGACGCCCGCTTTCGGAGCCAACAGGATGCTTGCGATCAGACCGCTCATCAAAATCAGACCCTTCACGGTTTCGGAAGGGATCAGGCTCTGCATGAACGCCAGATTGGCAATGATGGAAATCCACATGCCTGCACCTGCGACAATCTCCCCTGTCATCAGCAAAAGAAAGGTTCGGTTGCGCCACAACATGAGAGCCACTCCATATCTTTTTGGTTTTTGACAAAAAAATGAACCGATCGAGTTTTTCAAAACGGTAAAACCCAGTATAGCATCTGCCCAAATATTTGTATATTTATTGACGCTGTATGTATGCTTCCTAGCAATAACGGGCAAATTACTGGAACAATGAGCGGCGATTACGCAAAAAAGGAGCTAATCGGCATGGCGCGAAAACGTACGCTGCTTCTGTTGATCGGGTATGGATTTGCTGCCACGCTTGCCATCTTTTACGGACTGGTAGAGCGGCACAGCTTGTTTGTTACGTTTGTTGCCTTCCATCTGGTCGTATGCGTGGGAATCCCCCTGCTGCACGGCTGGTGGGAGAAAAGTTTGCAGGAAAATTGGCAGTTGGCGTGGGGCCGGTTCGAAAAGCGGGGAGCGCTGTTTGGAATTGCGCTGGGCGTGCTGTTTTTTACGGGGATTCAGGCTGGATTGTGGTTGCTTTTGCAAGCGGAGGGCTTGCCTGCTGCTGTGCGGGCGGGTTTGGAATCGTGGGGGTTGAGCCGCAAATGGATCGGCTGGTTTGCCCTATACCTCGTGTTCGTGAACTCGTTGCTGGAAGAATTGTTTTGGCGAGGCTTTGTCCTGCAACGGATGCTTCGTTCGCTTTCCCGTGCCGTCTCCGTGCTTTTGACCAGCTTTTTTTATACGCTCTATCATCTGATTGTCACGACAGCCTTGTTTGGCTTGTGGCGAGGCTTGCTGCTGACTAGCGCAGTATACGCGGCCGGGGTTATTTGGGGCTGGCTGAAAGGGCTGTTCCCATCGATATATCCTACCTGGTTCAGTCATTTGCTCGCAGATTTGGGGCTGGCTTTGGCGGTTGTTTTGTGGATTTACTAGCGGGAAGATAGGGGAAAGGAGAGAAAGCCATGCTGGCGCCACACGAAGAAGTCCAGCTGCGCAAGCATCTGCTGGGCATCCTGCGGCAAAAGAATGAGCACGTCCAGCTTTACTTCGATACATATGGATTCACGCCAACAGGACCATTGCTCGCTTATTTGCGCTCGATCAAAGGGTGGGAAAATATTCGCCGCTCCGATCTGTGGCAAGTCGTGGACAATGACCCGCAGCGGCAAATTGACTGGGATGGCGGCGTTTTGCTTCGCGCCACCTACGGCTTTGCTTCAAGCCCAGTCCAGGCAGCAGGCCGACTCACAGAGGTGGAGCCACCAGCGCGTCTGTACTACGGCACGCACGAAAAGCTTGTTCGGCAAGTGCTCACGGGCGGACTTTTGCCCATCGCTAGTGACTTTGTGCAGCTTGCGCTCGCGATCGAAGAGATCGGGATGCCGGAAGACACGCTCTCTGTGCTGACCGTGCAGGCGGCAGAGGCGAGGGCAACCGGCATCCGATTTTTCAAAGGGAGCGGAGCATTTTTGTACAGCGATGCGATTCCAGCCGCTTTTGTAACAGAAGAAGCGTATTAGTCCGCCGGATTGATCTGCTTTCCTTGGCGCAGTTGCAGTTGCCGCTCTCGTTCTGCGAGCACGTCGCTGCGGTCGCGCAACGTATGCTTGTTCAGCAAAAACGGATCGCTCATGTCGCTGTCGCGGTGCTCAGGCTGATTTTGCCGGGCACAAGCCGCTTTGTACGCGGATATCAGGTCTGCGGCCTGCATCGGCAAGGTAAGGCTGCGGTATGGCATGCCTTTTTGAATCTCATCCAGGCGCTCTGCCAGCAATCGCTGCAGGGCCATGCTGTCCAAGCCAAGGCGCTCGATCTCTTCATGGTGTTCTTTGACCAACGCGTGGGCGCTTGTAAGCATCTTGCTAGCGCCATTCAGGTTGCCGCGTCTGTGATGATACAGGCCCACGGCAATTTGGATCAGGCCGACCCACACAGGCTGGCGCTTTTCTGGTGGAGCACTCTTCCAATATTCTTCGAGAATCTCGTGACACTCGAAGTAGTCGCGTTCGACATGAAACTGAACCAGGTAGTCCAGATACGGCTCAGGATACATGATGGACTTCACCTCGCTCTTTTTTGGGAAAAACGTCTCGATGTTTTTTCGCGAAAGCGGGTGCGCCGCTTGCGGTCAGTCAAACGATCAAGAGCGTTTTGTTTTCAACCGTTTCGTTATGTACTATTATAATGCATAGAGAAGAGAAATCGAGGTGTGAAACATTTTATGACAAGAGATGAACTCATGGCCGTCCTGGAAAAAAAGCGGATGACGGAAATTATCGAATTGATTGAGGATGCCGAGCAAGGCGATCTGGAAGAGCTGGAATTGGTGGAAAGCCTGGGACTGTTGATGGATCAGGAGCTGAACAAAGAAGTGATCAGTCTTCTGGAAAGCCTCGGGGTCACCATCATCTATTTGAGTGGCGATGAAGAAGATGAGGACGAAGCGGACGAAGACGACGAGAACTAAAAAGGAACCAACCTGGCTGTTTCAGCAAGGTTGGTTTTTTGATCGTGAGCGTGGGACTAGCGCCTACTTTTGGGTCCATACCCGGTTTTTGTTGCGTGTAGCGGGAAACTTTTGCCCTCTGTCCAGCTCGATGATCATCGGGTCTTGCACGCTGGCGCCAGTCTCCCCGATTTCCATGTACACGCCATTTTTCGGCGATTTGTCGCCTTCACGAAAACGGCTTTGTTCTCCCATCAGGGCACCTTCTTTCTCGTGATGTGTGATCAGCCTTAGTATTGCCGCGAAGGAACGGATCATGCCGACGGCTTCTATTGACGTTCGATTCGCAATTCATATACGATGTTTTCAATGATGGATGAAGAGGTGAATTCATGCTACGCCTGACCCTGCAAAAGGATTCGAATGTTTCGTACCACGAACAGATCTACCAACAAATTGCCTCCTCGATTCGCAGCGGAGAACTTCCGCCGAATGAACAGTTGCCGACAGTAAGGGAGCTTGCTGCGCAGCTGAAGGTCAATTACAACACGGTCCGCAGCGTTTATCTCCGCTTGCAGCAGGAAGGTATGGTGGACTCGCGACAGGGGCGAGGGACCATCGTCAGCAACATCGTCAACGATCCACTATTGACCCGCAATCCGGCGCATCTCGCCTTGCTGGCCAAAGAGACATTGCACAAAGTAAAGGCGATGGGGTACTCGATGGATGAGTTTACCCGCGTCCTCTCTTGTGTGATGCAGGAAATCAACCAGTTTCCCGTTTTGTTTCTGCGCTTCACCGAGCTGGAGCTTGCCGAATATTTGCGTCTGGTGCAATACCATCTTCCGAGTGTCATGCTGGAAGGGCGAACCTTCGAGGATTTTTCCCAGCGAGTCGAGCAGGACCCGAGCTTTTTGCAACAATACAAAGCGATTGTGACGCATCCTTCCGTGAATTTGCGCGCGAAGCATCGGCTGCCGCGCGAAGCCCCGCCAGTCGTCAGTCTCGACTTTATACCCGACCCGACAACGGTAATTCCCGCCATGGAAGCGTACCCCCGGCATACAAAAGTGGGGCTGGTCTGTGCTACCATTCGCGGGGCGGCAGGAATGATCAATGATTTGTACAATGCGGGCATTACCCATCTGGACATTCGCACGATCGAAGCGAATCATCCCGATGTGTTCGAGCTGATTACAAACTGCGATGTCGTGTATATTTCGAAGCCTGGCTATATGGTCAGGCCGCATTTGCTGACTTTGCCAAAAGTGAAGGAATACCAGGAAATTCCCGATCATCACGGAATCAACGAGCTGCGAAAAATTGTCACGCAATGATCGATTCATCCCCGCACTTATTCACTGGCCGCCTGCCAGAGCTTTTTTCTTCATACACATAGACAAAACCCCGCCGGCAGATGCTCTGTCGGCTTTGTTGTGCCAGGCAGGACACCCGCTGATTTTGGCTCAACAATAGACAAGTGTACCATGCCAATGCACCTTCACCTACATACCTTGTAGATGTAACGATCAGGAGGGGGTGAGGTTCATGGGTTGCGGATGCAGAAAGTCTCATTGCAAGTGCTACTACAAGAAGTGCTGCAAGAAGAAATACTACAAAAAACATTGCTACTACAAGCCTTACTACAAAATGGAATGTAAAACAGGTCGCGGTGGCTGCGGTCACCATCACCACCACGGTGAAAGCTGTGGACATGGCGGCGATTTTGGGTCCTCTTGGGGTGGACACAGTCACGGTGGCAAATATTAATAGCGAGGGAAGCGCCTTTTGGGCGCTTTTTTCGTTTTTTCGCAAGTTTCAAGCGAAGATATCGTACACTTACAGTAACGGGAATGGAATGGGGGAGAAAACGATGAATCATTTGAGCGGAAAAGACGAGCGAATGTGGGCCATGATTGTGCATCTGTCTGCTCTGGCAGGCTTTTTGATCCCTTTTGGCAATGTGCTGGGGCCGCTGGTTATTTGGCTGGTCAAGCGGGAAGAGGGCGAGTTTTTTCAAGAGCATGGGAAGGAAGCGCTCAATTTTGGCATCTCGATTACGATTTATGCCGCGATTTCCGGCTTGTTGCTGATTGTCTTTATCGGCGCGATCTTATTGACCGCCTTGTTCATTTTCTGGATCGTCTTCGTTGTCATCGCCGCCGTCCGGGCAAACGAGGGCAAATCGTACCGCTATCCGCTGACGCTGCGCTTTGTGAAATGAAGAGCAAAACGAGGGAACCGTTCCGTTGAGGGGCGGTTTTTTCGTAATTTTCTCGCAAAAAAGGCAGGGTGAATGACCATTCATCGCGAAAATAGGGGAGAAAGCAAGCGGAGCGTTTTCCTTGCGTTCGCACCACAACCACAAGAGCATTTCGCTCAATTTGCGGACAGAGGAAGGATTGCGCAAGCTACAGCGTCAAGGCGTTATTCCGGAAGCGTCCCAATAGAAAGGAGAAGTGAGAAGAATGGAACACACAGGACAGGCAGAAAGCCTTTTGGTGAAAAAAGAAGCGGGAGTCTGCACGATTACGCTCAATCGCCCGCATGTGCTGAATGCGCTGACAGTGGAGATGTTTTCCTTGCTGCAACAGGCGATTGCGGAGGCGGCGGATGATTCGGAGGTGGAAGTGCTCATTCTGCGGGGAGCGGGCGGTCATTTTTGCTCGGGAGCCGATTTGACCGTATTGACATCGCTGAGCGAGAAAAGCGAGGCAGATGACGCGCTTTCGGTGATCAACGATTTCATCACCCGGTTGAATCAGATGCCCAAGCCAGTCATTGCGGTCGTGGAAGGGGTAGCAGTCGGAGCGGGGCTGAACTTGGCGCTGCACGCGGATTTTGTCATCGCGGCGACAGATGCGGTCTTGCAAGAACCGTTTGTACAGATCGGACTGACGACGGACTTCGGCGGCACCTATTTGTTGCCACGGCTCGTCGGAACAGCTTGGGCGAAACGTCTTGCGTTGCTTGGCGAAAAAATTTCCGGGCAAACAGCCGAACAAATCGGTCTGATTTATCGAGCTGTGGAGCCTGCGCGGATCGAGCAGGAAGTGGAAGCACTGGTGTCCATGGTGCGCCGCTTGCCAAGCCAGGCTTACGCAGTTACGAAGGAAGGGCTGGGACGGTGCCAGTTTAACGGCCTGGAGTACGCGCTTGCCTGGGAAAAACAGCAGCAGCCGTCCTTGATTGCCCATCCCGAGTTCCAGTCGCTCGTTCGTGCCAAAAGGAAGCGGACGTAAGCTTTATTTTGGCAACGGGATTTTCAATTCGTGAATGCGCTGCCCTGATTCGGCGCTTTCTTCAAACAGGACGAGGACAGGCTCCTTCAGCTTGGAGGCGTCGAGGTTCAGGTTGATGCTGAACGTACCCCATGCTGGCCCACCCTGACTGGCGGTAACAAAACTGTCGGCCAATGTGGCGTCTCCATCTGTCACGACAAAGCGGACGGTCGCCTCGAATACGCGTGCTTCGCCTTTTACTGTGTATTGGCCCGCTCCCGTTTTCGTCACCGATATGTTGCGAAAGGACTCGTTCTCGTATTTGCCGCCTGATTCGCCAGCAGGTTGCTCCAGGGCAGTCGCAGACGCAAACAGCGGGGAGGCGGTCATACCGACGGACGCGGCAGCCAGCAAGGACAAGACGAGAAGCTTTTGGGGAAAACGCATGATATCCCTTCCTTTTCCAGAAGTATGTGTCGTTTTTAAGATGGCGACCTGCCAGGTGTTTTATTCTGGAAAAGCAACGGTCCCAAAGGAAAAAGCTTTGGCTGTCAAAGGCCAAAGCTTTTTTCGCTTGCTAGGAGCCTGTCCGAAAAATCGGCAAAGTTTCGTATGTTTGTCCCAGGACGTTTTTATGAGCGCCGCCCAGATAGCCGTCGATCACGCTTGCATAAATGCTGCGAAAATGGCGATAAATCCGGGCGAAGTATTCGATTTCGTCGGCACTTGGCGCAGGCTTGTAAAAGGCGCGCAATACTTTTTCCGTCACAAAAACGGCCGTACGGGGATGAGCAAGCAGCAACTCGACAAGGGAGGCGAGCGATTCGAAGCTGCGGGGAGCCGGATCAGCAGTCACGAGCTGTTTGATCTCCGCTTGCAGGCCGGCTCCGCCCGTGTAGCTGCCAAATCCGGCTTTGTCGTACAGCCGCTTCACATTCTCATCCATACACAATCCTCACTCCTTTTCGCCTGATGGGTCCAAGCTTACAAAAAGGTGTGGGAAAAGAATGGGAAACGAAAGGAAAGAAAATCCGTTGAGCGTGGAATGATTCTGTGGTAAAGTAGTTGTATCAAGATCCTGCGATGTACGTAAGGCCGTAAATGTTTCTAACCTTATACGTGTTTTTCGGGAGACGAAAATTTGTGATGGATGTCAGGCCCACCTCCCTTTTGGGGATGCATGGGAAGGCTGAAGGGCAGACCAGTCACCCACCTGTGTGAGCGCAGGTTATAGAAACATGAGGTCAACGGCAAAGCGGGGACTTGAAAGCATGTAAAAGCAAAGATTTGCCGATAGCATGAAAAAACCACTTGGAGATTTCCAGGTGGTTTTTCTATGTCTTCTGTTGTCGACGAAACGATTTTCGCAGCATGGCGATCAATGAGTCGTTCTGTTTTGTTTGCCGGAACCGTGTCCCTGGCCTTGGTTTTGTCTGCGGCTCGACGAATCTTGTCCGTCTTGCTGATCGTTGTTGTTGACAATCGTCAAGCTTTGCTCCAGGGATTGAGAATCTTGAGCGTCCTGGAGGATTTGGTACATTTGCAGGAAGTTTGCTTTCTGGCCTTCGGGTATGCCTTTAATGCGCACGGTCAGTTCCTGTGGCCCGCCTTGCTGCCCTTGACCTTGCCCCTGGCTTTGCCCGCCCTGGCCGCTAGTGGAGCTTCCTTCCCCGGAGCTGGGCTGTTCGTCCAGAAAGCTGAGGAACATGGAGTCGCTGTCTTGAAAATCCTGTCCACCGCCGCTTTGCGAATGCTGGTCGCCGCCACCGTTTTGTCCGCCACCACCGCCGCTGCCGCCTTGTCCACCGTTTTGCTGCTCAAACAATACGCTGAATTCGTTTAGATCAGTCTGGATGATGCCAATGACGTTCATCCTGATCCTCCTTCCAAAGTTGAAACCACGAAGATATGCTTCTTTGCTCTTAGTATGAGCTTAGCGGGTTTCGCTATGCGTGGAGGAAGCGTTCGCTTTCAACTGGCGGACGAGGGCTTCGTCCGGTGTGACGTACAAGGTGCGCTGTTGCTCGTAAATGACAAAGCCCGGCTTGGCGCCGCTCGGTTTTTTGACGTGCTTGATCAAGGTGTAGTCGACAGGAATTTGGCTGCCTTCTTTGGCGCGACTGAAATAGGCGGCCAGATTTGCCGCTTCCAGCAACGTTTGCTCGGAGTATTCCCGGGAGCGGATGACGACGTGAGAACCGGGAATGTCCTTCGTATGCAGCCATGTCTCATGCGAAGCGGCCAGTTTGTTCGTCAAAAATTCGTTTTGCTTGTTGTTTTTTCCGACCAAAATTTCCGTTCCGTCTGTGGACACGTACGTTTCCAGCTCAGGGCGCGTATCTTTTTTCTTGCGCGGCCCGCGCTTTTTCCGATCGCGCATGTAGCCTTGCTCGACAAGCTCGTCGCGAATTTCTTCGGCTTCCTTTAGGCTGGCGTGCCCAAGCTGAACCAAAAGGCCGTCTAGGTAAAGAATTTCCGCTTTGGCCTGCTCGATTTGCTCACTGACGATTTGCAGGCTGTTTTTTGCCTTGTTGTAGCGCTTGTAGTACGCTTGCAGATTTTCGGACGGCGTCTTCAGCGGATCGAGCGGAATCGTGATGGTTCCGCCCGCTTCGTCGTACCAGTTGACCGTGACCAGCTCGGTGTCGCCGCGCTTCATTTGGTGCATGTTGGCGGTAATCAGCTCGCCGAACAGGCGGAATTGGTCAGCGTCGTGCGCCTCCTGTAACGTTTGCTCCAGCTTTTCGATTTTCTTTTCATTTTTGTTGCGTTCACCAGTCACGAAGCGAATCAAGTCGTGGGCGCGCTGCTTGACCGTATCGCGCAGAGCTTTGCCTTCGTAGTACGCCTGCAAGCATGTCTGCACGGATGGGTACGGCGTTGTCGTGCCCGCGGCGAGGTGCGTCAGCTCGATTACGTGGAAGTAGGCTTTGCCAGCGTGTTCCACGATGGAAGGAGCGTATGCGTGCGCCTTGACTGCTTCCATGACCGCAGAAAAAGCTTCCCACAGCGTTTCCCGATTCGCCAGCTTCGCTCTGTGCACGATCTCTTTTGCCAAAAGCGGGCTGATTCCCGTATAGCCGTCGACGATCTGCTTGTCCAGGCGTCCGCTGTTCCAATCGATGGAGGAAATGAACTCTTGCTCGGTCGCAGCCAACGGGTCGCGCTTGTCTTGGCTCGGCGGGGAGACGTACGTCCTGCCGGGCGTGACCTGCCTGTACTGGCTGATCGCCAAGGTGACGTGCATCGCGCTGTCCAGAATCGTCCCGGTAGCCGGATCGATGAGAATGATGTTGCTGTGCTTGCCCATGATTTCCATGATAATGCGGCGGGTCGCCGTATCTCCCAGCTCGTCGCGGGTGCGGACGTCGATGTGGATGATCCGTTCCATGCCGATCTGCTCGATGGACTCGATTACGCCGCCTTCGCAATGTTTCCGCAGCAGCATGCAAAACATCGGGGCTTCCAGCGGATTTGTAAATTCTTCTGTCGTAATGTGAATCCGCGGGTACGTCGGGTTTGCCGAGAGCAGGAGCTTGACCGTTTCCCCAGGTGTCCGCACCTGCATGACAATATCGCTATGATGCGGTTGATGAATTTTGGAAATGCGTCCGCCGATACATTTATGTAATTCCCGTGTCAAGGCACGGGTCACTACGCCGTCAAATGCCACTATAGCTCACCTCTATCCTAAAAAATGCCGAGAAGGAAAAACGAATGGAGAAAATGTTTGCCAGTCACAGTGTAGCATAAAGCGGGAGAGGGAGGAATCTTGTTGTCGCCTTGCGCCTTCGGTTGACACTGCCAAGAGTTGTCTCCTATAATAAATTAACGATTTTGCGTCTGTGGAAGTGAAAATGATGGTTAGAAGCATGACAGGTTATGGACGGCAAGAGGATAGCAGGGGAACTGTGCGTTTGACTGTGGAGATTCGCGCCGTCAATCATCGGTATTCCGAGATACAGGTACGACTGCCAAAAGCTTGGAGCATGCTGGAGGATCAGGTGCGCAAGCTGGTGAGCCAGTACGTCCGAAGAGGCCGTGTCGATGTGACCATCGCGATCGACGGAAAAAGCCAGGCGGCTTCTGCTATCGATATTGACTGGCAGATGGCCGAACAGCTTGTTTCGTTGTCGCGCACGATGGCTGAGCGCTTTTCACTGGAAAGTCCGCTTGGCGTCAAGGAGCTTTTGCTCTTCCCTGGCGTGATACATACAAAAGAAACGGCAGACGACCATGACGAAGTAGCCGAATGGCTGCTGGATCAGGTACGAACTGCGGCGATCGACTTGCTTTCCATGAAAGAGGCGGAAGGCAAGCAACTGTACGCTGATTTATCCAGTCGGCTCGCACAGATTCAAGCGTGGGTAGCGGAGCTTCAACAGTTGGCTCCTATGGGGATCGAGGAACATCGAACCCGCCTGCAGCAGCGTCTGGGGGAGTGGGCCAGCCAGGTTCCGTTTGAACTGGACCTTGCGCGTGTGGCTCAAGAGGTTGCCTTTTTCGCTGACAAGAGCGATATCAGCGAGGAGATTACCCGCCTGGAAAGTCATTGTCTCCAGTTTGCAAAGCAATTGACGGCAAGCGAAGCGATCGGGCGAAAGCTTGATTTTTTGCTCCAGGAAATGAACCGGGAAGCGAATACGATTGCTTCCAAGGCGAATTACTTGCCAATCGCGCACCTCGCTGTCGAGATCAAGACCGAGCTGGAGAAAATGAGAGAGCAAGTACAGAATGTCGAGTAGCATGAAAGGATGGGCTGGGCCGTTATGGCAATCAAGCTAATCAATATCGGGTTTGGCAATATTGTGAATGCCAACCGTATCATTTCCATTGTAAGTCCGGAATCTGCCCCAATCAAACGGATCATCCAGGAAGCGCGTGATCGCAATATGCTGGTGGATGCAACGTATGGGCGCCGGACGCGCGCTGTGATTATTACGGATAGCGATCACGTCATTTTGTCGGCGGTGCAGCCGGAAACGGTGGCGCAGCGACTGACGACGAAGGATGACGAATCGGACGAATAAAGTAGGAGTGTACACAATGAGCATGGTTGATCGCGGTCTCCTTTTGATTCTCTCCGGACCTGCGGGAGTGGGCAAAGGCACGGTATGCAAGGCGCTTCGGGAAAGAATGCCCGAGCTGGTGTATTCCGTCTCGGCTACCACACGTTCTCCGCGCCCGGGCGAGGTGGAAGGAGTCAATTACTTTTTCAAGACACAGGAAGAGTTCAAGCAAATGATTGAGCAAGACGCTCTTCTGGAGTGGGCAGAATACGTAGGGAACTTCTACGGCACGCCCCGCCAATTCGTGGATGAGATGCTGGACGAAGGACGCGATGTCATTCTGGAGATCGAAGTCCAGGGCGCGCTGCAAGTGAAGGAAAGCTTTCCGCAAGGGACGTTCCTGTTCCTCGCTCCGCCTGATTTGCACGAGCTGGAAAACCGGATCGTAGGACGGGGCACGGAGACAGAGGATGTTATCCGCAAGCGGATGGAAGTAGCCCGCGCGGAAATCGAGCTGATGGATCATTACGATTACGTCGTGGTCAATGATGTTATCGAGTCTGCCTGCGATCGCATTCAGGCTATTATTACAGCCGAGCATCTGAAAAAAGATCGCCAGGTTCACAAATATCGCAAATGGTTAAAGGAGGTTGAATAGATCATGTTGTATCCATCTATTGACGAATTGACTGCGAAAGCAGAAAGCAAGTACATTTTGGTGACTGTCGCTTCCAAACGCGCGCGCCAATTGCGCGAAAACAGCGAAATGCAGGTAGTCAGACCAAAATCCAAAAAGTTTGTAGGCGTGGCTCTCGAAGAGTTTATCTCCGACGAACTGGTGCACGAGTTTTTGGACGGACGTAAATAAGAGCTTACCTTTAAAAACAACCTCCAAGCAGGTTGTTTTTTTCGGATAGGGAAGAAGAGGGGGAGTTGCAGATGATGAATACGCTCTCGGGAAAACGAATCGTGCTCGGAGTCTGTGGCGGCATTGCGGCTTACAAGGCGGCGGCGCTGACAAGCAAGCTGACACAGGCAGGGGCACAAGTGCATGTCATTTTGACGGAAAACGCCTTGAAATTCGTTCAGCCGCTGACATTTCAAGCTTTGTCGCATCTGCCGGTCTACACCGATACGTTTACGGAGCCAGACCCGCACGTCATCAGCCACATTGAGCTGGCGGACAAGGCTGACCTCGTGCTGATCGCTCCTGCCACGGCCAATGTGATCGGCAAAATCGCGAACGGAATCGCAGATGACATGCTGACGACGACCTTGCTTGCAACCAAGGCCCCGGTGATGGTCGCACCCGCGATGAATGTCAATATGTATCACCATCCGGCGGTCGCGGCGAATATGGAAAAGCTCGCGTCTTTCGGCTATCGGTTCGTGGAGCCGGGGGTAGGCTTGCTGGCGTGCGGCTGGATCGGCAAAGGGCGTCTCGCTGAACCGGAGGAAATCGTCGAAGCGGTTCAACGCTTTTTTGCCCAAGCGGACGATCAAGCAGGAGCGGCGATCAAGCAGGACTTGCTGGACAAGCACGTACTGGTGACAGCAGGGCCAACCCGGGAAAAAATCGATCCGGTTCGCTACATTACCAACCACGCCTCCGGGAAAATGGGCTATGCCATTGCCGAAGCTGCGCGCGACCGGGGAGCGAAAGTGACGCTGATCAGCGGGCCGACTTCGCTTGCCCGTCCCGCTGGTGTCGAGTTCGTAGCGGTAGAATCGGTACAGGAGATGTTCGACGCGGTCATGGAGCATCTGCCGCAAAGCGATATCGTCGTGAAGTCGGCGGCTGTATCCGATTACCGTCCGAAAACGGTGCAGGAGCATAAAATGAAAAAGGGCGACGGTCCGTTTGTCTTGGAGCTGGACAAAGCGCCGGATATTTTGAAGACGATCGGCGAACGCAAAACGAAGCAGTTCGTGGTCGGGTTTGCTGCCGAGACGCAAGATGTCCTGCTGCATGCGCAGTCCAAACTCGAACGCAAAAATCTCGACATGATCGTGGCCAACAATGTCCTGCTGGAAGGGGCAGGAATGGGAAGCGACACGAATATCGTCACCCTTTTGACGCGGGAAGGCGAGCAAGTGGCGCTGGATAAACTGAGCAAGCGGGCGGTAGCTGACAAACTGTTTGATGCCGTGCTGTTGAAGCTGCAGCATAAGCCGCTGTCGGAGCTGTCATGATCGCTCAAGTGATTGTAGACGTGCCTGTCAATCGAACGAATCGGCCTTTTGACTACAAGGTACCGTCTTGGCTTAGTCCGCTCATCCGTGTGGGCAGCAGGGTAATCGTCCCGTTTGGCCCGCGCAAGCTGCAAGGGTATGTGACCGGAATTGTGGAACTAGCGGACGGAGAAATCGCGTCGTCCCGTTTGAAAGATGTGGAGCAAGTGCTCGACGATACGCCTCCGCTTAGCCCGGAACTGCTGGAGCTGGGCGAATGGATGTCCAAACAGTATTTGTGCCCGTGGGTGACTGCTGTTCAGGCGATGATTCCGGCTGTCCTGAAAGGAAAGTCGGAGAAATGGCTGGTCGCGACAGAGGCGTTGGATGCTGACGCATGCGGACAGTCGGGGCTTTTATGGGAACTGTCGCGAAAACGGCAACTTCCGCTGGCAGAGGTGGAAAAACAGTTTCCGGAGGAGTATTTGCTCGTTCCGGGCTGGATTTCCAGCGGACTTTTGGCGACGGAATACCAGGTGACGGATCGGATTACCCGCAAGCAGCAATCTTTTGTGCGCAGTTTGCTGGATGCATCCGGCCTGGAAGAAGCGATCCGCTCCTTGCCAGCGCGTGCCGAGCAGATGCGCCGAGCGCTCGAACTGTTTCGCATGCATGAGGGGCAAGCGTTTTCGACCCAGATGCTGCAAGCGGAGTACGGCATTAGCCGCGCGTCCTTGAAGAGTTTGGAGGCAAAAGGCATTCTCGTCATTGAGCAGGTGGAAGTGTACCGCGATCCATACGCCAATCGGCGCTTTTCCGAGAAGCCGAAGCCGGAATTTACCCCGCTCCAGCAGCAGGTTTTGGCACCGATTTTGCAATCTATAAAAATGGGGATTTACTCCTCGTACTTGCTGCACGGGGTTACGGGCAGCGGCAAGACAGAAGTGTACTTGGAGGCGATTGAACAGACGCTGGCAAAAGGGCGCGAGGCGATTTTTCTCGTTCCGGAAATTTCTTTGACGCCGCAGATGGTGGAGCGGTTCAAAGCGCGCTTCGGGGCCGATGTTGCCGTCCTGCACAGTGCCTTGTCCCAAGGGGAGCGGTACGACGAGTGGCGCAAAATCATTCGCAATCAAGTAAAAGTCGTGGTGGGCGCACGCTCCGCTATTTTCGCTCCTTTTCGCAATGTCGGCCTGATCGTGATCGACGAAGAGCATGAAAGCTCCTACAAGCAAGAGGAGACACCTCGTTATCACGCGCGGGAGGTTGCGCTCTGGCGGGCGAAAAGAAACGATGCTGTCCTGATTATGGGCAGCGCGACTCCGGCTTTGGAGACGTATGCGCTGGCTACGCGTGGCCGCTACGGCCTGTTGCAAATGCCAGACCGCGTCGGAAATCGCCCGATGCCGCAGGTGCACGTCGTCGATATGCGCGAAGAGCTGCAAGCCGAGAATCGCTCGATGTTCAGCCGGAAGCTGCATGCGATGATTGCGGATCGTCTGCAAAAAGAGGAGCAGATGGTCATTTTCCTCAATCGCCGCGGCTTTTCCACGTTCGTCATGTGCCGTTCGTGCGGCTATACGATGCGCTGCATTCATTGCGACATCTCGCTTACCTACCATAAAACGAACCATACGGCGCGTTGCCACTATTGCGGCTACACGATCGCCCAGCCTACCCATTGCCCGGAATGCCAGAGCGAGCATATCCGCTTTTTCGGGACGGGAACGCAAAAAGTCGAAGCCGAGCTTGCCAAGCTGTTTCCAGGCATTCGCGTCATTCGCATGGATGTGGACACGACCTCGCGAAAAGGCGCACATGAGGAGCTGTTGAACAAATTTCGCAACGGACAGGGCGATGTGCTGCTGGGAACGCAAATGATCGCCAAAGGACTCGATTTTCCGCGGGTGACGCTGGCAGGCATTATCGCGGCGGACAGCTCGCTGCATTTGCCTGATTTTCGCGCGGCGGAAAAGACGTTCCAACTGCTGACCCAGGTAGGCGGACGCGCCGGTCGGCATGAACTGGAAGGCGATGTCGTCATCCAGACGTACACGCCGGAGCATTACAGCATCGTCCACGCCACCCGGCACGACTATCCGGCTTTTTATCACGATGAAATGTTGCAGCGCAGACGCACGGGATACCCTCCGTATTTCCGGCTGGTGCTGATCACGTTCAGCCATGAGGAAGTGCCTGTCGTGATACGCGGCGCCCACACCTTGGCAGACTTTTTGCGCCCGCGGCTTGCCCAAACGACGATCTTGCTTGGGCCTGTCGCTTCGCCCATCGCGCGCGTGAAGGATAGATTTCGCTTTCAGATCATGCTAAAATATCGGGATGAACCGCAACTGTCTGACTTGCTTGCTCAGGCGACAGCGGCATTTGAAGAATGGAACAAACAGCAGAAAGTATTGATGACGATTGACGTCGATCCATACGTATTGCTTTAGGGAGGATATGATTCACATGGCGATTCGCACAATTGTAAAACATCCAGATCCGATTTTGCGTGAAAAAGCGATCAAAGTGACCAAGTTCAATTCGAACCTGCACAAGCTTTTGGACGATATGGCTGACACGATGTACGATGCAGACGGGGTAGGTCTGGCTGCACCGCAAGTAGGGATTTCCAAGCGCGTGATTGTAATGGACTGCGGAGACGGACTGATCGAAATCGTCAACCCGGAAATCGTCGAGCACAAAGGCGAGCAGTTTGACTATCCGGAAGGCTGCCTGAGCATCCCGGGACTGCGCGGAGACGTTCGCCGCCACAAATGGATCAAGCTGCACGGGCAAGACCGCTTCGGAAATGAGATCGAGCTGGAGGCAGACGATCTTTTGTCCCGTTGCGCCCAGCATGAGATCGACCACTTGAACGGCGTCCTGTTCATCGATGTAGCCGACAAGGTGTATCAGGTGAACCCGGAAGAGGAAGGGGAATAACCGATTTGAAAGATGCTCGCATCCTGTTTATGGGTACGCCTGACTTCGCGGTTTCGAGCCTGAATGCGCTCATCGAAGCAGGCTATAACGTGATTGGAGTCGTTACGCAACCGGATCGTCCCGTAGGACGCAAGCAAGTGCTGACGCCGCCCCCCGTCAAGGAGGCGGCTTTGCGTCATGGACTTGCTGTGTTGCAGCCGGAAAAAATCAAGGCGGAAGAAGCTTTGGAAGAAGTGCTCGCGCTGTCTTTTGATCTGATTGTCACGGCGGCATACGGGCAAATTTTGCCGAAGCGCTTGCTGGATGCTCCGCGCTTTGGCTGCATCAACGTGCACGCTTCGCTTTTGCCGAAATATCGCGGTGGCGCGCCGATTCACAAATCAATCGTCGACGGCGAAGCCGAGTCCGGCGTGACGATCATGTACATGGTAGAAGCGCTCGATGCGGGAGATATGCTGTCCAAGGTCGTAGTGCCGATCGAGGAGCGCGATACGGTCGGGCTGTTGCATGACAAGCTGGCGGTAGCGGGTGCCCAGCTTTTGCTGGAGACGGTGCCTCGTTTGCTGGCCGGAGAGATTCAGCCGGAAGCGCAAGACCATTCGGCAGCGACATTTGCCCCGAACATCAAGCGGACGGATGAAAAAATCGACTGGACGAAAACCGCTACGCAAATCTACAACCAGGTGCGCGGCTTGAACCCGTGGCCTGTCGCCTTCACGACTTGCGAAGGCAAAGTGTGGAAGCTGTGGTGGGTGGAAAAAAGGCTGGAGGCTGGCGGCGGATACGAGCCGGGCACGATTATCGCCCGCGAAGAGGACGGATTGGTCATCGCCTGCGGAAGCGGTGCGGTAAAAGTAACCGAGTTGCAGCCAGAAGGCAAAAAACGGATGAGTGCTCTCGACTTTTTGCGCGGAGCGGGCAGCAGCATTGAAATCGGCACAAAGGTAGGAGAATAGTCCGTGGCAAAAAAGGGAGCAAGAGATATTGCGCTAGACGTTTTGAATCGGGTAGAGGAGCATAAGTCGTACAGCAATCTGGAGCTGAGAGGCGTTCTGGATCGCGCGCAGCTCAGTGCGGCGGATACGGGATTGGTGACCGAGCTGGTATACGGGACGATCCAGCGCAAGCTGACACTCGATCATGTTTTGTCCCATTTTGTCGGGAACAAAAAGCTGCAGATGTGGGTGCGCAACTTGCTTCGTCTGAGTTTGTACCAAATTCGTTTCCTCGACCGCATTCCAGAGCGCGCCGCTGTTCACGAGGCCGTAGAAATGGCCAAGCGTCGCGGACATCAAGGGATTGCCTCGATGGTGAACGGGGTTTTGCGCAATGTACTGCGCCAGCCGGATGTGTGGGAGCGTTTGCCAAAAGGTGACCGCGCCGCACAAATTTCCGTTGCGCATTCCCATCCGGAATGGCTCGTCCGCGAGTGGCTGAAAGTGTACGGCGAAGAAGCGACGATCGCGATTTGCGAAGCCAACAACCGCACGCCGCACAGCTCGATCCGCAGCAACTCGCTGAAAACAACGGTCAGTGAACTGCTGGACAAGCTTGCGCAAGAGGAAGCGGTAGCGCAGCCATCTGCCCTGAGCCCGCAAGCGATCGTGGTGGCTGGCGGACACGTGGCCGGATCGCGTTTGTTCCGGGAAGGGTTTTTTACGATCCAAGATGAAAGCTCGATGCTGGTCGCCCCTGCACTCGCTGCCAAGCCAGGCATGCGCGTGCTCGATGCATGTGCGGCTCCGGGCGGCAAGACGACGCATATAGCGGAGATGATGGAAAATCGCGGACAAATTATCGCCAGCGATTTGCATCCGCACAAGCGCGAGCTGATTGCCCAAACCGCCAAGCGGCTGGGGATCACGATTATCGAGCCGATTACAAGCGACGCGCTCGATTTGCCAGACAGAGGACTCGGGACATTTGACCGGATTTTGCTGGATGCACCGTGCTCCGGTTTTGGCGTCATCCGGCGCAAGCCCGACTTGAAGTGGAACAAAACACCCGAGGACGTGCGGGCGATTGCCCAGCTCCAGTACGAGCTGCTCAAGGCATTGGCTCCGATGCTTGCGCCAGAAGGTGTGCTCGTCTACAGTACGTGCACGATTGAGCCAAAGGAAAACCAGGAAATTGTCCAGCGCTTCGTCAAAGAGCACCCGGAGTTTGTTTTGGATGATACGCTTGGGCAAGACTTGCCTGACGCCGTTCGCAATCAAGTGGACGAGTCTGGTGCCTGCGTGCAGATTTTGCCTCAGCATTTTGACAGTGACGGCTTCTTTATCGCGCGATTGAAACGAAAAGGATAGCAAGGGAGGGGTGGCGTGCCAATTGCGGAAAATGCCACTCCTTTGCCTTTGTTTGCGCATGTGCGGATTGGTTTACACTAGGAAAAGGGACGCATTTCTGAAATGGATGCCAAAACCGTTTGAAGCGTGACGCGTGGCGAGGTACAATGATAGAATGATAATTTGTGCAAGCAATGATTTTGAGGATGTGGAAAAGAAATGCCATTCACGACATTTACAAGCGCTAAGCCGCTTATTTACAGCTTGACCCAAGACGAAATGAAAGAGTGGCTCATCAGCGTAGGTGACAAGGCTTTTCGCGCCCAGCAAATTTTTGACTGGCTGTACGTAAAGCGTGTGACTTCCTTTGATGAGATGAGCAACCTGTCCAAAGACTTGCGGCAGAAGCTTGCTGAGACATTCCGTCTGGACTCTTTGACAGAAATTACGCACCAGCAATCAACGGATGGCACAATCAAGTTTTTGTTCCAGCTCGTTGACGGGCACGCAATCGAAACGGTCATCATGCGCCACAGCTACGGAAACAGCATCTGTGTGACGACGCAGGTCGGATGCCGGATCGGCTGCACGTTCTGCGCCTCCACGCTCGGCGGATTGAAGCGCAACTTGGATGCAGGCGAGATCGTTTCCCAGGTGCTGATGGCCCAGCGCAGACTGGATGCCGATGGGGAACGCGTCAGCCACGTCGTAGTGATGGGGATTGGCGAACCGTTCGAGAACTTCGAGAGCTTGATGGCTTTTCTGTCCATCATCAACGACAACCGCGGGCTGAACATCGGCGCTCGTCACATTACCGTTTCTACCAGTGGGATCGTGCCGAAGATTTACGAGTTTGCCGAACGCGGCGGACAAGTCAATCTCGCTATTTCCCTGCACGCTCCGAACACAGAGCTGAGAAGCAAGCTGATGCCGATCAACCGCGGCTTCCCGCTTGACAAGCTGATGGAGGCGTGCCGTCATTACATCAACAAAACGGGCCGCCGGATCAGCTTCGAGTACGGTCTGTTCGGAGGCAAAAACGATCAGCCTGAACACGCCGAAGAGCTGGCGGAGCTGATTGGAGACATGCTGTGCCACGTCAACCTGATTCCGGTCAACTACGTGCCGGAGCGCGACTACGTGCGCACGCCGCGCAACGAAATTTTTCAGTTCAAACGCATCTTGGATGAAAAGGGAATCAATGTGACCATCAGACGCGAGCAAGGCAGCGATATCGCCGCTGCCTGCGGTCAGCTGAGGGCACAACACGCTAAAGAAACCGTGGGGTGAAGCCATGGAAATCGCGATGAAATCCCATGTCGGCCGCGTCCGCCAGGTAAATGAGGACTACTATGCCTGTGTTGCCGATCTGAACGGACGCGTGCTGGCCATTGTTGCAGACGGTATGGGCGGGCATCAGGCTGGAGACATTGCCAGCCGCCTTGCCGTTGAGCGAATAGTAAAAGAACTGCGGCACCTGGATGGACAGCTTGACGCAGAAGATGCGCGCGAGCAGTTGATGAATGCTGTCCTGGCCGCGAATAAAGAAGTGTACGATTACGCTTTGAATCATCCGGAGTGCAGCGGGATGGGAACGACAGTAGTGGCCGCGCTGCTTGGCGAAACATCTGTCATTACGGCCCATATTGGCGACAGTCGCCTGTATGTTTACAACGCAGACGGACTGGTCATGAAAACAGAGGACCACTCTCTTGTGAACGAGCTTTTGAAAAGCGGACAAATCACGGAAGAGGAAGCTTCTGTCCATCCACACCGAAACGTCATTATGCGTTCGCTCGGCACCGAGCCGGATGTGTTGATTGATCTGGGGCACTTTGAATGGGCGAAGGGCGATATCGTCCTCATTTGCTCAGACGGCCTCAGCAACAAGGTAGCCCATGCCTCTTTAGAAAATTGGTTGCAGAAACAGATATCGTTGCAAGCGAAAGTGGACGGTCTGGTGCAAGAAGCGCTGGAAGCCGGTGGGGAAGACAACATTACGCTGGTCGCTGTCCAAAAAAAGCTTGACGTCGGTCAGAAAGAGGGGTGAGAGAGATGGAAGGTCAACGACTGGGAGGACGGTACCAATTGGAATCCCGCGTCGGCGGAGGCGGGATGGCGATCGTATACAAAGCGAGAGATCTGATACTGAATCGTCCAGTGGCCGTCAAGGTGCTGCGTTCGCAGTTTGGTACAGATGAAGACTTTGTGAACCGGTTCCGGCGTGAAGCTCAGGCAGTAGCAAGCTTGTCTCACCCCAATGTGGTCGGGGTTTACGACGTAGGCCAGGAAGGCGACACGCATTACATGGTGATGGAGTACATAGAAGGCTACACGCTGAAAGAAGTGATTATCCAGCGTGGGGCATTGCCGGTGGAAGAGGCCGTGCGCATCGCCGAACAAATTTGCGATGCACTCGATCATGCGCACCAGAACCAGATTATTCATAGAGACATCAAGCCGCACAATATCATGATCGGCAAAAACGGTCGGGTGAAGGTAACGGACTTCGGAATTGCGCGAGCAGTCACTTCTGCTACCATAACCCACACCAACGCCATGCTTGGCTCTGTCCATTATTTTTCGCCAGAGCAGGCGCGTGGCGGGATTACAGGGGAAAAGTCGGATATTTACTCGTTGGGGATTGTCTTGTACGAAATGGTGACGGGAGAGCTGCCGTTTTCCGGGGATTCCCCGATTTCCGTGGCGCTCAAGCATTTGCAGGAACCGCTGCCTGAACCGCGCCAGGTGAATCCGAACATCCCGCAGAGCGTGGAAAACGTGATTTTGAAAGCATTGGTCAAGGACCCGTTTTTGCGGTACGCCTCGGCCCGCGAAATGCTTGAAGATTTGGAGACGTGCCTGTTTCCGGAACGGTTGAACGAAGAAAAGCTGACGTTTCCGATTGATGAAGAGATGACGCGTGTCGTCCCGATTATTACGCCGGAAATGATGGAAGGGCACACGCACGGACGGACCGGAGGCGGACAGCGCAGCCGCCAGGAGCCGAATGGAGACGACGAGGAGCAAAGACCCCAGAAAAAATGGTGGGTGAAGGCGCTGCTCTGGGTCGGCGGAATCGGACTGTTTTTCGTGCTGGCGTTCTTCGGATTCAACTTCCTGTTGAATGTCGTGCCATCTGTCCCGGAGGTGCCCGTCCCTTATGTGGAAGGAACCGAGGTGTCCTTGGCTGAGAAAAAGATTCAGGAAGCGAATCTCGTTCCGCAAATCGTCGAGGAAGCGAACGATACGATGGAAAAAGGAATGGTCATCAGGCAAGACCCGGCTCCGCCGATGAGGTTGAAGGAAAAGGCCGTCGTCACCTTGTACGTCAGCAAAGGCCAAGAGCTGATCGACATGCCGAACCTGATCACCTTGCCGCGGGCAACGGCGGAAGAGACGTTGAAAAAGAATGGCTTCAAGCTGGAATCGGTCAAGTTCGTCGAAGAAGAGGACGACAAGGCCGAGGTGGGAACCGTCATCAAGCAGTCGCCGGAAGCAAATGAGAAGGTGTATGCAGGAAAAACAAGCGTGACGGTGACGATCAGCAAAGGAAAAGCGTTCGTGACCATGCCGGATGTACGCGGCAAATCGGTCGAAGCGGCGCAAGTGGAGCTGTTCAAAAAAGAGCTCAACGTCGGGGAAATCAAGAAAGTGCCTACGTACTCGACCGACAAAGAGGGGGAAGTGCTGAGCACCCATCCTTATGACCCGGGCATGCAAGTGCAAAAAGGGGTGGCTGTCCCGCTGACCGTCAGCAACGGACAGTATCCGCAGGACGCCAAGTCCGCCGTCGCGCCTGTGTACGTCGAAGTCGTGCCTGGCGAGACGCTGGAAGTGAAGATTGAAGTGACAGACGCGCGCGGCGATGCAAAAGTGCTCTACCAGGAGGCGATTGCCGAGAACAAGGAATACGACGTTCCGGTAGTCGTATCGCCACAAAAAGACGCGCTGGTCAAAGCAACGGTCAAAAGGCAGAACGAAACCGAATTTAAGGAATACCAAACGATTCCGATCTCGTACAACAGCCTGCCGTAAAACAAGTGGAGGGACATGAATGCCAGAGGGACGGATTGTGAAAGCGCTGAGCGGCTTTTACTATGTAGCCGATGAAGGGCGCATCTACAGTTGCCGTGCAAGAGGGCTGTTCAAGAAAAAAGATGCCAAGGTCAACCCGCTTGTAGGCGACTGGGTCGTCTACGATGCGATCAACGAAGAAGAAGGCTATGTGATGGAGGTGGGCGAAAGGACCAATGAACTGGTCCGCCCGCCCATTTCCAATGTAGATCAGGCCGTCCTCGTCTTTTCCATGTACAAGCCGATGTTCAGTCCGCTTCTTTTGGACAAGTTTTTGGCTCATACGGAGCATGTCGGGATTGAGTCCGTCATCGTGCTGTCCAAGGCTGATCAGGTGCCGCAGGAAGAAGTGGACGCGATTGTGCAAAAATACGAGAAGATCGGCTATCGCGTGATCCCGACCTCGACCGTGGACGAACGCGGGCTGCACGAGGTTCGCGAGATTTTGCACGACCGGATTACCGTTTTCGCCGGGCAGTCAGGGGTAGGCAAATCATCGCTGATCAATACGCTGTTTCCCGGTGTCAGTCTCCAGACCGGAGACGTCAGCGAAAAGCTGGGCCGAGGAAAGCATACGACCCGCCATGTGGAGCTGATTCCGCTGGACGGGGGCGGATATGTAGCCGATACGCCAGGCTTCAGCTCGCTCGAGTTCATCGATTTTACCGAGCTGGATCTGGCAGAGTCGTTCCGCGATTTCGCCGAGCTTAGTGCGGATTGCAAGTTCCGCGGCTGTCTCCACGTGAGCGAGCCGTCTTGCGCCGTACAGGAGGCGCTGGCTGCGGGCGAGCTGTGCGAAGAGCGCTATGCCCACTACAAACAGTTCCGTGAAGAGCTGAAAGAATATCAACGGAGGAACAAACCATGGTAAAAATCGCACCTTCTATCCTGTCAGCGGATTTTGCCCGTCTGGGCGAGGAGATTCTCGATGTCGAGCGCGGGGGAGCAGACTGGATTCACGTCGATGTCATGGACGGACATTTTGTGCCAAACATTACGATCGGGCCATTGATCGTCGAGGCGATTCGCCCTGTGACCAAGCTGCCGCTGGATGTTCATTTGATGATTGAAGAACCGGACCGCTACATCCCGCAGTTTGCCAAAAGCGGTGCAGACTGGATCACGGTTCATCAGGAAGCGTGCCGCCACCTGCACAGATCGCTCTACCTGATCAAAGAGCAGGGCGTAAAAGCGGGTGTAGTCCTGAATCCGGCCACTCCGGTTTCGACGATCGAGCCTGTGCTTGCTGACTTGGACATGGTCTTGCTGATGACAGTCAATCCAGGTTTTGGCGGCCAGAAATTCATTCACAGCGTCGTTCCGAAAATCAAGGAGCTGCGCCAGTTGCTGAATGAACGCGGACTGGGCCATGTCGAGATCGAAATCGACGGCGGGGTCAACGTGGAAACGGCTCGCCTGTGCGAAGAAGCGGGGGCAACTGTGCTCGTCGCCGGAAGTGCCGTATTCAACCAGCAAGACCGGGCGAAAGCGATCTCTGCCATCCGCGGATAAAAAGCATAGCAAAAAGCCGACTGCCATTTTTCGAGCAGTCGGCTTTTTTCGTGGGAAGCGAGCGTCAGGGCTGATCAGAAGTTACGTACGTGCCAGCAACCAAGTCGTGAATGGCTCGCTTGTCTTTTCGCACACAGACCATGACCAGACTGACAAGCGCAGCGATGCCAAATGTGATGCCGTAAATGAGCATCATGCCGACCAGCACGCGCAAAAGCATCGTGCCGATTCCGACGCGTTCCCCGTCTACGCGGGCGATGCGCACGCCGACAATTCTTTTGCCGACCGTGTAGCCGTACCAGAACACCGGAACGAGCAGGCTGTATAAAGTCGAGATCAGATTGGTCACGATGTTGCCTTCTGTATCCCCAGTAATGAGGTAGCTGATGAGAGCAAGAGGCACGCCAATAATCAGGCCGTCCAGCAAGGATGCTCCGAGACGCCGCCAAAAACCGACGGGATTGCTTGGCACTGGTGCAACGTTTTCCATATGTACCCTTCCTTTCATTGTAGGCTAGGGAATATATATGTCTGATCTCTTGAAAGTATTTCACGAAACAAGCCTGCCGATTCTCCGGTGCCTGAGCAGGCAGGGGAGCGGAGCGGCTTTACAGGACCGTAAGCAGGCGAAGCAAGACCGCAACCCGTCCCGGAATCGCATCGAGGACGATGTGCTCGTGCGAAGCGTGTGCGCCATCCCCGACAGGACCAAGCCCATCGAGTGTCGGGCATCCGGCGTCTGCGGCAAAATTGCCGTCGCTGGTTCCGCCTACGCCCTGCTCTGTCAGCTCGAAGCCTTCCAGACGCGCTTGCTCCTGAGCCAGTAAAAACAGTTTCTCGGTGCCAGCGCTTCGCTCCATCGGAGGCTTGGCAATCCCGCCTTCGAGTTTCAGCTCCGCGCCGGGCAGAACAGGTGCAAGCTGATTCATCAACCGGGTAATTCGCTCTGCTTCCGCACGGCTCTCGATGCGAACATCGATTTCTGCCATCGCCCAGTCAGGTACGACGTTGGAGACGCTGCCTCCTTTGATCGTGCCGACAGACAACGTAGTGCCAGCCGCATAATCGGTAAACGACTGAATCGCCAGGACGTGATGCGCCAGTTCTTCGATAGCATTTACCCCGATAGCGTGGTCGTTGCCGGCATGAGCGGCTCGTCCTGTTGCCGTCAGGAAAAATTCCCCGCCGCCTTTGCGGCTTGTCTTCAAGGAACCGTCTCCTGCCGCTGGCTCCAGAACCAGCGTGTATTTGCTTCGCTTGGCTTCCGCTCTGATCAACTGTTCGGAGGAGACGCTGCCGATCTCTTCGTCCGTGTTCCAGAAAAAGACGAGCTTTTTGGACAGCGGCAGCCCGTGCGAGATAATCGCGCGCAGAGCGAAGTAGGCGAAGACGATCCCCGACTTCATATCGTACGTGCCAGGCCCGTACAGCCGCCCGTTTTCTTCGCGCAAAGGCTCTTTTTGCAGCGTGCCGATCTCTTTCACAGTATCGAAATGACCGAGTATGAGCACTTGCTCCTCGCCTTCGCCGTATTCGATGCGGAGCTGATCGCCGTACGTTTGCTGCGGCAGGCGCTCGACGCGGCAGCCAAGCTCGCGGAAACGCTCTGCGATATACAGGCCCAGTCGATCAACAGCTTCCTTGTTGTGAGTCGGTGTCTCCATTTCCACGTAGGTGCGCAGCTCTTCAACCATGTCCGGGAGCTGCTCGCGAAAGTAGGACGTCCAATTCGTACTCATCTTAGTTTCCTCCTTTATGTACGAGCTTTTCATACTGCACTATAAATCTTCTCTCCTGTTTTCGCCAGAGAAAAATCCGCGAAGCCGTCACGATATTTGCCGAGGTTGGGCATACTAGGCGAAGCAGCAAGCACCGTGAGAAAAAGGGGGAGAGTGATTTGTGTGTAAAATTCTGTATTTTGCATAATTGGCAGATGGTGAAAAAATGATTGAAATTGTTTAGTAAATGATTAAAATAGTCATTATCCTGCATAAATATAAGTTGTTGTGCAAAATATTCAAGTCAAGCATGGCTGCTTTTGCAGTAAATCATTTTACCGGGGGTACACAATGAAAAAACGGACTTCGATTCTTTCTCTTGCAGTAACTTCTCTTTTGGCAGCGGCTATGATCGCAGGATGCGGTACGGGAAATCAGCCTCAGACGGGCGCAGGACAGGGGCAACCGGCTGGCCAAGGACAAGCAGGAGAGAAAAAGACGCTGATCATGGCGACGTCTGCTGACTACAAACCGTATGAATACCACGACCTGACAAGCGGAAAAGACGAAATTGTCGGCTTCGACATCGACATTGCCAAATACATCGCAAATGAGCTTGGCTACGAAGTGCAAGTGACAGACATGAACTTCGACGGACTGGTTCCGGCGCTGCAAACCAATCGCGCAGACTTCGTTATGGCAGGCATGACGCCGACACCGGAGCGCCAGAAAAACGCGGAGTTCTCCGATATTTACTACGATGCGAAAAACACGCTTGTCTCCAAAAAAGAAAGCAACATTACAAAGCCGGAGCAATTGGCTGGCAAAAAAATCGCGGTTCAGCTCGGTTCCATCCAGGAAGAAGCAGCCAAAGAGATGAGCAAAACGGTACAAGGCTTGCAAGTCACTTCCCTCAACAAGCTGGGTGAGATCGTGGAAGAAGTGAAAACAGGCCGTGTCGATGCGGCAATCATCGAGGACCATGTGGCAAAAAGCTTCGTCGAGAGCAATCCTGGCCTGCAATTCACGACGCTCGAAACAGACGAAACAAACGGCTCCGCCATCGCTTTTCCAAAAGGCTCTCCGCACGTAGCGAAGTTTAACGAAGTCATCAAGAAAATGAAGGAAAACGGAGAAATGGACAAGCTGATCCAAAAATGGTTCGCTCAATAATCTCTGGTCACAACGAAGTAACTACTACGCAACGTAGCAAGAGGTGAGAACGGGCATGAATTTGGATTTTGCGCAAATCGTGCCCTATATCCCTTTCATTTTGCAGGGGATAAAGGGCACGCTGCTTGTTACATTGATTTCCGTCGTACTGGGTTTCGTCTGGGGTTCGATCCTCGCACTCATCAAAATTTCTAAATTCGGACCGCTGAACTGGCTCGCTATCGCGTATACGTCCGTTTTTCGCGGCACGCCGCTGATTTTGCAGCTGACCTTTGTTTACTTTGCGACCCCGCAGCTTACCGGCTACAATATTTCGCAGCTGGAAGCGGCTGTCCTGACGTTTACGCTGAACTCGGGCGCGTACATATCAGAGACGATTCGCGGCGGAATCATGGCGGTCGACAAAGGCCAGTGGGAAGCGGCCAAAGCGCTCGGCATTCCGTACCGCCGCATGATGCTCGACATCATTTTGCCACAGGGCATCAAGAACATCCTGCCTGCGCTGGTGAATGAGACGATTGCGCTGCTGAAGGAATCGGCGCTTGTCTCCACGATTGGCTTGTCCGACATCATGCAAAATGCAAACGTGGTAAAAGGGGCCATCTTCCGCTACTTTGAGCCATACATTATCGCCGGCACCTTGTACTATGTCATGGTCATGATGTTGACATGGGTGGCGCGCGTTGTGGAACGGAGGATGAGACGCAGTGATTAAGATCGAGAACATTACCAAGTCTTTCGGGCAACTAAACGTACTCAAGGGCATCTCCACCGAGATCGGCAAAGGGGAAGTCGTGGCGATCATCGGGCCGTCCGGCTCGGGAAAATCCACGCTTTTGCGCTGCATGAATTTGCTGGAGGTGCCAACCAGCGGCAAAATCGCGATCAACGGTCAAGACATTACCGATCCAAAAGCGAATGTGATGGCGATTCGCCAGCAGATCGGGATGGTGTTCCAGCATTTTCACCTGTTTCCGCACATGACGGTGCTCAGCAACCTGACGTATGCGCCGATGAAGGTGAAGGGCATGGCAAAAAGCGAAGCAGAGAAGAAGGCAAGAGAGCTTTTGGCGCGTGTCGGTCTGGCTGACAAAGCCGACGTGTTCCCGTCCCGCTTGTCCGGTGGACAAAAGCAGCGGGTGGCGATTGCCCGCTCGCTCGTCATGGAACCGCAAATCATGCTGTTTGACGAGCCGACTTCCGCGCTTGACCCGGAAATGGTCAAAGAGGTGCTGGAAGTTATGAAAGGGCTGGCTCATACCGGGATGACGATGGCGATTGTGACGCACGAGATGCGTTTTGCCGAAGAAGTTTCTGATCGCATTCTGTTCATCGATGATGGTCGACTCTTGGAAGAGACGCCTCCGAAAGAGTTTTTTCAAAATCCGAAAAGCGAACGGGCCAAGCAGTTTCTGGAGAAAGTTCGCTAGTGGAAAAAAGTCGCGGTGCCGCTTTGGGGCCGCGGCTTTTCTCTTTGACAGGGGCATGCACTTGGGCTAGAATCAGGTTGATTTGGAATGTTCATTAGGTTATAAGGAGTGAAGATAGTTGGATCGACAACGCTTGATCATCTTGCTGGAAATGGCGATGATGGCTGCGCTCGCTTTCGTGTTTAGCCAGATTAAAGTTTTTGAAATGCCGCAGGGCGGTTCTGTCTCGCTGGTCATGGTGCCGATTGCGCTGATCGCTGTCCGCCGCGGTTTGACCGCAGGCGTCGTGACGGGCACGCTCGTCGGATTGCTGCAGCTCATGCTGGGAAGCACGCTGGTGAACCCTGTGCAGGTGCTGCTGGATTATCCGCTGGCATTCGCCTTCCTGGGGTTGACGGGACTGGTTCGCTTGTCCCGCTATGAAAAGAAACAGCAACGGGTTGCCGTGCTCTGGGGCGGCTTGCTCATCGGCGTGCTCGGCCGCCTGGCTTGCCATTTTACTTCCGGCGTCATCTGGTTTGGGCAGTACGCGCCTGAAGGCATGAATGTGGCGCTGTACTCGTTTGTTTACAACATCACTTACCTCATTCCCGAAATGATCATCGCGGGAGTGGTCTTGTCAGTCGTGCTGGGCAGCGCTTCCCAACTGTTGTTCCCTGCGCGAGACAGAGTAGCTTAGTTGGACCTGCATAAATGGCACAGCGGATTCATAATGTAATCAGGCAGCAATCATGTTGCCTGATTTTTCATTTTGTCGTGGCGCGATTCCACGGGAGTTTTTGGTGGACATCGACATTTTCGCGTGGCAGGATACATGTTTATCCGACAGCAGAATATGATGTAATATGCACGTTTGGGAGAACACCTAAAGGAGGTGCACAATGAAATGGGATTGCGCTCCTATCGCCTGCGACAGGGGGGCGCCTTGCGACGTGTTCTCGGGGTTGCGTTGGCTGTCGGGGGAATCACCATTTTCCTGTACATGGCACCTCCGTGGGTTTGGTATAGCCTGTTGGCGGCGGCACTCATGGGGGCAGGCTGGTTTTTGTATCGTGGGAAGTAATTTCGGTGAGGAGGGGTAGCATGCGGTTTTACACCATCAAGTTGCCGAAGTTCCTGGGTGGCATGATTCGCGGCATCATCGAGGCATTCAACAAGAAAAAATGAAGACGCGGCCTCCTTCATGAAAAGATGGAAAAGGAACGTCGGAGAAATGCAAAAAAGCACCTCGAGGGTGCTTTTTTTCGCGTCGTTTAGAAAAACTATACGCGAGTTACGAGACCGGATTTCAGTGCTCGAGTGCTTACATAAACGCGCTTCGGTTTACCGTTAACGAGAATGCGCACTTTTTGTACGTTGACACCCCAAGTGCGGCGAGTTGCGCGCATGGAGTGGGAGCGAGCGTTTCCAGCTTTTGCAGATTTACCTGTTACAAAACAACGACGTGCCATTACAATCCACCTCCCTTGTTGCATCTAAACGGGATTTCCTTGATGGGAAATACAAATACTCGATTATATTAGCACATGATTGCTGTCAATTGCAATACTTGACAAGATGATTTGCCAGCTCTTTCTCATAGGGTTGGTAGGATCGACAAAACGCTTCATTTCTCACATCCGTTAGTGTAGAATTGAGGGAAGCATGGGTACGCTTACCTATGAGGCAAGCTGTTTAACAGAGGAGGAGTCCTTCAATGACAGTGGAAATGAGCACATCATTAGGAAAAATTGATGTTACAGAGGACGTAATTGCACGAATTGCCGGAGGCGCAGCCATGGAAGTTTTCGGGCTGGTGGGCATGGCTTCCCGCAAGGCGTTGAAAGATGGAATTGCCGAGCTTCTTGGCCGCGACAACCTGAGCAAAGGTGTCGTCGTGCACAATACGAACGGCGAAGTGGTTTTGGACATGCATATTATCGTCAGCTATGGCGTGAAAATTTCCGAGGTGGCAGGCAACGTGCAACGCCGCGTGAGATATACCTTGGAGCAAACGGTAGGCATCGACGTCACTGCCGTAAACATCTTCGTGCAGGGAGTTCGTACAGACAGAGATTCGTAAGGAGGAACATCAGTTGGTACATACGCATCTAGATGGCGTGCTGTTTAGCCGGATGGTTTACCTGGGGGCGAACCTATTATCCGACAACGTCAGAGTAGTAGATGGCTTGAACGTTTTTCCGGTGCCGGATGGCGATACGGGGACAAACATGAATTTGACTTTCACATCCGGTGTGGATGAGCTGAGACGCAAGGAATCTCCCCGCATCTCGGACAGTGCTGCTGCTCTGGCAAAAGGTCTTTTGATGGGAGCGCGGGGGAACTCCGGTGTCATTTTATCGCAGCTTTTCCGTGGCCTGAGCAAATCAGTCAATGGAAAAGACGAGGTGAACGCCCGTCAATTTGCCGATGCCTTGAAAGCAGGTGTGGACGCTGCGTACCAAGCAGTGATGAAGCCTGTGGAAGGCACGATTTTGACTGTTGCCCGCGAAGCGGCGGAGATGGCTGTGCGTGCAGCGCGCACGTCAGATGATATTGTCTCTGTAATGGAAAAAACGTACGAGCAGGCACAAGCTACGCTCTTGCGCACGCCAGAAATGCTGCCTGTACTCAAAGAGGTGGGCGTCGTCGATTCAGGCGGACAGGGCCTTCTGTTTATTTATGAAGGGTTCTTGCGCGCCCTGCGCGGCGAGGAATTTGCCGAGCGCGGAGAACAAGCCAAGCCGTCCGTGCGCCCGGAAGAGCTGGACAAGCTGATTTCCGAACAGCACAATGCACAAGTCCATCTGAAAACGGAGGACATCAAGCACGGCTACTGCACGGAATTTATGGTTCATGTCACACATAGCACAGAGCCGAACAAAAAGCCGTTTTCCGAGCTGTTGTTCCGCGGTCATCTGGATACGATGGGCGACTCGCTCCTGGTAGTTTCCGACGACGAAATCGTCAAAGTACATATTCATGCAGAGCATCCGGGCCAAGTGTTGCAATACGCGCAACAGTTCGGAAGCCTGCACCGGATCAAAATCGAAAACATGCGCGAGCAGCATGCGAACATACTCAAAGCGGAAGAGGGCAAAAGCGAGGCGAAGGCGGCAGAGCCAGCTGTCCAGCCTGCGAGTGAACAGCTCCCTTACGGATTGATTGCAGTCGCTGCGGGCGAAGGCATCGCCAAAATTTTGCGCAGCATGGGTGTGCATGTCGTGGTCGAGGGCGGCCAGACGATGAACCCGAGCACAGAAGATTTCATGAAAGCTGTCGCAGGACTGTCTGCCCAGCACATCATCATATTGCCAAACAACAGCAACATCATTATGGCGGCACAACAGGCTGCCGCACTCGCAGAGGTTCCGGTTACTGTCGTGCCGACGAAGAGCGTTCCGCAAGGTTTGGCGGCGGTGCTCGCTTTCCACGCAGACGCCGAGCCTTCCGTGAACGCATCCGCGATGGAAAAAGCCATCTCCCAGGTAAAGACGGGAATGGTGACGCATGCGGTTCGCGATACGCAAATGGGTGAAGTCACGATCAAGGAAGGCGACTTCATCGGCTTGGAAGAAAAAGAAATCGTCACGGCTGGACCAGAGCTTTTGGAGTGCGCCAAGACGCTGCTTCTGGGGATGGTGGACGAAGAGACGGAAATCGTCACCGTGTTCCTGGGAGAAGGAGCGACAGAAGAGCACGCCGAAGCGTTGCAGGAAGCTGTGGCAGACGCATACCCGGATGCGGAAGTGGAGATTCAGCCTGGCGGACAGCCGCTGTATCCCTTCATTTTTTCCGTGGAGTAACGAGGAGAGGAGCACGCCAGAATGCCAGTTGTGATTCTTACTGACAGCGCGTCCGACATCGACGCGTCTGTAAGGCAGTCGCTCGGTATCGTGACCGTTCCGTTGAAGGTCATGTTTGGCTCGGAGACGTATTTGGACGGAGTGACGATCTCTTCATCCGAGTTTTTTGAAAAGCTGAAGCAGTCTCATGCTTTGCCGACTACTTCGCAGCCATCGCCGCTTGAGTTTGCCGAGGCGTACAAAGCCATCCGGGAAGAGTACGGAAGCGATGTACAAATCATTGCCATTCTTCTGTCCGGTTCCTTGTCCGGCACGTATCAGTCCGCGATGATCGCGAAGTCCATGCTCGACGAAAACATCGATATTACCGTAATCGATTCGCGCAAAGCGTCGTTCGTGCACGGAATGATTTGCGTGGAAGCGGCCAAGGATGCGAAAGCGGGAAAAGGCAAGGAACAAATCCTCGATGCGATCGACCGCTATCTCGATTCCGTGCAAGTGTACTTTATCGTAGATACGCTGGAGTTTTTGCAAAAAGGCGGCCGGATTGGCCGAGCTTCGGCTGTCATCGGTTCTTTGCTCAATATCAAACCGATTTTGACGCTCGACCCGGCAGGCTACGTGGCTGCTTTTGACAAAGTGCGCGGCACGAAAAAAGCGCTCAACCGCGTGCTGGAAGCCTTGCAAGAGTATGCGCAGGGCCAGCCTGTAAGAGTCGCGATTCTCCACAGCAGTGCCCACGAGCAAGCAAGCGAGCTGTTGGAGCGGGTGAAAAACGAGTTCCAGGTAAGCGAGTCACACCTGGAGCAAATCGGCCCGGTAATCGGCACACATACAGGCCCAGGGCTTCTGGGCGTCGTGATGGTCAAGCAATAAAAAGTCAAAGTGAATCAGATGAGAGAAAGCCTCCCGGTGGATGGGAGGCTTTTTACGCGAGTGAAGCGGCGAGGGCGATGACAGCACACGCTACACTTTCCCATGTGGCGCTTTGACAGCCTGTAGGATACAATGAGAGTGAATCTTGTTGAACCCCTTGTCATTCAGGAGGAGAACCGGTTGAAGTATAAAAGCGTATTTGATATCATCGGCCCCATCATGGTTGGACCATCGAGTTCCCATACAGCTGGCGCGGCCCGGATTGGCCGGGTGGCTCGCAAGCTGTTCGGACGTCAGCCACAGCGGGCAGACATTACTTTTTACGGCTCATTCGCGAAAACCTATCAGGGACACGGCTCCGATGTGGCGACCGTTGCAGGGATTCTCGACTTCGATACATCCGATCTGCGCTTGAAAAATTCGCTCCTGCTTGCAGAAAAAGCCGGGATGGAAGTCGCGCTGACTACCTCCGACGTTTTGACGGAGCACCCGAACACGGCGCGGATCAAGCTGTCTGACGATCAGCACCAGGTTGAACTGGTAGGCGTATCGATTGGCGGCGGAAAAATCGAGGTGCTGGAACTGAACGGCTTTTCGTTTCAGCTCGGTTTCGACACGCCGACGTTGCTCGTTTTGCACGAAGACCGCTTCGGCATGATTGCCGCTGTAGCGAAAGTGCTCACGCAGCACCGGATCAATGTCGGATTCATGGAAGTGTCCCGACACGAACGCGGCTCCCGCGCCTTGATGGCGATTGAGACAGACTCGACGGTTTCCGCAGAAGTGCTGGAGGAAATTCGTCAGATTCCCCATATTTTTGATGTTTCCCTGCTCTCGCTCTAGCCAACATCCGAGCCAAAGCACGAATAGCAGGATCAGAGGAGTGAAATCAACCAGATGTTTCGTAATGTAGCTGAACTGGTAGAATTGGCCGAATCGCAAGGGAAACCGATCTCCCAGGTGATGATCGAAGCGGAAATGGAAGTTTCCCAGCGTACAAAAGAGGCGATCATGCAAGACATGTACGCCAATCTCGATGTGATGGAAAAAGCAGTGCGCCGCGGCCTTACGGAAGATATCCGCTCCCATAGCGGACTCACGGGCGGCGATGCGAAAAAACTGCAAGAATATATGAAGAACAAGCCTTTCTTGTCCGGCCCGACTCTGCTCAACGCCGTGTCGATGTCGGTAGCGGTCAACGAGGTGAACGCAGCGATGGGAACGATCGTAGCGACACCGACAGCGGGTGCCTGTGGGATTGTGCCGGGAACACTGTTTGCCGTCTCAGACAAGCTGCAACCAACCCGCGAGCAGATGGTCAACTACTTGTTCACGGCTGGAGCGATCGGCTATTGCATCGCCAACAATGCGTTTATTTCCGGTGCGGCGGGCGGCTGTCAGGCAGAAGTAGGCTCGGCGACCGCGATGGCAGCGGCTGCGATTGTGGAGATGGCAGGCGGCACCCCGGAAGAATCGGCGCAGGCAGTGGCGATTGCCTTGAAAAATATGCTCGGTCTGGTTTGTGACCCCGTAGCCGGACTGGTAGAAGTGCCGTGTGTCAAACGAAATGCGATGGGAGCGGCGATTGCGACAGTCGCAGCGGACATGGCGATGGCGGGAATCAAGAGCGTGATTCCGACAGATGAAGTCATTGATGCGATGTACCGGATCGGCTGCTCCATGCCGACTGCCTTGAAGGAAACCGCGCAGGGCGGATTGGCAGCAACCCAGACAGGCCGTATGATCGAAGCGAAAGTGTTCGGCGTACGGATGGAGAAGTAAAATGGCTGGGGCTTATCAGTCACCCGTCTCCCTTTTGCACGGGGTAGGGGAGGAACGGGCGAAGGCATTTGCGGGACTCGGGATTCACAGCATCGGCGATTTGCTGGAGTATTTCCCTTCCCGCTACGAAGATTACCGCGTGCGCGATTTGACAGAAGTAAAAGACGGAGAGAGGGTCACGCTGGCAGGTACGGTGTACGGCGAACCCTCTGTTCGTTTTTATGGAAAAAGAAAATCGCGCCTCTCTGTCAAGCTGGTGATGGATCGGGTGGTCGTGACGGCTGTCTGGTTCAACCAGACGTTTGTCAAAACGAGACTGTCGCCCGGGAAGGAAATTCTCGTGACGGGCAAATGGGACAAGCACAAGCTCCAGATTACGGTCAGCGAGATGACAGAGGTAGACTCGGAGCGAGCGGCGAAACGAGGCGAGCTGTCTCCGGTCTATCCGCTCGGCGGAGATATGACTACGACGCTGCTGCGCAAATCGATCCAGCAGGCGCTGCGGCAATACGGCAAGGAAATCCCGGAAATTTTGCCGCCAGACATCGTGGAGCGCTATCGGCTGATGCCGCGCGTCGAAGCGTTTCACTCGATCCACTTTCCGGAAAATGCGGAAGTGGGACGTCAGGCGCGCCGCCGGATCATGTTTGAAGAGCTGTTTTTGTTCCAGTTGAAAATACAGACGCTTCGCCGCATCAATCGGCAGCAGTCGGAAGGTGTGGCTCTTTCCATTCCGATGGACGAAGTGCGGCAGTTTGTCAAAGGGCTGCCTTTTCCGCTGACAGACGCGCAAAAGCGGGTTGTCAAAGAAATATTGGACGACATGCTTGCGCCTCACGCGATGAACCGGCTGTTGCAAGGTGACGTAGGCTCGGGGAAAACGGTAGTGGCGGCCATCGCGCTGTTCGCTGCCGTGAAAGCCGGCTATCAGGGCGCCTTGATGGTGCCGACCGAGATTCTCGCCGAGCAGCATGTGCAGTCGCTGACGAAGCTGTTGTCAGACTTCGGCATCGAGGTGGCACTGCTGTCGGGATCGTTGACAGCCAAGCGCAGACGCGAAGTCATCGGCTCGCTGCAAATGGGGCTGATCGATGTCGTCGTCGGGACGCATGCGCTCATCCAGGAGGACGTGTTTTTCTCGCGCCTCGGCCTGGTCATTACGGACGAGCAGCACCGCTTCGGCGTAGAGCAGCGGCGCATTTTGCGCAACAAAGGACTGACTCCCGACGTCTTGTTCATGACGGCTACGCCGATTCCCCGGACGTTGGCGATTACGGCGTTTGGCGATATGGACGTTTCGACGATCGACCAGATGCCGGCAGGCCGCAAGCCGATTGAGACAACGTGGAAAAAGCACGACCAGTTTCCGGCCGTCCTGGAGCAGATGCGCGATGAATTGCGAAAAGGACGCCAGGCGTACGTCATTTGTCCGCTCATTGAAGAGTCGGAAAAGCTCGATGTGCAAAATGCAATCGACGTCCACGCCCAGCTCACCCATGTCTTCCCGGAATTTGGCGTCGGGCTGATGCACGGTCGCTTGCCTGCCAAGGAAAAGGATGCGGTGATGCAAGCTTTTCTCGCAGCGGAGCACGCCGTTCTCGTTTCGACTACGGTCGTCGAGGTCGGGGTCAACGTGCCGAATGCGACGTACATGGTCATTTACGATGCCGAGCGCTTCGGGCTTGCCCAGCTGCACCAGTTGCGCGGTCGGGTCGGTCGCGGTTCGGAGCAATCGTACTGCGTCTTGATCGCCGATCCGAAATCCGAGATCGGCAAAGAGCGGATGCGCGTCATGTGCGAGACGACGGACGGCTTTGAGCTGTCGCAGCGCGATTTGGAATTGCGCGGACCGGGTGACTTTTTCGGCACGAAGCAGAGCGGATTGCCGGAATTTAAGGTCGCGGATTTGCTTGCCGACTACAAAGCGTTGGAAGTCGCCAGACAGGAAACCGCGAGACTCGTGGCCGAGGACGCTTTTTGGCGGGAGCCAGCTCATCAGTGGCTGCGCGATTACTTGCAGCGTGAAGGCGTGCTGGATGGCATCGTCTTTGATTAAAAATGGAAAGCAAGAGTCTTCTTTTGCACGTTTGTGTGCGGGGGAGGCTCTTTTTTTGGTGATAAAACGATTTTTTTCAGGAAAAAAATGTGACGAAATGGCAAGGATAAACGTCTTATCTTCACGGATAAAAATTTACTGGGGAGAGAGGCGAATTTTGTGTTTTTGCGAAATCTTCGGGGAATGAGCATCGCGTTGGGCTTCTCTTTGATCATCATGACGGGTTGCAGCATGGCCGCAGCCTCTTCGGCACAAAAACAAACGGGCACAAATCCAGCAACAGGCGCTTCGTCCGGCAAAGCCGCACCATCGGGCACGACACCGAAGGCAGCGGATGACTGGAAGCAAAAGGAGCGCCCTTACGATTATGCAAGCATGAAAGCAGATGTGGTCATTCAATTAGATGAGGACACGCGGTTGCAGTCGCCGCTGCGCACGGTAGTCGGACCGACTCCGCAGTCGTACACGCTCTTTTTCCGGGAGGAGATGGACCGGGGAAGCGTGGAGACGACGATTCGCAAGCACGCGAAAGAAGAGGCGGCGAGAGAAGGTTTGGGGTTCATTGAACCGACGTTTGCTTTTCAATGGTTGAACAACCGTCAGTTGCAAGTGCTGGTAACTCTTCCTGCTACCGCCGGAAAAGAGCGGGATTGGACGGAATACGTTCTGAGTGCCGGGGGAGCCAAATCGACAAAAGGCACGGTGATTGGTGCAGCGAATGCTTTTCACGCTGTTGTGCTTGCGCCTTCGCAAATTTGGCGAATCTCTGTCGACGGCAAAGTGCGCGAGAAGCTGACTGACTTTTCCGTCATGACCAATATGAAGTTTTTGGACCGCGAGCAACGGTACGTGCTGCAGAGCCGTTTCACGAAATATTGCGAGTGCGACGCCCGGTATCCGATGCTCTATTCGATTTACGATACAAAAACAAAGGAACGCACCCTTTACCCAGTGGAGCTTGCGGACAACTATCGTGGAGCGGGCGATTTCATCGCAGATCGTCGGGGCTTCTTCTACGCACAGCCGGATAAAGGAATCACTGTTCCGCCAAGCGACAGCGCCGTTCGCGTTCAGGTACAAGGGTACGTGCATGGTGCGAGCTTCAGCTACGATCAGAAACAGTTGCTGATGGCAGTGGGGAAAGCCGAGCAGAAAAAAGACCTCGATCTCGTTGTGTTTGATCTGGAAAAGGGAACGGAAAAGCGCATTCCTGGAGCGATCAAGGGATGGGTGCCTACGAGCGAGTCCAACGGGGAGATTTTGCCTGTCGCCTTCCAGGACGATGGCCGCTACGCCACGTTCGCGATGAGAAGCGAAGAATCAGGCTTTGAGGAAATACGTCTGCGCTATGAGTGGAAGAGCGGCAAGGTCATCGCATGGACACCGCCTGTTCCGGCTGATTCCTGGTCCGGGTATGTGCAGTCGACGGATGGCGCGTATCAAATGTACTGGAATGCAGGTCTGTTCAAAGGCAACGTGCCGCTGATGGACATGCGCGGCGATGGTCTCTGGCTGCCGGGCACGCACCGTTTTTTGTTTACGGAATGGGAAAAAGCCGCGCAGGAAACCGACTTGAAGCAATCGCTGTACTTGTTTGACGCCGATACAAAAGGACAGTCCGTGCTCGTGTCGGGCCTTCCTGCGGGTCTTTCCATCCTGGGAGCAAGCGCGGATGGCAAATGGTTGTACGTGATGACGGACCGAACGCTTGCTCCTTAAATCGCGATCATCACGATTCGTATTCGTCGGCAAGCATGGACAGGACAAGCAAAGATTCGTACGTATCTCCGGTCTTCAGGCAGTCGCGCAACGTTCCTTCCACGCGAAAGCCTTCGGAAAGGTAGAGCGTGCGGGCGACGTCGTTTGTTTCCTTGACGTCCAGCCAAAGGCGGTGGGCTTTTCGTTCCTGAAAAGCCCATTGCTTGATTTGGCGCAAGATGCTGCGGCCGTAGCCTTGACCTTTGACTGCGATCGTAATGCGTTTCAGCTCAATTGAATCATGCGGATTGGCCAGCCCGGCGATGATGACGTAGCCTACGGGGTGGCCTGTTTCTGCTTTTTCAGCGATCATGTGCAAAACATCGGGATCATTGAGAGCTTCCCGATGCCGTTCTTCGCTCCAGACGACGAGAAAAGGGGCGTTTTCGGGTGCTTGCTCCACATCGCAAACGAACGGGAGGTCTGTTGGCACGGTAAGGCGCAGGCGGATCGTCACAGTCGGTTTCCCCTTTCTTTGTCAGCATTTGGCTGCCATCAGCAGATTGCCATCCGGGTCTTTGAACGTGAACCAGTGTCCGTGCTGGATCGGACCGACCAGCTCCACCCCCAACTCTTCCAGGTAACGATAGGAGGCTTCGATGTCCGTCGTGTTGAAGTGAAAGAGCGGAGCATCATCAGGGGTGCGTTTGGGAAAAATTTTGCTGTCCAGCACCAGGTTGGAGCCGTTGTTCATCGGGATGCAATAGAGGTGTCCAAACGAAATCTCGCCGTCATTCGGCAGTCCCAACAGCTGGCAGTACCAGTCGCGCGCACGCTCAATATCGCTGACGGCGATGAAAATGGCTCCGATCTCGGAGTGCAACGGAGAAGGAGAAGTGGTCATGGGCATGATTCGCTTCCTTTCGGTACGGTATGGGAATCGGGATGCTACATGTAGCGAAGCCACCCTGCATCATCGGGCACGAAATGTCGGATCGCTTCGCGGTATGTCTGTTACTCTTTGGTGGAGAGGGAGGTCATGTTGATGGATATGCTGCAAAAATGGAACGAAGCTCTGGACTACATCGAGGAAAATCTGGCTGGCGAGATTGATGTCAAGCAGGCCGCACGCGTGGCTTGCTGCTCGGAATACCACTTCAAAAGGATGTTCTCCTCTCTGGCTGGCATTCCGCTTTCCGAGTACATCCGGCGCAGGCGCATCACACTGGCTGCTTTCGAGCTGAAAGACGAGCGGGTGAGAGTCATTGATGTCGCCATCAAGTACGGGTACAGCTCGCCAGATTCGTTTGCCCGCGCCTTCGTGCACATGCACGGGGTAACGCCCACCGAAGCGAGAGCCAGCGGCCAGTCGCTGAAAGCTTATCCGCGCATGACCTTCCATCTGTCTATCAAAGGAGGCAGTGTCATGAACTATCGTATAGAAGAGAAAGCGGGATTTCGCATCGTTGGCTTGCAGAAACGGGTTCCGTTGATGTACAACGGGGTGAATCCCGAGATTGCTGCGATGTGGGCCTCGCTGGATGCTGAAAAAATCGAGCTGCTCAAATCTTTGTCCAATACCGAGCCTGTAGGATTGTTGAGCGCATCCACGAATTTTTCCGAAAAGCGGTTGAATCAGGGCGAGCACGGAGAGCTGGATCATTACATCGGCGTGGCCACGACAAAGGAATGTCCAGAGCACTTCGCGAAGCTCGAAGTGGCGGCCTCTACCTGGGCGGTATTTGAAGCCGTAGGACCTTTTCCCGATACGCTGCAAGACGTCTGGGGCCGCATTTATGCCGAGTGGTTTCTCTCTTCCGGCTACGAGCTGGCGGAAGGTCCCGAACTGCTGTGGAATGCCGACAAGGATACGACTTCGCCGACATTTCGCAGCGAGATTTGGATTCCTGTTGTCAAAAAATAACATCCTCGTATCAGATTCGCACACGCTTGCCGAAACACCTGCTGGCGTGTGCGTTTCTTTTGCAGAAATAATTACCAATGTTTTTTTCGGCGGGTCAGGTATAAAAACGAACATACGTTTGCTATAATAAGAACATAAGTTCTTGTTTAGGGGATGATGGTGATGCCCAATGCGAACAAACCGTGCGTCTTCTTGATCGACATGGAGAGCTTTTACGCCAGTATTGAAAAAGGGGCCAATCCGGCCTTGCGCAATCAGCCGATTGTGGTCGCAGGAGATCCGCAGCGGCGAAGCGGAGTAGTGCTGGCAGCCTGTCCGATTGCGAAGTCGTACGGCGTGATTACGGCAGAAGCACTGTGGCAGGCGCAGCAAAAATGCCGCAAGCTCGTAGTCGTGCGTCCGCGCATGGAGATGTACCTCCGGATTTCCATGCACATTACCGCGATATTCGAATCGTTTACCGACAAGGTGGAGCCGTATTCGGTTGATGAGCAGTTTCTCGATGTGACCGGGAGCCTTCACTTGTTCGGCGACCCGTTGCAGCTGGCAGCGCAGATTCAAAAACGGGTCTGGGCGGATACGGGCATCCGCTGCCGGGTAGGAATCGGGGAGAACAAGGTACTCGCGAAAATGGCCTGTGACAACTTCGCCAAAAAGCGGAAGGACGGCATCTTTTGGCTGAAACGCGAGGAGCTGGAAGAGACGCTCTGGAAGCTTCCGGTAGAGAAAATGTTCGGCGTAGGCTCGCGGATGAAGCGGCATTTTCATCGGATGGGCATTTACCAGATCGGTCAGCTCGCGAAGCTCTCGCCAGATGTGCTTACCCGCCACTGGGGAGTGAACGGCGAAGTGCTGTGGCGTACGGCGCATGGCCTCGACGACTCGCCTGTCTCCCTCGATGTGTACGGCACGCAAAAAGGGATCGGCCATCATATGACGCTGCCGCGCGATTATCATACGGCCAAAGACATCAAGGTCGTGCTGCTGGAGCTGTGCGAAGAAGTATGCAGGCGGGCCCGCAAAAAGGAGTTGATGGGTTCCGTCGTGTCGGTTGGCTGTCGCGGGGCGAACTTGTCGGCAGGAGAAGGCTTTGTCCGACAGATGAAGCTGGCAGAAGCGACGAATGATGCCATGGAGCTGTACGAGGCAGCCTGCCGGTTGTTTGATCGCCATTGGCAGCAGACGCCTGTGCGCAGTATCGGGATCAACCTGGAGCAGCTGATTTCCGATCATGCCGTGCAGCTAAATTTGTTCACAGACAACCACAAACGCCGTTCGCTCGCCCGGACGATCGACGAGATTCGGACACGGTTTGGCCCAGATGCGATTTTGCGGGCAGCCTCTGTCACGGAGGCTGGTCAGGCGAAAGAACGCGCGCGCAAGATCGGGGGGCACTACAAGTGACGACTCCGCTGGCAACAGAAGAAGAGTACGAGCTTGTCCGGCAGTACATTTTGTTCGGCATTTTGTTTCAGGCTGTCATGGTCGATTGGAGCCGACTTCAGCTTGTGCCGTTAAAGCTCTCTTACCAGGCCATGATCGATGGGGCTTTTCAGGAGCTGTCGCGCTGGGCTGAGCGGCAGCAGCAGCAAATGCGCCGCCTTTTGCAGCAGCGCGACTGCACAGTAGTCCGCGCCAGGCGCGAGGGGCACGTGTACATGGTGCACTACCAGCAGCGCGGATATGTACGGGAAGCCCGGTACACCATTGAAATTTTGCAGGCAGAGTGTCAGGAGCTGATCGATTGGTGGATGCGAAATCAGCAGCGAGGAGAGAAGAGAGCATGAGAGAAAAGCGCGTATCCAAAAAAGAGAATGTGTTTGTAGCCAGCCGATTTGTCCTCCCGGAACATCGGGAAATGTATTTGCGCGCCAAGGAAGAGGAGCAGAAGTACGTGCCGCCCGAGCTTGACCAGGAGCAGCTGGGAGCGATGAGCGAGCTGATCTGGCAAGGATTTCAGGCGAACAACCTCTTGAAGCTGACATACTTTGACGGACGCGAGCCGCGGCACTTGTCTGCCCACGTCATACATATCGATCAGGCGGCCCGGCGATTGAAGCTCAAGACAGGCGACGGGTTTCACTGGTTGTCTTTTGCGTGTTTGCTGCAAGTAGAACTGGCTTCGGGTTTTTGAGCGGGAAATGCAGGAAGAACAGGGGCACGAGGATTCAGAAAATGGACAAAAATAGGCCCCTTTTTGCAAAGCAAGTGGCAAAAAACAGCGTGCCGCGCTGAAACGATGTGTGTAAAGAAGCAGTGAGATTCCTGAAACGAAAAGCGGTCAAAAACAACCGTTTTTCGTCTTTTTTTGGCTTAAACGCTTTTTGCCAGAACAGGATGTTTCCCTGTATTGTTAGGATATCATTTGAAGCAGATAACTGCTGGATAGAACAAAGGAGATTTTACATGCTAGCACAAGAAATGGGTGTCATGTTCACCAAGCACGCCGATCAAATTACTTCCAAGCGTTGGGGGGAATTTATTCAGCAATTGGAGGAAAAAGGCTTGTATGTGCTCATCGAGACGGACACGATCGGACGAGTAATGAGCCCTTTGGGCGGATTGATGCCCATGCCCTGCAAGAGCGAGACGCTCCACATTGTGACAGCAGAAGAGCTGGAGCAACGCGGTCTGCCGCTCGGTCACCACATCGTGACGAAACCAAAAGAAAAAGCAACCACTGCCTAAGCGCAATCGAACGGACAAAACCTTTTCAGCCTTGGAAACAAGAGGCAGAAAAGGTTTTTTTGTGTGATTATCAATTGATAATGAAAATCAAAATCAATATAATAAAGAAAAATGTGGCAGGCAATGCGTACCAATCGTTTGACATAGAAGAGGGGCAAAAAGGGATGAGGAACATGCATATTCAAGCGGAGTTTTCCGAGTTTACCGAGTACAATCAAGTGATCACGGACCAGCTGGAATGGGCCCGCTCAGAGGAAATCGACGGGATGGAGCGGTTGCACGATCTGCCGCCGCACTATGGGGAAGGGTACCATCGGCATGTGGCGGTGCGCGAGGGACTGAGGCTCGATTACAGCAACATGTATTTGCACCAAACTTTTTCGATGGAGACGAAAATGAAGTACCCTCATCTGGAGCTGGCTTTCAATATCGAGAGCGGAGCGAACTGGACCGTGAATGGCGGGCAGCAGGAGTTTTGCTCACAGACAGGAAGCGCTCAGCTGATTTACATGAACGATCTGACGTGCCATGCCCAGATGCCGAAGCATGAGCGAATTTCCCATCTGGAGCTGAGCTTTGACTACAGGCTGTGGAGCCAACTGCTGGAAGCGATGAACGCGTGCCCCGAGCAGTCGTTTGCGAGGCTGGAAACGACGATCACCCCTGGGATGACGCACATTATCGAGCAGGTGATCAGCAATCCGTATCGGGGAACGATCAAGAAGCTGTTTATAGAAGGCAAGGCCATGGAGCTGTTGGCGCTGTTTCTGCAGGAGGCGGAGCTGGAAAAGGAACAGCGGATTTCGCTGAAGGCAGATGACGTCAAAAGCATCCACGAAGCGAAAAACATCCTGCTAAAGACGCTGGATCATCCGCCAAGCCTGATACATCTGGCGAGAAAAGTCGGGATCAACGACTACAAGCTGAAAATCGGGTTCAAGGAAGTGTTCGGAACGACGGTGTTCGGCTTCGTGCGGCAGCAGCGGCTGGAAAAAGCCAAGCTTTTGCTGGAGAGAGAGCGGGTTAGCGTCAGCGAGGCGGCATTGCTCGTAGGCTACAGCAACTTCAGCCACTTTGCCTCGCTGTTCCGCAAAACGTACGGGGTGAATCCTAGCTTGTACGGCAAGCGGCTGGAAAAACCGTAAAAGCAACAAAACAGTCACAACCGTTTTGTTGACCGCAAGCGGCCACATCCCATTTCATGAAAAACGGCGAGACATTTTTCATCGCAAAAAAGACGTTCAATCGCGAGCGTCTTTTTTTGTTGCGGGCATTTTCTCCCTCTAGGGGCAGTCTCTCTCCGCGAAATGGCGGTAAAGAGGCTGCCCCTCGCTCTATGATAAAGAAGGAACAGCAAAAGAGAGAAGCAGACACAGGAGAGGTGAAAAAATGAAAGCAGGCTTGGAGAACGCTGGCCGAGTACAACGGGCTTGGAGAACGAAAGACTTGCTGATGGCCGGGCTTTTGGGAGTGGTTTTTGCCATCGTCATTATCGGGGTCAATTACGTGTATATGCTGGCCACTTCGCTTACGGGTCCGATTTATTCCCGTGTCCTTATCGGTTTTTACATGATGCCGGGCTTTATGGCGCTCTATCTTATCCGCAAACCGGGAGCAGGCGTGCTGGCTGAACTGGTAACGGGTCTGGTAATGATTCCGTTCACCTCCTACGGCTGGATGATGCTGATCGGGCAAGCGATCAACGGATTGTATTGCGAGCTGCCTTATGCCGTTGCACGCTATCGGACGTACAGCGGACGGTTTATGTTGACAGCCGCCGCCGTAACAGGCGCGCTGGCAGTCCTGAGCGAGTACCCGCTGACAGGCTATGCGAACCTGTCATTTGGATCACAGGTCGGCTTGTTCGCGGTGACGGCTGTCAGTTGCGCCTTGGTTGCATGGCTCTCCCGCGCTTTGTGCCATTCGCTGATGCAGGCAGGCTTGCTGACGGACTATCGTGCGAGCCTCGCGAACAAAGCAGGGCGATAGCTGATGGATAACGGTGTTTTGGATGTGCGGAATGTCTGTTTCGGCTACGATGCCGCCGAACAGCCTGTCCTGACTAACGTGACATTCCGTGTACAAACAGGCGAGCTGCTGCTCATCATGGGGGCATCAGGGGCGGGCAAAAGCACGCTCGCCCTCACCTTGAACGGATTAATCCCGCACGCCGTCCAGGGGAGCTATGAGGGCGATGTGCGGATAGCAGGGCGAAGCACGAGCGAGGCAACCGTAGGGGAACTGGCGATGCATGTCGGGATGGTGTTTCAAGACCCGGAAGCGCAACTGGTTGCTTTTACGGTGGAGGATGAGGTCGCTTTCGGTCTGGAAAATCTTTGTCTGGACCGCGAAGAGATGGAGCGGCGCATCACGCAATCGCTGGCAGAAGTAGGACTTTCTGATCAGCGCAAAAAGGCAGTGGAGCACCTGTCCGGCGGGCAAAAGCAGCGGCTCGCGATTGCCTCTGTGCTGGCGATGCAGCCGCAAGTGATCGTGCTGGATGAACCGACAGCGCTGCTCGATCCGGCAGGCCGCGCAGAAGTGTTCGCCGTCATTGAGCGATTGAAGCAAGGCGGGCGACAGGCGCTCGTTCTCGTGGAGCACCATCTGGACGAATGCATCGGATTGGCCGATCGTGTGCTTGTGCTCGGCAAGACAGGAGAGGTAAGCGCCGAAGGGGAAGCGCGACGCGTCTTTTCCGAAAGCTATGAGCGGCTCTGCGAAGAGGGCGTCTTTTTGCCGGAGACGGTGCGGCTCAGCAAAGAGTTGGGGCTGTCGCCCGTCGCGCTCTGTGCGGATGAAGTGGCGGAACAGATCGGAAAAAGGCTGGGCAACGGCTTTGCTTTTGGCAGCCTGATCCAAGAGAAAAGCTGGTCGGAGGGCGCTCGGCCCGCTGTGTGCGCTGAGCAAACGGCAGACGCTGGACGCTCCGCATCGCCCGAAGACGAAGCAGGCGTCCCGCTGCTTGCGATCAGGGAAGGAATGCTGTCCCTCGCCGCTTCGGGCGTGCTGCAAAAATCAGTGGGAGCGCTGACCATCTCCAGTGGCGAGCTGTTGGCCATCGCGGGAGCAAACGGCGCCGGGAAGACGACGTTGGCTTTGCACTTGATGGGGCTGTTGCCCGCCCACAAAGGAGCGCTCTTTTTGTCCGGCAAAGACATGACAGGGCTATCGATGGCCGAACTGGTGCGAAACATCGGGTTTGTTTTTCAAAACCCCGAGCATCAGTTTGTGGCGGAGACAGCAGAAAGGGAGCTTGTCGTCGGCATGCCGGAACGGGATGAAGAGCAAGCCCGTGTGCAGGCCCAGTCTCTGTTGCAGCGGTTTGGTCTTGCCTCTGCTGCCGGGCGCAGTCCGTACCAGTTGAGCCAGGGAGAGAAGCGGCGGCTCAGTGTTGCGACGATGCTGACAGAGGAGCGCAAAGTGCTGATCCTCGATGAGCCGACTTTTGGCCAGGATCAAAAAAATGCCAGAGAGATCATGCAGATGCTGCAAAGCCTGCAACGCGAAGGAGTGGCGATTGTCTTGATCACGCACGCGCTCTGGCTGCTTGCGGAGTATGCCGATCGGGTAGCTGTGCTGGCAAAAGGGAAGCTCGTCTTCCACGGCACGGCAGACCGTTTGTTTTCGCAGCCGGAGCTTTTGAAACAGGCGAGCTTGCGTCTGCCACCAGCAGCAGAAATGGCGCAAAAGCTGTCCGTGTACGATCCGAGCTTGGCCGGGATTGCGACTTACGAAAATGTGCGAGCAGGCTGCCTGCGATTGCTGGGCGAGCGGACGGGGGTGGAGGCGTAAAAGATGAGCGAGAATCAGTGTGTCCCGGGAGCTTCCGCTTCGTATTTGCATCGTCTCAATCCACTGTCCAAGCTGGTAGCGACGCTGCCTGTGACTGTTTTTTTAACGCTGGTGACAAATGTGTGGACGCCCGTCGCCTTTATCGTGGCAAGCGCCTTGCTGACGGTTTGGCTCGGGCGCGTCCAGCTGTTTTCCTACATGAAAAAAATCGTCGTGCTGCTCCCGTTTCTGATCGGTTTTCTCCTCACGTATCCATTCATGATCGACAGCGCAGCCGGGGGCAACCAGCCAGGCTCGCAGGCAGGCTTGTTGCTCGGATTGACTACGGGACTTCGGCTGCTTTCGCTGTATGCAGTCATGCTATTGTTTGCACTGACGACCGAGACGCCTGATTTCGTGCGGGCGCTGGTGCAAAATTGGCGAGTGAATGACCGGATCGGATACGCCGTGCTGGCGATTTTGCGGTTTGTGCCGGATATGCAGCGGCAGCATCGGACGATTCGCTGGGCGCGTCAAGTGAGAGGCTTGAATGAAAAAGCGAGAAAAAGTCGGTTGTCTTACGGGGAGAGAGTGAGAGGGACGACGCTTCCGCTGTTGGTCACGGCGATCCGGCAGGCAGAGCGGATGGCTTTGTCTATGGATGCGCGCGGGTTTGCAGTCCATCCGCGGCGCACTTACTATCGGGCAAGCGTGTTCCAGCGGGAAGACTGGCAGTTTGTCCTGCTGTTCTGGCTTTTGTCGGGGCTGTTGGTTGCAGGCTTGGCTTTTGCTGGTTTGCTTGGGGAAATCTCGTTTCTCAAAATGTTTGCCTAACGCTTGGTGGTCTAGAAAGCATGGAAAGGGAGGGAAGAGGAATGAGCGAGAAAAAAGGCGTGCTCCGACTGCTGGAGATTGCGGATGAGAAGCGGAGCTTGCTGATCGTTTCGGCCATTTTGTCGTCGTTGAGCGCCATCTGCATGCTTGTGCCTTACGCATCTGTCTATTTTATTTTGCAGGAGCTGCTGCTGCATGCCTCGTCTGTGGCCGATGCAGACGGGGCGTACATGATTCGCTGGGGCGTGATTGCCCTGTTCGGACTGGTGGGAAGCCTCATTCTGATGTACGCGGGAGGGATGGTATCGCACATTGCCGCTTTTCGGATTTTGTACGGCTTGCGTGTGAAGCTGGCTTCCCATATCGGCCGTTTGCCGCTTGGCTGGCTGAGTGGCACGTCGACGGGGGCAGTCAAGAAAACGCTGGAGCAAAACGTGGAAAAAGTCGAGACGTTCATCGCCCACCAATTGCCCGATTTGGTTCAGGTGGTCGTGACGATTGTCGTCATGGTCGGCGTCATGTTTTACTTGAACGTGTGGCTGGCGCTCGCCTGCGTAGTGCCGATCGTGCTGGCTCTTTTGGTGCAGGTGCTGTCGTTTCAAGGGACGCGGACGAAAGAGAACATCAAAAAATATTACGACTCGCTGGAGCGGATGAACGGTTCCGCCGTGCAGTACGTACGCGGCATGCCCGCGATCAAAGTATTTGGGCAAACCGTCCACTCTTTTCGCCAGTTTTACGCGGACATGATTTCGTACCGCGATTATTGTGTCAAGCATACGCGTGATTTTCAAAATGGATATTTGACGTTCAAGGTCATTTTAGGCTCGTTCGTCGCTTTCATCCTCCCTGTGGGGGTTTTTCTGTTGAGCAGCGATCCGCACAATGTGGCGTTCGCGTCTGTCCTGCTGTTTTTCCTCGTGATGGCGCCGGGGGTGTCCGCCCCGATGTTCAAAATTATGTTTTTGACTTCGACGCTGCGCGACATTGGAGAAGGGGTAGAGCGGATGGATCGGATTTTTGCCGAACAGCCTGTTGCCGAGCCGCTCGCTTCCAAACAGCCGCAGCATTTTGACGTCGCGTTTGACGACGTTTCGTTCGCCTATGCAAGCGCAACCGCAACAGAAGGCACAGAGGGCGCACAGGCACAGCAAGGAAAAGAAGCCCTTTCGCATGTGTCTTTTCTGGCGCGGCACGGGCAGGTGACCGCACTCGTCGGCCCGTCGGGAGCAGGCAAGTCGACGGTAGCCAATCTCATTCCCCGCTTCTGGGATGTGCAGGAAGGCGCCATTCGCATTGGCGACATGGACATTCGCGATCTGTCCAGCACCGATTTGATGAACACAGTGGCCTTTGTGTTCCAGGAGACGTTTTTGTTCTATGACACGGTGTACAACAACATCGCGGTAGGATTGCCCGATGCTGCGCCCGAAGCGGTCTATGCGGCAGCGAAGGCCGCGCAGTGCCACCAGTTTATTCTAAACCTTCCGCAAGGCTACGATACGCTGATCGGCGAAGGCGGGGTCTATTTGTCAGGGGGAGAGGAGCAGCGCGTGGCCGTGGCGCGGGCGATTTTGAAAAATGCTCCGATTCTCGTCCTCGATGAAGCGACAGCTTTTGCCGATCCCGAGAACGAATACGAAATGCAGCTGGCCTTGGCCGAACTGGTGAAAGGCAAGACCGTGATCGTCATTGCCCATCGCCTGTCCACGATCCGGGAAGCCGACCAGATTCTCGTCATGCAAGGCGGCAAATTGGTCGAGCAGGGAAAACACGAGGCGCTGCTACAGCAAAACGGCTTGTACGCCCGGATGTGGTCGGCGTACACCGATGCGCAAAACTGGCAGATCGGAAAAGAGAGAGGGAGGTTGGCTGCCGATGAGCACGTTAAGCAATATAACAGCCGGTAAACCCCGCGCATTGCTAAAGCCTGTCTTTTACACGACGATTGCGAACCTTGCCAGCATTGTGCCGTTTGTCTTGCTGGTAGAGGCGGCGCGCTTGATTTTTGAACCGTTTGTGCACCCGGACGCACCGCTGAACACAGGGCGTTTATGGTGGATATGCGCATGGCTGATCGCGTCTCTGGTGCTGCTGTTTCTGACGGAAATGCCCGCCTACCGGGCGCAGTTCGGCGGCGCATACAGCGTGGCAGCAGAAGGGCGGGCCAGACTTGCGGAGCATTTGCGCAAGCTGTCGCTCGGTTATTTGAACAAGCGGGACCCCGGCGACTTGGCGAATATGATGATGGGCGATTTTGCGATGGTCGAGCACGGGATATCCCACCTCGTCCCGCAAATGATCGGGGCGCTGATCATGCCGGTCATTGCCATCGTCGGGCTGTCTTTCATCGATTGGCGGATGGCGCTCGCCTTGTTTGCCGCATTTCCTGTCGCGATCATGCTCGTTTTGCTCACGTCTGGCATTCAGCGCAAGCTCGGCGCCCAGCATATGCGGGCCAAAATTGATGCCGCGAACCGCTTGCAGGAATATTTGAACGGCATTCGCGTCATCAAAGCGTACAATTTGACAGGCGAGCGTTTCGTGCGGCTGGAGAAGTCTTTTCGCGAGTTTATGAGGCAGAGCATCCGCATCGAAGGCTTGCTCGGGCCGATCGTGCTGGCGGCCATCGCCTGCATTCGGGCGGGTCTGACGCTCATGGTAATCGCTGGCACGTATTTGCTGGCTGGGGGCAACCTCGATTTGATCACGTTTGTCATGTTTCTTTTGGTAGGAACAAGAATTTTCGATCCGCTGACCACGGCGCTCGTCAATTACGCAGAATTTCGTTATCACGAGCAGGCCGGCGAGCGGATCGTCGATTTGCTGGCTGAACCGACGATGCCGGGCGAGCTGCATCCGCCGGACGAAAACGATGTGACGCTCGATCACGTATCATTCGGATACAACGAAAAGCTGGCGCTCGACAACGTCAGCATGCACATGCCGACAGGATCGTTTACCGCTTTGGTCGGGCCGTCCGGCAGCGGAAAAAGCACCGTGCTCCGCCTGATTGCCAGATTTTACGACCCGACCAGCGGGCAAGTGCTGCTCGGACAACAGCCGCTTGCAAAAATGGACCCGGAAGCGTTGTTGTCCCGCATCTCGATGGTCTTTCAAGATGTGTATCTGTTTCAGGACACGATCGCCAACAACATTCGCTTCGGCAAAAGGGACGCGACACAAAAAGAAATCGAAGCGGCAGCCAGGCAGGCGTGCTGCCACGAGTTTATCATGCAGCTGCCAAACGGCTACGAGACGATGGTGGGAGAGGGAGGAAGCACGTTGTCCGGCGGGGAGAAGCAGCGCATATCCATCGCCCGGGCCATGCTGAAAAATGCGCCGATCGTCCTTTTGGATGAGGCGACCGCTTCCCTCGATCCGGAAAACGAAGCGCACATTCAGCAAGCGATCGACAGGCTGATTCAAGGCCGGACGGTCATCGCAATTGCCCATCGCTTGAAAACGATCCGCCACGCTGACCAAATTTATGTGCTGGATCAAGGCCGTGTCGTGGAAGCAGGCAAGCACGACGAGCTGATTGCCCGCCACGGACTGTATGCGAAGCTGTGGGGATTGCAGCAGCAAACAAGCGGCTGGCACATTTCCTCGTAACGCGTTGTGACGAAAAACCCCGTCTGGCCGATGCGCCAAGCGGGGTTTTTTCTAGCGGGCAGGCTGATCGCCGATGACGATTTGCACGCGCGTGCCATCCGGGTACTTTTCGAGCTGGTTGGCAATCCACGAACCTGCCCCGCGGTTGTCGGAAGGGGAAATATAAGCGATATCTGCTCCCTTGCCGCCTTCCTTGCACATTGCCATCGGCCATTCGTCGCGATCGTAGCCGCGTTTGGTCGGGATGCCGCGCAAGGAATCTTCGCGGTGCTTGTCCGCCGATTTGCGGTCGATGGTACAGACAGCAGACTGGCCTTTTTCGATGGCGGAGCGAATGTGCTCTGCCGTCTCGGGATAGCGCTCGCGGGGAAAGGTCAGAACGACATCGGCTTGCACAGACGTGTTTGTGGTCTGGCTGTTCTGTTGCTCGGTTAACAGACTGAACAATCCGATCCCGATCAAAAAAGCGAGGGTGAACAAAATTCGTTTGATTCGCACGTTGCTCTCCTTGGTCCGTTTTTGCGACAATCGCTGGTTCGCCGCATGGGAAAAGGGCAGTTCATCCACGGGCGATAACCGCGGAGATCAACTGCCCTTTGGTTCATTATACCAATCTAGGACAAGCGTGCTAAGAAAAAACTTTTGCGAAACATGCCGCTGCGTACTTCTCTGTTGTCCGGCTGGCCCCGACCTGGCCTGCTAAGTTCGGCTTTGTTTGGCATCGTCTGTGCCCGGTCCGGGAAACAGGCTTTTCATGCACAGCCAGGCGAGCACAGGCCCGGTTCCAATCGCGAACACCAGCCAGTTTAACGTCGAGGCCGAGACGCTGATCGCGGTGACGAGCAGGAACAGCGAAATGCCGACCAGCCGACCGACATCCAGGGCAAATTCGCGCAGGACGACGTACTCCACCCGGTTTTTCGCGCTCTGTTCATTCGTGCCGATCAAATCAAAAACAGTCGAGATCATCGGCATCGAAAAAAGCGGATAGGCGAGCGAGACGACGATCCCGAAAGCGAGCAGTGTCGTATAGCTGACCTGCCAGAAAAACAGGAGCAAGATGCCGGACATCATGACCGCGCCTGTGAGCATGCCCCATTTGCGGTAGCGCGGGGCGTACCATTTGGCCGCCACATAGTAGCTGAGCAGCCCGACGGCCGAGGTAATCAGCCAGAAATTCCCCAGCGTCATTTCGCTTTTCGTGGCGATGTAGACAAACAGCCCGATGATGAAGCCAAACACGCCTTCGCGCATGCCTTGTGCGGCGAGAGCGGCGGCAGCGAGACGCCACTTAGGTTCCTCGCGCAGACAGCGGAAGGAAAAGCCCCAGGAGTACGTTCCTTCCGACTGGCGCTTTTTCAGAAAAAAGCTGATGATGCCGCCGACGACGAACAAAGCGAGCGAGAGGGCGAAGATCAGTCTGTAGCCATTGTTTCCGGGGAGACGGGAGATCAGCCAGCCTGACAGCCAGGGAGCGAGCATGCCGCCTACGGAAGCCAACAGTCCTGCCCAGCCATTGAAGCGGTCGCGGTTGTCTGGCCCGGTAATTTCAAAGTAAACGACGTTGAACGCAAGCCAAAAAAAGCCGACCGCCATCCCCTGAACCAGCCCGAGCCAGACGGCGTACGACACAGCCTGCGGGCCAGCGAGGAGCACAAGCAAGTAAAAAAGCGCCGACCCGGCCATCCCCGCGCGCAGGATGTTCATTTTGTTGAACTGCTTGACGTACGCGCCAGCGAGCCAAAAGGTCAGGGCGCCAGCCAAATGGGTAGCAAATGTAAACCAGGCGATGGGCGCAAACTGACTTTTCACCTTCCACAAATAAACGTTCACGAACGTACCGGAGAGAGCGCCGGCAGCGATGAACAATCCATTCACCAACAACAAAAGCCGAGCCTGGTTGTCCAGTTCGCCGGGCTTGGGAGATTTCGGAGCAGCGGAGCCAGGCGCTTTTGAAGAGATGCTGTTCATCGCCGGAAAAAAGGCAGGAAGGCGGTTCTTCGTTTTTTGCTGCATACGATCACCCCGCTTCAAAAATAAGAGTTGAACATAACGTACCCTTCCTGGCGGGCTTTCAACAGGAATCGGCGAAAGTACCGTTTTTTTCCTTGCGTTTCCGTCATCGGCGAAGTTTTTTTCAGAATAGGAAGGAAAAAGGTGAGCGGCAAACAAATAAGGAGAGGGGAAGGCGAGCAAGAATACGGATCGTACATCCACGAGGAGGAGCATACATGGCGACGACCATTTTCAAAAACGGACGCATCTATACAGGGGATTCGCGGCATTTGTTTGTGGAGGCTCTCGTTGTTCGTGACGGGATCGTCCACGATTTGGGCAGCGATGCGGATATGCTGCTGCAATACGGACGCAGCGATGCGCAAGTGATCGATTTGCAAGGCTGCACGGCAACACCGGGGCTGATCGACAGTCATCTGCACTTGGGCTGGCTGGGGCTGACCTTTTTGCAGCTCGACTTGCGCGAGGCGAAATCGAAGGATGAAATGCTGTACCTCATCCGACAAAAGGCGAATGAGACAAAAGCGAATGAATGGATACAAGGCTTTGGCTGGGACGAGAATCTGTTTGTCGACGGCGGAGGAATCCCGAGCATCGAGGAGCTTGATGCCGCTGCGCCGCATTGCCCGATCTTTTTGCCGCGCATTTGCGGACATGCGAATCTGGTCAATACAAAAGCGCTGGAGCTTGCCGGATATCATCCTGACATCGAGGTGCCAGCTGGCGGAGTGATCGTGCGCGATTCGCTCACCGGAAAGCCGACAGGGATGCTCCTCGAAACGGCTTCCAATCTGATCACCAAGCATATTCCGCGCCCTGATTACGATACATTGAAAAAAAGCTTGCGCAGCTCCATCCGCTACGCGATGCAGCACGGCTTGACCGGAGCGCATACAGAAGACTTGCGCGAACTGAACGGACTGGCGCAGACGTATCGCCTTTACGACGAGCTGATCAACGGGGAAGAGCTTGCGCTGCGCTCCCATCTGCTCGTTTACTACCCGCACATGCATGAGCTGCGCGACCTGAACATGACCGCCGGCTATGGAAACAGCCACGTACAGATTGGCGCGGTGAAAATTTTCGCAGACGGGGCTTTGGGGCGCAGAACCGCTTACTTGTCCGCACCGTACGCAGACGATCCATCGACGAGCGGGTACCCGGTACACGAACAGGAAGAGCTGACCGAGCTTGTCCGGCAGGCGCGTCAGCTCGGCATGCCGATTGCGGTGCATACGATTGGCGACAAGGCCCTGGAAATGGTGCTCGACAGTCTGGATCAGTTTCCGACCGTCGCGTATCGGGACAGATTGATCCATACGCAAATTTTGCGCCCGGATTTGCTGGAGAGACTGAATCAGCCAAGCCGGATTGCCGACATTCAGCCGCGCTTCCTCGCAGGCGACTTCCCGTGGGTGATCGACCGTGTGGGAGAAGAGCGCATCCAGGACTCGTACATTTGGAGGACGATGATGAACAAGGGAATTATTTGCGCGGCAGGATCAGATACGCCAGTGGAACCGATCGATCCGTTGCTGGGCATTCACGCGGCCGTGACGCGCAAGGCTCCGGGCGAAACACACGGCGGCTACCTCCCGGAGGAAAAATTGACGATGGAAGAAGCGCTCCATTTGTTTACACTGGGAGGCGCTCAGGTGACAAACGAGGAGCAAGTAAAAGGAACGCTGTCTCGCGGAAAATATGCGGATATGACGGTTTATTCCAAGGACTTGTTCACGATCGATCCGGATGAATTGCTCACGACGAAAGCCGTCATGACGGTCATTGGCGGAAAAGTTTGCTATAGCAGCTAACGAAAGCTCAGATGCCCAGGAAGCATCAACGAAAAACCGGCTCTTCGAAAATGCGCTGCACCTCCAGGTTGTACGTATCAACACTTGGGGGCAGGGCGCACAAGGAGCCGGTTTTTGTATGGGCAAATTCGCGAACAACGAACAACCTCGTCAGGCTGACAAACGGGTCTGCCGCTTGCTGCGCAGCCATTTGCCCAGATCGATTTCCGCAATCAGCACGCTGGCAAGTACAAGTGCTGCGCCAATATACCCGCGCGTGGTCAAAATCTCGCCAGCGAACAAAGAGGCAAACAGGGCAGCGAATACAGGCTCCAGTGAAAAAATCAGTCCGGTATGAGTCGCGGTCGTATATTTTTGAGCCACCGTCTGGACGACAAAGCCGATGGCACTGCACAAAATACTGAGAGCGAGCACAGCGACCCAGCCTTCTGTCGAATGCGGCAACACAGGCGATTCGAACAAACAGGAAAAAACGAAACCGAGCAAGGCGGTGAAGCCAAGCTGATAAATGCCGAGTTGAATCGTGTCCGAAAAGGAGGCAAATCTGCCTGTCACGGTAATGTGCATGGCGTAACAGAGCGCTCCGGCGATACACAGCAGATCGCCTTGGCTGATCCGCAGTTCGGTGTTGAGCGTCATTAGACCGATGCCGACCATGGCGAGTCCCGCCCCGACAAACACGCGCTTTTCCGGGCGGTGGCGAAACAAAATCGACAGCAGCGGGACGAAAATGACCGTCAGGCTGACCAAAAACCCGGCTTGGGAAGCCGTCGTCGATTTGACCCCGTTTGTAATCGTGGCAAACACGCCAAACAGGAGCGTGCCGAGAATCGAGGCGTGCAGCAATGTTTTACGGCTGGTGCTGCGCAACCGCTTGTGAAAAATCGCTGCCGCCAAAACAAAAGCAATGCCAAAGCGGATGGCGATCAGGTTAAACGTCTCCAAATCTTGCAAGCCCATTTGCATAAACAAATAAGACGATCCCCAAAACAGGGTAACCAGCAGCATTGCCAGATCGGCTTTTACTTGCGGTTTCATTTGTGCCTCCTTGCCCGGTTGACCAGGCGCGACCATGAAGTATTCGTATTGCGCAATACTCAGTATACGAGTAATGTTTGAATAAGAAAAATGAATGTTTATCATGCTTTTCATGAAAAGTTTTAATGCAAAAGGTGGGAGAGCAAGATGAGCCTGAGCAAGTACGAAGTGTTTGTCACCGTGATCGAATCGGGGAGCTTGACCAGGGCGGGCGAAATTCTCGGCTTGACGCAATCCGCGATCAGTCACGCCCTGGCAAGTCTGGAGCGGGAATTTGGGTTTTCCATTTTGACGCGAGGTCGTTCCGGCATCAGTCTGACGAGCAACGGCGAGCGGCTGCTCCCTTATATGCGCGAGATGCTGCACGCCCAAGAGCGGATGAAGCAAGAAGTTCATGCGATCAACGGCATGGAAGTGGGGACAGTCAGAATCGGGACGTTCACCAGCGTGTCCACCCAATGGCTGCCGGGCATTTTGAAACGGTTTCAGGACCAGTATCCCGCCATCGAAGTCAAGCTGCTGGAAGGCTATTACGACGGGATCGAAAGCTGGATTCAGGCGGGGGAGGTCGACATGGGCTTCGTCTCGTTGCCGACGACTGAGGAATTGGAATCCATCCCGTTGAAAAAGGACCAGCTGTACTTGCTCGTAACGAAGGAGCACCCGCTCTACGAGGAAGAGCGGGTGCACGTCAGCCGTCTGGCGGAAGAAACGTTTATCATGCCAAAAGCAGGCTGCGACAACGATATTCAGAGGCTGCTCGCCATGTATAAGCTACAGCCGCGCGTGAAGTACGAAGTGGGCGACGACCACGCCATTATCGCCATGGTGCAAAACGGCCTGGGAATCAGCATTCTCCCGGAGATGATCCTGTTTCGCCTCCCGCCCAACATCCGCATGATTCCGCTGGAAGGGGAGCATTATCGTTCTCTCGGCGTGGCAGCGACATCGTTTGAGAAGCAGTCGCCCGCAGCGAAGCGCTTTTTGCAGGTCGTAACCGAGTGGGTGCGCGAACAAGGATAAGTTGGCATTACGACGGCAAATCGCGCGTGGCGGGCACCGCCGCTTGTTTTTTTCGCAGAAACGGCAAGTACATGAGCGAAAAAATCGCGAAGGCAACTCCTTCAAGCGAGAGAATGTACCACGGATACGGGCCGAGGAAGTCGATCAGGCTGGGATTTTCAGGTTTGTGCGAGACAAACAAATAATTGCCTCCTGTCCAGCTGTTCACGGCGAGTGCCGCGACCAACAGCCCGTTCAGCAAGCCCATCGTCTTCCAGACGGAGCGGTAAGTCGGGCGATAGCCTTCGACCCACGTCATGTACAGGCAGGCGAGAACGATCCCTGCGTGAGCGAGAAAAAAATGCCAAAAGCGGAAGTGCGGGAACGGGTAAAACAGTTCTGGCGTAATCAATGCCTGCGCTGCACCGCCAATGCCCGCAAAAAACGTGACTTCAAACAAGCTGTAGCTTCTCGAAAGCAGCATGACGATCGCAAGCAACAAAGTGACGCTGCACAACTGCAACGGCAAAGTGTAGGCAGCCGACCAGCTTCCCGTATAGACATGCCAGAGCTGAAAGCCCACTTCCGTCAGCAGCAGCAGCCCAGCCAGTGAAAAGCGGATCGTCCGCTTGGCAGCAGGTGCTTGCAGGCGGTGACGAAGCAAGTAAAGCAGGAGCGCTGTGCCAAAAGTGGCAAGCAAGGCGATGAGGTGCGACAGCGAAAAGAGTTGAAAAGGCGCACCGGAGATGAAGAGCGAAAAGTAAGGCGAGTTCATGAAAGCCTCCCAGGCGGTGTCTGTTTATCTGTTTATGTAAAAGGAAAAGCTGGGCAAGCCAGTTGCAAGGCGAGTGCAAGCTTTTCCCTTTGTAATTGAAAGAATTCACGAAATTTTAACACAAAGCTGCTTATTCCATATCAATCTTCGGTTATAATCTAAATAGACTAACGTACATCATTGAGAGGAGATATAGTCTTGAACTTGGTGCTCACAGAAAAACAATGCAAATCCTGCCAGGCTCGCTTGACAGAGTACGAAATCGAGAACAATGGTGCCCTCTGCATGGAGTGCTACAAAGAAGAACAAAGCGAGCAAAAGTAGCAGCACGACGCAAGTCAGCATGTTGCGACACGAATAAATAGATGTCTGACAGTCAAGGCCCTCTCCAAGCGGGAGGGTTTTTGAATTTCGGGGGAAACTTCCTAAAAAAGGATACCACACATTCGAGCGAATTGGAAAATATGGAAAAAACCATTGGCGCATGGCGTCCAATGGTTTTTGGCGTGGGCGTGCAAGCAAACTAGGCTTCCCAAAGCGAGGCTGATTGTTTGACTGTGATGGCATGTTTAGGGCTGCCAAAGCCACTCAATGTATTGTTGTGGTGGGCGATGATGTCTGGTGCCTTGAGGACGGAAGTGTCAGTGGTAGAGTGGCAATCTCCGACGAGAATCACGTCATAGTCGTGAGAGATGGCACTTCTGCTCGTTGTATCAATACAATAGTTCGTCTGGAACCCGGCAATGATCAACTTTTCAATGGCGAGTGACTGCAACTTTTCATGCAAGCCTGTTTCATAAAACGAGTCGGGCGCCATTTTATGAAACACCGGATCGGTTTCTTCCGGCTTGATGGAAGCGGGAATTTCCCACCCTGGCGATCCGAGAGCCAGTTCATCCGTTTCTCCGGTATTATGCTGCACGTAGAGAACAGGAAGCTCGCGAGTTCGCGCCTCGGCGATCAAATGTTTGATCCGTTCAACGATTTCCTCGCCTTGGTGACAGTATTCCACGAGCAGGTTTTGCACATCGACAACGAGCAAGGCAGTCTTTTTCATCCGACAGTCATCCTCCCCACATATCATGAATCTCTCCCATTATAATCCAGATGGCAGGACAAGGGGAGAACGAAATCACGCCGAGCGAACTACTTTTCCGGCAGAGGAATGATCAGTTCACTCCGGCGGCTGCCGTCCTTGGCGCTCGCTTCGAACAGGATGAGCATGAGCGTGCTGTTCGGCTCGGCTTTTTTCACCTTGACCGTCTGGGTGAAGTCGCCCCATTCGGGAGCGCCGGAGGAGGTTTGGAAAAAGCCTTGGGTCAATTCGTTGTGCCCATCCTCCACGACGTAATTGACGACTGCTTCAAACACTTGCGCTTGCCCTTTGACTTCAAACGTGTCTTCCCCCGTTTTTTTCACGGTGACATTGCGAAAAATATCATTGGCATATACCGTTTCTTTTGTTTCAGGCTGCTCGGCAGGCGGTTTTTCAGCCGGAGTTTGCGGGTTAGAGGGAGCAGGCGTCTCAGGCTGTGCCGGAGTCTCGGGCTGCGTGGTTGCAGGCGGAGTTTCCGGGGCAGGGGGAGAGCTGGTGCAGCCTTGCAACAGGCCGACGGTCAACAAGACAAAAAGAAGTTTTTTCATAAACGTACCCCTCGATTCTGTAGAGATATGGCGAGTCTTGCTCTTAGTATGACGTAAAAAAGCCAAATTGTGTTTCAAACTACTGGTCATACCACTCCGATTCTGTGCTAGAATGGGGAGGTAGCATTAACCACTATTCCTAGAAAGCTGGTCTGATAAGAATGGTACAACAAACATTTCGCACGGAAAAAGACTTTCTTGGTGAAAAAGAAATTCCTGTAGATGCCTATTATGGTGTCCAAACCATGCGGGCAACAGAGAACTTCCCGATTACCGGATACCGTCTTCATTCTTCCCTGATCATCGCAATGGCTATGGTAAAAAAAGCAGCAGCCCTTGCGAATATGGAGGTTTCCCGTCTGAATCCGCGACTGGGCAATGCGATTGTGACTGCCGCGCAGGAGATCATTGAAGGGAAATGGCACGATCAATTTATCGTGGACCCGATCCAGGGTGGTGCGGGAACATCTATTAACATGAACGCCAATGAAGTGATCGCCAACCGCGGTCTTGAGCTTATCGGAGAGAAAAAAGGAGATTATTTCCATCTCAGTCCAAATACACATGTCAACATGTCGCAGTCGACCAACGACGCATTCCCGACTGCGATTCATATCGCGACGCTCGACTTGCTGGAAAAACTGCTCGTAACGATGGAGTCCATGCACGATGCATTTGGCCAGAAAGCAAAAGAGTTTGACGACGTCATCAAAATGGGGCGCACGCACTTGCAAGACGCGGTTCCGATCCGTCTCGGCCAGGAATTTGAAGCGTATCGCCGCGTGCTGGAACGCGACATCAAGCGGATCAAGCAATCTCGCCAGCATTTGTACGAAGTGAACATGGGCGCGACCGCTGTAGGGACAGGCTTGAATGCCGATCCGCGCTACATTACAACCGTTGTCGAGCATTTGGCAACCATCAGCGGCTTCCCGCTCGTAGGGGCGGAGCACCTGGTAGATGCGACGCAAAACACAGACGCGTACACAGAAGTGTCTGCTGCATTGAAAGTTTGCATGATGAACATGTCAAAAATCGCCAACGACCTGCGTCTGATGGCATCCGGACCGCGTGCCGGACTGGGCGAAATCTCGCTGCCAGCACGTCAGCCAGGATCTTCTATCATGCCAGGTAAAGTCAATCCGGTTATGGCCGAGGTGCTCAATCAAGTAGCCTTCCAAGTAATCGGAAACGACCACACGATCTGCTTGGCTTCCGAAGCGGGCCAACTGGAACTGAACGTGATGGAGCCAGTGCTTGTCTTCAACCTGCTGCAATCGATCAGCATCATGGACAACGCGTTCCGCGCGTTCACCCGCTACTGCCTGGAAGGCATCGAAGCAAACCGCGAGCGCATGAAAGAATATGTAGAAAAAAGCGTAGGTGTGATCACGGCTGTCAACCCGCATCTGGGCTATGAAACGGCTGCCCGCATCGCGCGCGAAGCGATCCTCACCGGAAAATCGGTGCGCGAGCTGTGCTTGCAGTACAACGTCCTGACAGAAGAAGAACTCGATCTCATTTTGGACCCGTTCGAGATGACCCACCCGGGCATCGCCGGCGCTTCCCTGTTGGATCGCCAGTAGAAGCAGCAAACGCAAGAAAACTCCCGCCCTTGTGCAAAACGAGGCAGCGGGAGTTTTTTTGTTGCTGACAGAAGCAACAGGCTATCGCGCATGCGGGCGGTGCAGCCTGTTGATCTCGTCCAAAGCTTTTTATGGGGAGCTTTGCTGATGTTGCGGCAGTTGGTCAAGACTCTTGAACTCGTAGCCGCGCTTGCGAGCTTCGTCAATGATCGAGCCGAGCGCGTCGGCATTGTCCTTGGAGACGGAGTGCAAAAGAATCACCGCTCCCGGATGCAGCTGTCCCATTACGCTGTCGAAGGCGAAGCGGGAACCGCGCTGTACTTTTGTATCCCAGTCCTTGTAGGCAACTGACCAAAAGACGTTGGTGTAGCCGAGTTCCTTGCTGACCGCGAGAGTCCGGTCGCTAAAAATTCCCCGCGGGGGGCGGAGATAGCGCATGGTCGCCTGTCCGGTCACTTGGCTGACGGCTTCTTTCACCCGATTCAGCTCTTCCTTGATCTTTTCGTTCGGTACGGTGGTCATGTCAGGGTGACTCCAGGAGTGATTGCCAATCAGGTGCCCTTCCTTTGTCATCCGTTTCAACAGCTCAGGCTGCTCCTTCACGTAATGTCCGGTCACGAAAAAGATAGCAGGGACCTTTTTCGCCTGAAGCGTGTCAAGAATGGCCGGGGTAAAGCCGTTTTCATATCCGTTGTCAAACGTCAAGTACAGCTCTTTTTTGCTGGTGTCGCCCAAAAAAACCGCGCCGTGCCGATCCACGATTCCTTTAAAGCCTTCCTCGTTAATAGAAGGAAGCTGTCCATTTTTGCTCTTTTTGAAGCCGAAATGGTACGGGTGATCCTGATAGGCGACCGCCGCGGAAAGCGGCAAGGTGAACGCCAACGCAAGCATGAGAATGACACCCGTTCTGAGGAGCCTTGTGCAGTGTGCTTTCATGATGCGATACTCCCTTCTTTGTCCATATCGTCATGACGGTCTCGCAGACGTTTCCATCCAAAGTTTGTCCAGTCCATCTGCAAATATGTAACAGCTGCGAAGCGCATGGCGACATCGATCAGCCAGAGCGAGGTGGCAAGATGTGTAAAAATCTACGCGCACAAAAGGGACAATCAACCATACATGCAAGCGGCAGCCGTCATATAGTATCAATGTCGACGGGAAAGCCGCTGACGAGGCTGTATGAAATCATCCGGTACCAGGAGGTGTAGTCATGGATTGGTTGCGGTATTTGCGTGACGCCGTTGGTGAGGACGAGGACATTGAAGAAATCGAAGTAAAAGTGGAATACGAAGATGGCACGAAGAAAAAATGGATCTTCTCGCGGAATCAAGATCCGGTCTTGGAAGACAACGACGACGAAGATGACGAGGACGAAGATTAATCATTCGATATAGCGAAAAAAGATACGCTCGCCAAGGCGTATCTTTTTTCTTTCGAAATCTGCTATCATGAAACATATTTTAGGAAGCAGGTACAGGCCATGAGCTTTTCAATCAGCCATCAAAAAATCAAAGAATGGTGCGGTCGCCTCTCCTACGAGCGGGGCAAAGCCTTTTATCGCTCGCAAAAGGTGAGCGTCGATACGTTTCAGCCTGAGCCGATGATCGTTCGGGCAACCGTTCAGGCAGGCAAACACGACTACCAGGTACATATGGAAGGGGATGAGGCAGGGATCGTGGCGACGTGCAGCTGTCCTGCGCTGCGTTCCTATGAACAGTATTGCCAGCATATTGCGGCTGTGCTGTTGACTGTGCGTGATCTGCCGCAGGATGAGTTTTCGCCAAAAGGGAGCCGCGTGAACACGCCAGCTTCCAGGGAAAGCGCGACGGCAGACCGGGACGATCAATTGACACAGGGCATCCTCGACTTGTTTGGCGGAGCAAGACGGCAGGGGACAAGCATGAGGAAGGTACTGCTTGACGAGCGGGCGGTACTGGAAGCGGAAATCATTTGCAAAATCGTGCCGTACGGCTATCGCAAAGCGGTGATCGGAATCGAGCTGAAGCTGGGACCAAAACGGCTGTACGTCGTCAAAAACATTCGGGACTTCCTGGCGAAAATGGAAAAAGGGGAGCCGTACGCCTTTTCCGCCCATTTTACTTACGAGCCGAAGTGTTATCGCTTTTTGCAGGCGCATGAACCGATCATGGAAGAGCTTGTTCACGTCTATCATCATGAAAAGCTGTACCGCGAGACAGCAGGATACAGCTATCAGGAGGCAAAAGCGGCAGGCTCGGAGCGAACGCTGATTGTCCCGCCTTTTGCCTGGGACAGCTTGTTCGCTCACCTGCTCAAAGCTCCTGGCGTGCGCGTCGTACAGGGCGAGCAGACGTATGAAACGTTTCAGGCGCAAACCGGGAAGGTGCCGTTGCAGTTTGCATTCGATGCGGGTGACAGCGAAGCCGAATACCGTTTGACCGTCGAGGGCTTGTCCGGTTTGACCGTGCTTCGTGAATACGGATGTATTTTGCATGACGGCGTGTGGATGAAGCAGTCAACAGATGCCTGCAACAACCTGCAGCAGTTGAAACAAATGCTGGAAGCGCATCAAAGACAGGACATCGTCGTTCCGAAAGAGCAAATGGAGCCATTCATGACCAAGGTCGTTCCGGGCTTGATGAAGCTTGGCAGCGTCCGCATTGCCCAGCCTGTTGCCGACCGGATCGTGCAGACCCAGTTGAAGGCGAGGCTCTATCTCGACCGGATACGCGATCGGCTGCTGGCCGGACTGGAATTTCAGTACGGCGATATCGTCATCAATCCGCTTGTCACAGACACGAATGGACAGAACAGAGACAACGATCTGATCTTGATGCGCGACGGAGAGAAGGAGCAGCGGATTTTGGAGCTGATGGAACAAAGCGCCTTCGTCCAGACGGAAGCGGGCTATTTTCTCGATGACGAGGAAGCCGAATACGAATTTTTGCACACGGTCGTGCCCGAGCTGGAAAAATGGTGCAAAGTGTACGCGACCACGGCGGTCAAGCTGAGGCTGGCTTCCATGCACGTTCCGCCAAAGGTCAAGGTAGAGATCAATGAGCGGACGAATTGGCTGGAAGTCCGCTTTGACGTGGAAGGCTTCCCGCCTACTGAAATCAAGCAATTGCTGCTCGCTTTGGAAGAAAAGCGCAAATATTACCGCCTGCCTACAGGGGCGCTCTTGCCTTTGGAGACGAAAGAATTTGAGCGGATCAACCAGCTTGTCGACGAAATCGGAGTGCGCCACGCCAACTGGATCGCCAGCGGCTTTTCGCTGCCGATGCTGCACGGCTTGCGCTTGCTGGACACGCCGCAGGACAAGACGGTGCAGTTCGGGAAAACGTTGCGCAGCTTTCTGGAAAATATGCGCAACCCGGACAACCTCGACTTCCGCGTACCGGACAGGATGGAACCAGTTTTGCGCGACTACCAGAAGTTCGGCTTCCAATGGCTCATGACGCTCGCCCATTACGGTTTTGGCGGCATTTTGGCGGACGATATGGGGCTTGGCAAAACGGTGCAAAGCATCGCGTACATGGTAGCCAAGCTCCCCGACATTCGCAGCCGCAAACAACCGATCCTGATCGTTTCGCCTGCCTCGCTTCTGTACAACTGGCGCAACGAGTTGAACAAGTTCGCTCCGGAGCTTGTAGTCCGCATCGTGGACGGGAGTCGGCAGGAACGGAATACGGCGCGCGAGGAAGCGGAAGCGGTGGATGTGCTGATCACGTCTTACCCGCTTTTGCGCAGGGATTACGCCGAATATGCCGAGCGCACGTTTCACACGCTGTTTTTGGATGAGGCGCAGGCGTTTAAAAACCATACTACCCAGACGGCGCAGGCTGTGAAGAGCATTCAGGCCGGGCAGCGCTTTGCCTTGACCGGAACGCCGATCGAAAACAGGCTGGAGGAACTGTGGTCGATCTACGACGTTGTGTTTCCCGAGCTGTTTCCCCAGCGCAAAGCTTTTCAGGACTTGCCAAGAGAAGTCATCGCCAAGCGGGCCAGACCGTTTTTGCTGCGCAGGCTGAAATCAGAGGTCTTGCAGGAGCTGCCGGAAAAAATCGAAACCTTGCAAGCGACGGCGCTTCTGCCGGAGCAGCAAAAGCTGTACATCGCCTATTTGGCCAAGCTGCAACAAGACGCTGTGAAGCATTTGAACGAACAAACTTTTGACAAAAACCGGATCAAGATTTTGGCGGGCTTGACCAGACTTCGCCAGCTGTGCTGTCATCCAGCCCTGTTTGTTGAAGGCTACGAAGGCAGCTCCGCCAAATTCGAGCAATTGCTTGAGGTGTTGGAAGAATGTCTCGGCGCAGGCAAGCGCGTCCTGCTCTTTTCGCAGTTCACGGAGATGCTCGCCATCATTGGTCGGGAGCTTGGCGATCACGGCATTCCGTTTTTTTACCTGGATGGCAACACGCCAGCCGCCGAACGGATTGAACTGTGCAACCGATTCAACGACGGAGAATGCGACTTGTTCCTCATGTCGTTGAAGGCAGGGGGGACGGGTCTGAATTTGACGGGAGCGGACACGGTCATTTTGTACGATTTGTGGTGGAATCCGGCTGTTGAGGAGCAGGCAGCAGACCGGGCGCACCGGATCGGCCAGAAAAGGGTCGTCCAGGTCATCAGACTGGTGGCTCAAGGGACGGTCGAAGAAAAGATGTACGAGTTGCAGCAAAAGAAAAAGCATTTGATCGAGGAAGTCATCGCCCCCGGAGAAGCAGCGATTTCGACGATGAGCGAAGAAGACCTGCGGGAAATTTTGATGATATGACCAAAAAGCGGCCAGTCTGCCAAGTTGCGCAGAACGGGTCGCTTTTTCGTTGGAGGAATTGGCAAACTGCCAAGGATATTTGTCCGTTTCGTCAACCTGTATACACGAATATTTTATGAAGAAGGTGAGCGCTTGAATTAGGAACACGGGGGGAATGGAATGGAACAGTATGTGATCAAACCATGGGACACTAGAGATGGAAGCGAGCCCACTCCTGTCGATTGGGATATGCAAGTACCTCCGGAAGTAGATGCAGTCGCTGAGCTTGTCATAAAGGAATACGACATGACCGTTCACAACAGGACATTGATTACCTCGAAGCCTGACAAAGGCGGTGCCATCTGGCGAATCGAGACGAACAAAGGCCCGCGCAGTCTGAAAGTGCTCCACCGGACACCAGAGAGAAGCCTCTACAGCGTAGGTTTGCAGGAATACGTAGTCAGGCAGGGAGCAAGGGTGCCAGCGCTGATTCCGGCCAGGGACGGGAAGCTGTTTGTGGAGAAGGGCGGAAAGCTGTGGATTGTCACCGACTGGATTTCCCTTGAACCAGCGGCCAAAGTCGACCTGACAGGGGCGCAGGAGCTGTGCTACGGCTTGGGCGAATTTCATCGGCACACCAAAGGGTACGTGCCGCCAGCAGGGGCCAAAAACTCTTCCCGTCTGTATCGCTGGCCCAACTACTATCAAAAGATCGCCAAAAAAATCGGCTGGATGCGTGAAATGGCCAAAGCGTATCGGGAAACGGCGGCAAGCGGTCCGATCTTGGCGGTCGTCGACAAATACGAACAGCAAGCAATCGCAGCACTGGAGCGGCTGAAAGCATCTTCCTATCCGAAAATGGTGCAAATGGGCGAGCCGCACTGGGGATTGGTTCACCAGGACTACGGCTGGTCCAATGGACAGAACGGACCTGGCGGACTGTGGGTTATCGACCTGGACGGCGTGGCGTACGACTTGCCGTTTCGCGACCTGCGGAAGCTGATTACCAGCACGATGGACGACATGGGTGTCTGGGACGTGACATGGATGAGAGGGATGATCGAAGCGTATCACCGGGCGAACCCGCTCGATCGTGAGTCCTTCGAAATCTTGCTGCTCGATATGTCCGTGCCAAACGAATTTTACAAGCATTTAAAAGAAATGTTTTACGATCCGGTCACCTTCCTGAACACCGAGGCAGAGGGTATTTTGCAGCGGGTTGTGGCAACCGATCAGACAAAAGACCAGGCACTTGCGGAGTTGGCCAAAGACAGCAGTCAATACCAGCCAGGCGATTACACGCAAGTGGTTGTACCGCGTTCACCGGAACGGCAATCGCTTGCGAGTACAGAGAATCAGGCCAACTGGCAGCTTGCTGACCAAATGCAGCTTCCTGCTCAAAGTCAAGTTCCAGAGCAAAGTCAAGTGCTTGTGCCTGTCGCGGAAGAAAAAGCGGTACTGGCAGCAGACGCCCGCCGACCCAAAGCGAAGGTCGAGAACAAGCCAGACGAAGTCAAGGCGAAAAAGGCGCTGCGCATTCCTGAGCCTGAGCCGATCCGCGCCGCTACAGTGAAGAAGCCGCAGGAGCCGAAGGAGCGAGAAAAGGCGCGGCCGGAAACGCGCAAAGAGCCGATCAAGCAAGAAAAAGAACGCACTCCGGTTGCTGTCCAAACAACTACTCCTCCGTCAGGCTGGTTCATCAAGGCCCCGGTTGTTACACCCGTTGAAAAAGCGGAGCCTGCCAAGCAACAAGGCCCGCGCCTGAAAGCAAAAGTAGCACCCGCAAAACGTGCAAAGACGGGAGATAAGCCAGTCAAGAAGAAAGCGTCCAGTCAGGGAAGCAAACAAAGCGCAACGAACAAAAAAGCGGTTGCCAAAAAAGCAATTACAAAGCTGCAAGCAAAAAAACCGCTCAACAAGTCTCCCAAAACGAGCGAAAAAGCAAAAGCAGGGAACCAAGTGGTAGCAAAGTCCGGTTCTCCCCGGAAAACTCAGCATGCAGCCGTCACGCATCCATACAAAAAAACGGCAGCTCCAAGCCGGAAATCAGCCAGCAGCCAAGCAAAAAAGCCGCGTTCGGCAAAAGCGCAAAAAACAGGCAGAAACATGCTGTGAGTCGCAATAGGAAAGGAGAATTCGGATGAAGGTAGTCATGATCTGTACGGAAAAACTGCCCGTTCCTCCGGTGCGGGGCGGTGCGATCCAGACGTATATAGCGGGAATCGCGGACACGCTGGGACAGCACCATGATTTGACCATTCTCGGGACGTCTGACCCGACTCTCGCCATGGACGAAAGGGTGCGGAACGTCCGTTATGCGCGTGTGCACGGACTCGGCGTGTTCGAAATCTACGCGCAGGAAGTGCTCGCGTTTTTGCGGGCGAATGCGTACGATGTCATCCACGTGTTCAATCGGCCGCGGCTCGTGCCGATGATTCGGGAAGTGTGCCCGAATGCGCGAATCGTGTTGAGCATGCACAACGACATGTTTGATGCCGCCAAAATCTCTCCGGAGGACGCGGCGCAAGCCATTGCCAGCACATCAAAAATCATCACGATCAGCGATTATGTCGGCCGCGTCATCGCGTCGCTCTACCCGCAAGCCCAAGGCAAGCTGCGCACGATCTATTCAGGCGTCGATTTGCAGACGTTCGTACCGTGGGAAAGCTCGCAGACCGCGCGAAAAATTCGTCAGGAACTGCGGACTGCGCACAATTTGGGAAACAAGCAAGTCATTTTGTTCGTCGGCAGGCTCACCCCGAAAAAAGGGGCGGACATTCTGGTGCGGGCGATGAATGAGCTTGGTGCCCATCATGACAATCTGGCGCTGGTGCTCGTAGGCGGTTCGTGGTACAGCGTCGACAAGATCAGCGATTACGTAGCGTATGTACGCGCGCTCGCCGATCGTTTGCCGATTCCGGTCATTACGACTGGATATGTGGCAGCAGAAAACATTCACCACTGGTTTTGGGCGGGAGATATTTTCGTCTGTCCTTCGCAGTGGGAGGAGCCGCTTGCTCGCGTCCATTACGAAGCGATGGCCGCAGGGTTGCCGTTTGTGACGACGAAGCGCGGTGGAAACGCAGAAGTCATCATCAGAGGAAACGGGCTTTTGGTGGAAGAACCGGAGAATCCGCAGTCGTTTGCCACCCAGTTGAAACAGTTGCTCGCCAGTCGTGAGTTGCAGCGCAAAATGGGCAACAGCGGCAGGAAACTGGCAGAGCAACGCTTTACGTGGAATCGGGTGGCCGAGGAAGTGCTGGATGTATGGAGGAGCTTGTCGTTTGAAAACTGACGGGAGACAAATGCCCACTTTCACGAGACGGGATCGGAGAAGTGGGCTATGGCTCGTTTTTTTTCTCGCAGAAAAGACAAGCCTACGTTTTCTTATTCAAGCCTTCGAGAGCTTGTCCAAAACAACAAAAGCTGTCGCTGCAAAAAGCAGCTCCCACTCCTGGGGTGTTTTTGCATAAAGAGGACGTCGCATGAGGCAAAGGAGTGGGAGAACGGGGGAAGGCGCGTACCTTACAAAGCTTTTGCCGATCCTTCGATCACTTTCAATACGACGGGTTCAGCCTCGTCTTCTTCGTGCGTGGCAAATGCCTCGGCCGGAGGTGGAGCATCCGGGATGATCGCGGCAATGCGGTTCAGCGGAATGAGAATACAAGTTCCGTGGTTGGCGTCCAGCGCAAGCTCGATGATTCCATCGTCTACTCTCTTTAGTTGTCCGACCCGATAAGGGCGGCTGTCCGGCCCCCAGTCGGAAGTAAGGATCACTTCGATGGTCCGGTTTTGCCGCATGCATTTTTGCAGTTCCTTGCGCAGTCCAGCCACGCTTTCCTGCTCGGGAGTATCCTCTGCTTCTACGTCCACTTTGACAATCGGAGCGGGAATGACCAACGGCTTGGGCGCTTCGAACTGGACGATTGGCGCTTCTACCTGAACGGTCGGGGTGGCGCTGGTGACGGATACATGAGGAGCAGGCGTCGTCACTTTCACCTGAGGAGCGCGCACGTGGAGGCGGACGATTCGGTGCAGCCTGTCTAGCAAGCGGTTGGCAGTCCGGCTACCGGGCTGACGGCGTCTGCTGCTCGCGGCTGACTTCGCTCTGGCCTTCTTTTTGGCTGATTTCAAGAGAATACACCTCCTACTGTCTTGCTTTATCCTATTCAGCACAAAAACGGACCGAAATGGACAAATACCCGCAGAGAACGAAAATCAGGCAGGAAAACATCGGTAAATTTAGCGGAAATTTTTAAAATCAAATGGAAAATCGTGTATACTATTCAGGTAATCTCAAAAAGAGAGATGGAGGATTTACCATGAATCAAATGCCAATGACCCCAATGGGAGTGGGGAAATTATTGGACAAAAGCTTTAACGTTTACCGTCAGCACTTCGGAGCGTTCTTTCTCCTGGCTCTTATTTGGTTTGGTCCTTTTCTGCTGGTGCAGCAGTTGCTCCTGATCGATGTCAGCAGCATTCCGCTGCTCATGCAGGATACGGAAGGGCTGGAATTTTGGGAAGCAATGGGTGAAAAGTTTGGTGGTCAGGAAGATTTGCTCACCCAAAACGTAGCCATGATGCTTCTGTATGCGTTCGTCGTTGCGCCGTTGACGATGGTTGTTGCCTATCCGCAATTGATCGCGGGTGCCACGTTCATGACGAAGTCTGCGTTGGAGGAACAGCCTGTTGATTTGAAGGCGGGATTGAAGCAAGCATTGGGCAGATTTTGGCCGCTTGTGGGGAGCACGATTGTTTACGGCTTGCTGGCAGTCGCCTTGACGATCGGTTTTCTGCTCGTCTTTATGCTCATCGGCTTCTTGCTGGTGCTGGCTACCGGAAATTCGATCGAAACGTTCTTCGATTCCGACAGCACGTTGAGTCCGTTTATTTTTATCGTTGTCTTTTTGTTCGGCTACATCTTGTTTTTGGCCGGAATCGTTCTCGTCCCGGGTTATTTCCTGCTCAGATGGAGCTTTTACCTGCCGCTCGTCCTGTTTGAAAGAAACGGCATCGGGATCGACAAAAGCTGGAATTTGACAAAAGGAAATTTTTGGCGATTGTTTGCGATCTACCTCGTGCTCAGCATTCTGTATTCGATCTTTTCCGGCGGCATCCAGGTGGCTGTCATGGGCATTATGGGAACGTCTGTCATCTCCCAAATCATCATGGTCGTGCTCAGTTGCCTGCTGATGCCGTGGATGGCGATTGTTTATGCGCTCGCCTACTTCGATTTGCGCGTCCGCAAAGACGGCACGGACCTGGAAGCCCTCATGAGCAAACAACTGGATCAAGATATCGACCGCCTTTTGGCAAAAGATTCAGGAGCTACCCATGAGTAACGCAAACCCTTGGACAGCGGACAAGGAGCATTTGCAGGAAATTTTGCAAAGGGACGAATTTCACGCTCTTCAGGACAACGGGCCAAGCCTCTGGGAGAGAGTGATCGATTTTTTGATCGACTTGATTTCCAAACTTTTTTCGTGGTCAGAAGTTCCGGCGGGGGCTGCCACGACGGCATCCACCGTTGTCCTGATCGTCGGAGCATGCTTGCTGATCGCGGTCATTTTTTGGCTGTTCCGCAGAATGGTATGGGAACAAAAGCGGCAGTCGCCCCTGTTCGTTCACGGTGAAAAAATTCGCACGCACGCCGATTACTTGCGGGAAGCAAAAGAATGCGCTGCCCGCGGTGATTGGCGTGCAGGGGAGCGCTCGCTGTTTTTGGCGCTGCTTGTCTACATGCAAAAGCAGTCGTGGATTCGGATCGAGCAATGGAAGACGAACTGGGAATACGCAGCGGAAATCGAACTCAACCAGCCGCAGGCAGAAGGGCAGTTTCGCCGTTTTGCGCGCGCCTTCGAGCAGGCTTGGTACGGGCAAGTAGAAGTAGATCAATCCGGCTATGCAGAGCGGATTCGCGAGCTGGAGCAGATTTTTGGCAAGGAGGGACAGCATGAATAGCCTGAGAACGTATCGGATCGGCATCATCGTGGCGATCGTGCTGCTCATCGTCGTCGGCTGGTTTGTGGTCAAGCCGGCAGCGACCCACTTGCCGCCTTACCTGGCGTCTTCCGCTCAGCCGGACGGAATCAAGGCTGTACTGCTTTTGCTGGAAGAGAAAGGCGGACGGGTCAAGGAATGGCGGCAGCCCACTCACATGCTGCCGACAGCGTCTGGACAGGCGTTCCTGGTCGTGGAGCCGCAAAGCTTGACAGACAAGGAACAGGAGTCCCTGCTTGAGTGGGTCGAGAGCGGAAACGACCTGCTTCTGTTTTCCGAGCATCCAATCGATTGGGAAGATTTGCCCTTTGAGCCGAAATTCAGCGAAGGTGCAAGCAAAGAACGCAATATTCAAGGCCAGGGACTGCCAGAAGGACAGAGCGGAAAAGCCAGGACGCTTGTCAGATGGCAGGAAGCAGATGGGCTGGAGCCGCTGTTTTATGACGAGCAAGGGATTCTTGCAGGCAGAGTCGAGCTGGGGGCTGGAAGCGTCTCGTATTTTCTCGTCCCGGATTGGTTGACGAACCGCAAAATAAACGAATGGTCCCATTTTGAGGCGGTATGGCCGCATTTGCAAGAAAACTGGTCGGTGATCTGGGTGGACGAATATCACCACGGGTTGCAGGAGACGCCGGGTTTGCTGGCGATTTATCCCGGCTGGCTGGTGGCGACCATCATTCAGCTTTCGCTTGTGTTGCTGTTGTTCGTCTGGTGGAAAGGGAAACGGTTTGGCCCTGTCTACACTTTGCGCGAATGGACGGTGCGACGCGGGGACGAAACGCTTCTCGCCGTGGCGAGCTGGTATGAGCGGCGAAGCCTTGCGCGTGATGCGCTCGCGCACAGGGAGGCGTACTTGCGCCAGCTGCTGCACGACCGCTGGGGGATTCACCAAAAAGCGGACCGCGCACAAATTTTGCACAGTGCCAAGCAGCGGTGGAGCGAACCGCGCGTCCAGAAGCTCGCTGATGTGCTGGAGCGTCTGGAACGGGTGCGCAGCCAGGAGAAATACTCGGCGAAGCAGCTTTTGGCAGACAGTCTTTTGCTGGATGAAATGATTACGGAATTAATGAAGGAGTGACGTATACATCGTGGAGCCATTGTTGCAACAGATGGAAAAAGAATTGGTTGGACAACGCCAAAACATCCGGCTGCTCGTGACCGCCTTGCTCGCTGGCGGCCATGTTTTGCTGGAAGGAGTGCCGGGAATCGGAAAGACGAAAATGGTTCGTGCTTTGTCGGGACTGATCGGCGGGGAGAGCAGACGAATCCAGTTTACGCCGGACATGATGCCTTCTGACATCATCGGCCATGTCGTATTCAACATGCAGGACAATCGCTTCGAGACGATCAAAGGCCCTGTCTTTGCCAATTTGCTCCTGGCAGACGAGATTAACCGCACGCCACCGAAAACCCAGGCAGCTTTGCTGGAAGCGATGGAAGAAGGGCAAGTGACGATTCACGGCGTCACCTACCCTTTGCCTGATCCGTTTTTCGTCGTCGCGACACAAAACCCGGTGGAGTACGAAGGAACTTACGTGCTGCCAGAGGCGCAGCTCGACCGCTTTTTGTTCAAGCTGACGATGCAGTATCCGTCGCACGAAAGCGAGAAGCAAATCCTGATTCAACACGCGCCGTTTACGCGAAAGCAAGAAGAAAAACAAGCGCCAGTCTACAGTCTGGACGATATTTTGGCACAGCGCCGCAAGCTGCAAGACGTTGTGGTCGACGATTCGATTTTCGAGTACATTACCACCTTGATTCGCAAGACGCGAGAAACGAAGCGGCTGCTGCTCGGAGCCAGCTCGCGCGCGGGGATTGCCGTTTTGATGGCCAGCAAGGCTTGGGCGCTTCTGGACGGCAGAGAGTATGTGACGCCGGATGATGTGAAGATGGTTGCCCGGCCTGCCTTGAGGCACCGTCTCATCCTGTCACCCCAGGTAGAATTGGAGGGGGGTACCAGTGACCACATCATCGAAGAAACGTTGGCCGCTATCCCGGTTCCTCGCTGATTTGTTGGCAGACCGCTTCGTTTTGCCGACGAAGCGGCTGCTCGTGCTGTTGCTGCTCGGCGCGCCGATTGCTATCGTCGGCTTTGTGCTTCAGGCGGGCTTTACGGCATTTTGGCTGTACAACGCCTTGATCTTGCTGGCGAGCCTGTTTGATTGGCTGACGCTGCCCAAGCGCAAGGACCTGGAGCTTCGCCGCGTGCTTCCTGAGCAGAGTGATATGGGACAGTCGTTCATGGTCGAGGTGGAGCTGGCAAACAAAAGCGGTCAGTCCGTGTCCTTTGTTCTCCAGGATGACCTGCCGCTGTCTTTTGCGGAAACAGGGCCGATCCATGGCATCATGGAAAGCGGCGAATCGCGTATCAGCTACCAGACGCGTGGCACGGAGCGGGGGCGTTATGATTTTCGCTGGCTGTACTTGCGCTGGAGCGGAAAGATCGGGTTGTGGCATCGGCAAAGCCGTTTTGCTGCTCCCCAGGCGATCAAAATTTACCCGGACTTGTCACAAGTTCGCGGCTATTTGAACTCGTTGCAGGAAAGCTTGATTGTCGACGGCAAAAAAATTGTGCGGCGGGCGAGGGCGGGCTCTGAATTTCATGCGATCCGCGAATACGTGCCGGACGATGATCCGCGCACGATCAACTGGTCGGCGTCTGCGCGCTCCAGGCGTCTGATGACGAACCAGTATCGGCCGGAGCACGGGAAAGTCATTACGATTCTCGTCGACTGTGGCAGGCTGATGGGAGTGGAGCTGAACAACCAGAGCAGGCTTGACCAGTCGCTGGAAGCGGCAATCACGCTCGCCGCTGTCGCACTGCGTCAGGGAGATCAGGTAGCGTTTCTGGCTTACTCGCATGAGATCAAGAAGTACATACCGCCAGGGCGAGGCATGGGGCATTTGCACACGATTTTGGAAGCGAGCTACGACTTGTCCCACGATTTTGTCGAGGCAGACCCGGCCAAGGCGCTGGAGTTTATGCATCGCCAGCAAAAGCGGCGCAGCTTGATGGTGCTTTTTTCCGACATGGAAAATTACCTGGTGGAAGATTTGCTCGTCGGCTATTTGTGGAAAATGCGCCGATCGCACTTGTTTTTGCTGCTCTCGCAAGCCGATCCGGTGCTGCACGAGTGGAGTCGCGTCCCGGTGGAAAACAGCCGATTGGCGTACGTCAAGGCAGTCGCACAGCGTTTTCAGCTCGACCGCAAAGCTTTTCAACAAAAAATGACCGGCGCGGGCATCCAGGTACTCGATGTTCCGGCCGATCAGTTGACGCTCGCGGTGATCAATGCTTATTTGGATATAAAAGCGCGCGAGGCATTGTGAGCCTGGCGTCTTCGCCCGAAAAAGTACCAGAGGGCGAGCAACAGCATGGTGGCAGCCGCGACGAGGTATTTGACCTCCAGGGACAGCGAGGAAGGTGTGATATAGCCTTCAATGATCCCCGCCACAAACAGCAGCGGCAAAGTGGCGAGCAACAGCTGGGCTGATTCCTTGGCTGCCTCCAAAAACTGATGTTTGCGGTCGTAGCGGCCTGGCACAAGCAGACGATAACCCATGTGCAAGCCTGCTCCTCCGGCGATGAAGATCGCAGCCAGCTCGATGACGCCGTGCGGCAAGATGTACGCCCAGAAAGCGTAGCTGCTGTCGGCTTGAAAATAGACGGCAGCCAATGCTCCGACCAACAGTCCGTTGAACAGCAGCAAATAGATCGGAACGAGTCCGAACGTAATCCCGCTCACAAAAGCGAGAATGGCGACTTTCATGTTATTGGTCATGATCATCGTAGAAATAACGGGACTGTTGATGGCGTCGTGCCCCTCGCCGAGTCTGGACGGATCGATCTGCTCGGCCATTCCCTGCGGCAGCACGTAGTACAGGTTGAGCGGATCAGCCAGCACCGCGACGAATCCCGATACGCCGCCGATCACAAAAAGCAGGGCGGCCATCCCGATGAAGCTGATCCGATTGTGCATCAGCGCAATCAGATGGACGCCGAAAAAATGTCTGAGCTGCTGCCAGCTCCCGGACTGCTGCTTGTACGTCAAGTTGTGGGCGCGGGAGACGAGCTGATTGAGGTAAAGCGTGATTTCGTCTGCTGGATGATACGAGCGAACCAGCGCCAGATGAGCGGAAGCTTTTTTGTACAAATGGGTCAGACGATCTATGTCTGCGGCTGTGATGTGCCGTTGCTTGCGGGTGAATCGTTCGACCAGTTGTTCCAGTTCGGCCCAAGCTGCTTTATGCTTGTGCCAAAACGAGGTAATATCCATGGATATGGCCTCCTTATCTAGTAAAATGAGAGGGAGAAGCGAACCGGCATGAATGAAAATCCATCCATGAACCAGGCGAGCCGAGAAGCGTCTGTTGTCACACCTGAGCATGTCATGCTGCGATTCCAGACAGCGGGATTGGGCAGTCGTGCCGCCGCTCAGCTCATCGACACCGTCATTTTGTTCCTGGTTAATCTTACTGTATTTATTGTGATCGGTATAGTCATTTTTGGGAGGAAAGATAATTTTTTCCTGGATGCGGACAACTATGCATTCGCGATCGGGCTCTTCCTGATTTTTGTCCTCAACTTCGGCTATTTCTTGTTTCTGGAGGCGCTCTGGTCGGGACAAACCGTGGGGAAAAGATGGATGGGGATTCGCGTCATCCGCGACAACGGCCAGCCAGCGACGTTTTTGTCTTCGACGATTCGCAATCTGTTCCGCATCATTGACGGCCTCCCATCCGGCTATTTTCTCGGGGCACTGGTCTCGTTTTTTCATCCGCGAGACAAGCGCATCGGCGATCTGGTCGCAGGTACGATCGTCGTGGTAGAGGGTGGCGGACGCACTGGCCTTTTCCAAAAAAACAAGCGCAAAAAAGCGGAGAGCCTGGCGTCGTTCCAAGAGCCGCTACTTCTGACCGAAAGCCAAAAGCAGTCGTTCACACGGGAGGACTGGGTGCTCCTTTCTACCTTTATGACGAGACAAGCGACGCTGTCAGAAGACAAGAAGCTGGAGCTGGGAAGACAGCTCGCAAGCATGCTGCAAAAGAAGCTGGACTACAAGGAAGAGCATGCCGTTTCCGGGGAGCCGCTCCTGTTTTTGCAGCAGCTGTACCGTACGCTGGAAAGAGAGTGGACTCTGGGAAAATAGCCATAACCAGGCGGGCCCACCCACTTTGATGAATACGTGGAGAGACTTGCAACCGAAAAGAGCAGATATCGTCGCAACGAATCGCGATGGTATCTGCTTTTTTTGACCAAAAATTCCACTTTTTTCGCAAACGGTTTGTCGAAAAATAATCTATGTTATAATAAAACCTCATTCTATGTCACAGAAAGGAGGAGGGGGCCGATGAACGACAAATACATGGGAACTTCATCGACTTCGTCAACTACGTTGCCACTCCCGGCGAACGGGAAGCAGGCGGGAAGACGCAAACGAGGCAGCCTGCTGCAGGCATTGTTTCCCTCCAGAACAGAAGGCAAGCGACCACTGCTGCCAATCGCACTCGCTGTACTGGTTTGGGTAGGACTTGCTTATGCAGGTTACGCCTTTGCTGCCCATACGCTGGACAAGCAGCAGCAATTTGTGAACCTGCGGATCAATCAGATACAAGAAGAGAACCAGAAGCAGATGCAAACTTTGGGAGAGCAGCTGGTGACGGTGCAGGACGAGATGAAAGCGGTGCAGGCTGGTCTTGGCAATCTGGAGGAAGACCTGCAATTGACAGGCGAAACAATCGGCGGAACGAACAAAACAAAAGAAGCCTTGCAGGATCGGATTGACCAGCTGAACAAGCAACTGGTTGATTTGAAGGCGTCGCTGAAAAAACTGGAGGATGCCGCTCGTGCTTGGTAAAGTCAACCGCTTTTTCCTGTTCCTGCTGGCACCAGCTCTCGGCTTCCTCGTTGCCTTTTCCACGATCCAGCCTGCGGAAACGTTGCAGGCAGAAGGTTTGGCGCTCTCGGCACACGAATCGAAAAAGCTGGCGGATGACTTGGGGCAGCAATTGGATGACACGAAGACAAAGCTGCGCAACGTCGAGATTGTCGTGGAAGATATTCGCGATCGCGCCAAGGCGGAGCAAAAAGATTACGAAGAGCAAAACAAGCACATCAACAACTTGCTTGTGACGAGCAGATCGCAGACACAAAAGTCGGCGGATGTGCTGGACACGATTTTGTCGAACATGCTCGGCAATCCAATCGGGCAGTCTTTCGGGAAAAAGTCGACCGTCAAAGTATATTCGCTGCAAGAAGCGGGCTATCGCGGATATATGGCGAAAGTTCGCCTCCAGGACCCGAGCGCCTTGAAGATGGTCCTGGCGAACAACTCGGTCAAAAGCAAAGGCGAGACGACAAGCCATGCCGGCAAGCGCACGGGAGCTGTTCTGGCGATCAACGCCGGAGGCTTCATGAGCGACAGCAAAGGCTATCTCCAGCCGCTCGGCATTACCGTTGTTGACGGCAAGATTCGCACGTTTTCCAACAATTCGAATCTGAGCTTCGTCGGCTTCAACAACAAAGGCCACCTGGTGGGAGCGAACATCAAGACCCAGGCGCAAATTACCCAGCAGGGCATTTTGCAAGGGGCGAGCTTCTTGCCAAGGCTGCTCCAGGACGGGAAACGCTTGCCGATTCCCCGCGCCTGGGCGAATGCTCGCCAGCCGCGCACGCTCATCGGTCACTTCGATAACGGCGACTTGCTCGTCATCGTGATCGACGGCAGAAGAGAAGGCTGGAGCAATGGGGTTACGCTTGAAGAAGCACAGCGCAAATTGCAAGAATTTCACGTTGTCGATGCATACAATCTCGATGGCGGCGGCTCCAGCGCGTTTTATTACAACGGCAAACTGTTGAACAAGCCTTCTGGCGGGAAGGAACGGCCTGTTGTCAGCAATCTGGTGATCATGCCGTAAATCAAAAAACGATTGGAATGATGCACACTCTTCCGACGCGGCACAGCGCTCGCGTTCGGGAGAGTGTTTTTTTCTTGGCAAGAGAGCGGACGGGTTGACCGGAAAAAATGCTGAAAATTATAATAATAGCAAAAGGAAGCAATAACCAGGGGGGATCGTATGAAAAAAAGGACAGTGCTAGCCCTCTCGTTCGTTGTCGTTTGTTCGCTTGCGCAGTTTGCCATTGCCAAAGTTCCCGGCGTTCCGGAAGGCGTAGATGGCGCCACAAAAGGAATCGTAGCGGTCTCCCACCCTGCGGCCGCACAGGTTGGCCGCGACATTTTGGCCAAGGGCGGAAATGCCATCGATGCCGCTGCCGGAATCCAGCTGGCGCTCAACGTGGCAGAGCCGTACATGTCAGGAATCGGCGGCGGTGGTTTTATGCTGATTTACTTGAAGGATCAGAATAAAATTACGATCATCGACAGCCGCGAAGTCGCTCCGGCCAAGGTGACCGCTGACATGTTTCTGCAAGCGAACGGAAAGCCGATCCCGTTTGAACAGCGGCATACTAGCGGCAAGGCAGTCGGTGTGCCCGGGACTTTGCTTGGCGTGGCAGAAGCGCTGGACGATTACGGTACGTGGGATTTGCCGCAAGTGCTTGCACCTGCCATCGAGCTGGCGGAAAAAGGCGTGCGCGTCAACTGGGTGACGGCAGACTACATCGCCAAGTCGCGCGACAAGCTCGAAAAGTATGCGACTGCGGCGAAGGTGTTCCTTCCACAAGGACAACCGCTTGCGGAAGGGCAAATTCTCGTGCAGCCCGATCTGGCAAAAACGTTGAAACTGATTCGCGACAAAGGACCGGACGCCCTGTACGCAGGGGAAATTGGGCAAGCGCTTGTCCAGGAAGTGCAGCGCACAGGCGGCACGATGACGATGGATGACCTCAAGGCTTACCAGGTCAAGGAACGGGAGCCGATCCGCGGCATGTTTCGCGGCTATGAGGTGATCTCCATGGCTCCGCCCAGCTCGGGTGGCTTGACCATGATCCAGATTTTGAAGCTGATGGAAGGGTACAACAACCAGCAGGACGGCTTCGGGTCCGTGACCTATTTGCATCATCTGATAGAAGCGAACCACCTCGCATACGCTGACCGGGCGGCGTACATGGCAGACGAGGATGTGTATCCCGTGCCCAAGCAGGGACTGCTCCACGACGATTACATAAAAGAACGGCGCAAGCTGATTGGAGAAGAAAAAGCCAATTCGCAAGTAACGGCTGGCGATCCGTGGCGGTTCGATCCAGGTCGCAAGCCTGAGGTTGCCTTCAAGCTGATCGACAATTCGCCAGTCAAGCAGACGACTCATTTTTCCGTTATGGACAAATGGGGCAATCTCGTCTCGTACACGACAACGATTGAGGACGTCTTTGGCAGCGGTGTGATGGTGCCAGGCTACGGCTTTATGCTCAACAATGAGCTGACCGACTTTGACGCGGTGCCCGGAGGTGTCAATCAGGTGGAGCCTGGCAAGCGTCCGCGCTCCAGCATGACACCGACGATCGTGCTGAAAGACGGGAAGCCGTTCCTCGCTATCGGCTCGCCAGGCGGATCGACGATTATCGCTTCCGTGTCGCAGACAATTCTGAATGTGATTGACCACGGCATGAGTATTGAGGAGGCGATCCGTGCGCCACGCCTTTTTTCCAGCGAATATCCGCATGTCTCCTGGGAAGCGGGGATTGATCAGGACGCCATTTTGCAGTTGATGGCAAAAGGTCATGTTTTCGCCGAGGAGCCGACGGATATCGGCAATGTGCAGGCGATCGTCTACGATTTTGAGACAGGCAAAATGTACGGGGGAGCGGACAATACGCGAGAAGGGACTGTGCTGGGCGTCGACGCCATCGCCTATACAGCCGCTGAACCGCCGGAAGTTTCGTATGAAGCGGGAGAGCCGTTTGCCATCTCGGTAAATGGGCAGACGTACCCTTTTTTGGCCGAGCAAAAGCTGGTCGCAAAAGGCATCGCGTATGTGCAAGCGGACAAATTGCTGCTCGGTTTGGGCGCGGGCTCAGAAGACTTCCGTTCAGACGCCCTCACCGTAAACGGCACGGAGTATCTCCCGGTCAAAAAAGTCGCGGAAAAGCTCGGATATGCCGTTAGCTGGGATGAGCGCGCGCGAGTGATCGCCTTGAACAAATAAATTCGCATGAGCGAAAGGTGGAAGCGACATTGAAAAAAGTATTGGTACTCGGGGGAACCCGCTTTTTTGGCAAGCGTCTTGTGCATCTGCTGATTGAATCGGGAGCAGATGTGACTGTGGCGACGAGAGGCTTGACCGAGGTAGACTTGCCGCCGCAGGTGAAGCGGCTTGTAGTTGACCGCGACGATAAAGCTTCGCTGGCAATCGCGGGGGAAGAGCAGTGGGATATCGTGTACGACAACATTTGTTATTCCTATCAAAATGCGCTGGACGCATGTGAAGTTTTTCGCGGCAAGGTCGGCAAATACGTGTTGACCTCTACCTTGTCCGTCTATGATTATGCGGAGCAGGCGCTGAAAGAGGAGGAGTTTGATCCGTATACGTATCCGCTGCGCCCGGGAACTCGCGAGGGCGTCAGCTATCAGGAAGGCAAGCGCCAGGCCGAAGCGGTATTTTTCCAGACGGATGCCTTTCCTGTTGTCGCCGTGCGTTTTCCGATCGTGCTTGCGGAAGAGGACTACACGCGCCGACTGCATTTTCACGTTGAACATGTCCACGAGGAACAGCCGATCGGGCTGGAAAATCCGCAAGCGACCATGTGCTTTATTCACGCTGGCGAAGCCGCGAGATTTTTGCAATGGGCGGGAACGGGTTCTGTGACAGGGCCAGTCAATGCCAACTCGCACGGCACGGTGACGCTGCAAGCTTTGCTCGACAACATTGCGCAAGCCGTGGGGAAACCGGCGCGCATTCAGCCAGAAACCGCTCCTTCCGACCAGTCGCCTTTTGGATTTCCCCATTCCTTTTTCATGGACAACAGCAAGGCAGCTGCCGCAGGATTTGCCTTTTTGACCCTCGAATCTTGGCTGCCAGCGCTTATTCAGACGATTGCAAAAGAAACAATGCATGCAAAAGCGTGACAATCCGTCCTTTTTTTTCGTCTAACTCCATGGTAAGGTAAAGCAGAACATATGTGTCTGTATGGAACCAGGAGGACAGGTCATGAACAAGAATCGCACCAATGGTCTTGCCATCGTCGCCGCATTATCCGTAGCGCTGCTCAGTGGATGTGAGGCACCATCGCTGGATGGATTGCTCTCGACAAACAATCCGTCCCAGCCAGCAGGGAATACAGCGACAACGGCAGATGGTACACAAACAAACACAGCGGAGCCAACCGCGGGAGATTCCTCTCGCAGCAAATGGGCATCACTGGCGGAGACAATCCAGGACGTCAATGGAGTCCCGACGGTTACGAACCCGACTGATCTCGCCGTTGTCGTAAACAAGAAGCGGGCCTTGCCTGCTGACTATATTCCACCTGATCTGGTGGAGCCGAACGTCCCGTTTCCTTTTGATGAAAAAGTGGAAAAACGCATGATGCGCCAAGAAGCCGCCCAGGCGCTGGAGGAACTGTTTGCAGCTGCCAAGCAGGATGGCATCGAGCTGTACGCGGTTTCCGGCTATCGTTCGTACAAGACGCAAAAATCGTTGTACGAGACGTATGTACAGACACAAGGAGCGGAGCACGCCGCGGCGTACAGCGCTGTGCCAGGAAAAAGCGAGCATCAGACAGGGCTTGCGATGGACGTCTCTGGCGCCGATGTGAAAACGAGGCTGGAGGAATCGTTTGGAGAAATGCCGGAAGGGAAATGGCTGGCCGAGCATTGTGGTGAGTACGGCTTCGTCATCCGCTATTTGAAAGGCAAGGAAGACACGACAGGATACGCCTATGAGCCATGGCATTTGCGCTATGTAGGAAAAGACATGGCAAAAGACATCATGGCAGCGGGCCTGACGCTGGAAGATTACTTGTCTGCAAAGGCAACGGCTCAAAAGTAACCACCTCCCTTTCAGCGAAAATGTCTCGCCGTTTTCACAGAAAAAAGCCGCTCTACAAGGAGCGGCTTTTCCTATTCCTGCATATGCTTGTGAGACAGCAGGTCATTATTTCGGCAGGCGGATATCCGTCAGCGGCCAATAGACGGCCTCTGCACGACCTACTACGTGGTCGAGCTTGACGGGGCCGATGACGCGGCTGTCCATGCTGTTGTTGCGATTGTCTCCCATCACGAACACACTGCCTTCCGGGATCGTAATCGGAGCGAAGTCTTCCGTCAACACCACTCCGGCAGCTGATGCTTGCAGCTTGTTGTTGGTCAAATACTCTTCGCTGAGCGGTTGCCCGTTGATGTACACCTGATCGTTTTTGGCCTCGACGGTATCTCCGGCTACGGCAATGACACGTTTGATCCAGTTATCGCCGCTCGCATCCGGATGGATGATGACGATATCGCCTGGCTTAGGCTCCTTGAGATAATAGATCGCCTTGTTGACGATGACACGTTCACGGTCGTGCAGTGTGCTCTCCATCGAGCGTCCTTGAACGACGTAGGGAGCCATGACAAACACGTAGATGAAGGCAGTCAAACCACCAATCAAGGCAAACGATTTTAACCAGTCGAGCAATTCTGTTTTCCATTTCGCTGAGCTTTTGGCTTGTTCCATCGACTTGATCTCCTATGTACATGGTTTCTTGGCAACGGATTGCCGTGGACAAAAGGGCGTCCAGTAGACGAGACTGCTCCTTTATTATACATGCAATACGAATGGATACGAAATAAGATTCAAGGAAATAAATGCCTGCTTGCCAGGAGAAAAGTTGCTGTCACGATTTTGCCATCTTCGCCTATTGTCAGTTTTTCCTGTTTGAGGTAAGATGATGTTGCAGATAAGTTTTACAGTAAAAATATTAAATAGTAAACACTTTGTCTCGGCTCATACATATCTTTCGCGGAAAGAAATAATTTTGGAAGGTCTATTGATCTTCATGTACTTTGCCTATATAGTTTTATAGTAAAAGTACTTATATTATTTACTTTCTGAAAATAGGTGATGTTGTGAGCGACATGTCCCGCGCCAGTAAAATCGAGGAACTGGATCGAGCATTTGTCGAGATGGCCCGCTTCTTTATCAGCCATTGGCTGGAAGAGGAAGGGTTGATTAGTCCCAAGCAGTTTATCTTGCTACGCGTGCTTCATCAAAAAGGGCGAAGTACGGTTTCTGAACTGGCGACCATACTCAAGCAGTCCAACAGTGCAACCACGATTGCTCTCAATCGGCTGGTGAAAGTCGGTTACATCGATCGGGTTCGTGACGAGCTGGATCGAAGAGTCGTCTGGGTGACGCTGTCGCAAAAAGCGATTCCGATGCTGGAAGGACTTTTGTGCCAGAGAAGGGCACTGGTTGCGAAACTGCTAGAAAACCTGAGCGATGAAGAAGTCGAGCAATTCACGTACTTCTTGCGCAAAATGAAGCAATGCATGTAGCACTGTCAAGCGGGTAGCAGGTCAGGGGCATTTCGGGAGACAATGTGTGTACTAGGAGAATGGAGTGTACACATATGAGAAAAAGCAGCACACTGATGATGGGTACTTTGGTTTTGGGAGCAGCATTGTTTGCACAAGGAGCTTGTGCCGAGGAAGCTTCCGTGAATACAACAGAAGCTTCTACTACGACTGCGGCACCAGCAACTGAAACAACAGCGGCACCAACTACGACAGCACCAGTGGTTAACCAGACGCAAGCAGGAGCACCTGTTCAAGGCGCATGGGTTAAGCTTCCAGGTGAAGATGAGTATGTATTTGTGAGCGGAACGTTCGTTCCTTCGGCAAACTCCGCATCCGGCTGGGTACTCATGCCGAACGAAGATCAATTTGTTGCGACAAACAATTACCAAATCGTGCAAGCGCCTAACAGCGGCTGGGCTTTCATGCCAGTAGAAGACCAGTTCGTTACAAAAAACAGCTTCCAAGTCGTGCAAGCACCAAACTCCGGCTGGGCTGGGTTGCCGAATGAAGATCAATTCGTCATTCTCGGTGACAAAACACCAGTATTCTCTCCTTCAGCTGGCTGGGCTGCTGCTCCCAAAGAAGATGAGAGTGTTACAATCGGACGCAACGCAACACAAGATATCACAAACAGAACTGGCTGGAGCCCAATGGTTCCTGCATCTGACAGCGACAAGTAAATCACTCGATAAAAAGACGCTTCGCCTACTTGGGCAAGGCGTCTTTTCTCATCTTTTTCCCGCGATGGCTAAATCAGGCGGGGCTCGCGCACACTATACCGATGAAAAAAGCGGAAGGAGCAGATGAAAGATGAGAGAAGAACGCAAGCAAGCACCGAGCGGGCAAATCACGCAGGCAGGGAACATGGACGCAACGTTGTATCAGGTGGACGCAGAGGACGCAGAGGGATTGGCGACTACGCAAGAATTGCTGAGCGACATTTACAAAATGGGGACGATCGAGGACAGAGGCACAGCGCAATAATAAAGAAGAGTGATGACAGCAACAAGCCAGCATGCTCGGTAGACGAAGGCTGGCTTGTTGTTGTGTGCATTTGATAAAATAAATTTTATTGACTTGTCGAGATTTATCAGCAAAAATACAATTGGAATCAGAAAATTTAAAAAGGGTGTGTCACGCATGAGAGACTCTCGCTTGGAGCAATTGGCCTACAACTTGGTTAACTATTCCGTTCGTGTACAACCAGGAGAAAATGTCCTGATCAATGCCAAAGGAAAAACGCCTGAACTGGTAGCGGCCCTGGTTCGTGAGATTTACAAGGCAGGAGGCAGCCCGCACGTTCAACTGATCGATCCGGCTGTCAGCCGTGAGATCGCCATGAATTGCAACGAAGAGCAATTAAAAGCAATGGCAGCACACGAAGTAGCTCTGATGGAAAAAATGCAAGGCTACATCGGCATCCGCGCAGCCGACAACATCAACGAAATGGCAGATGTGCCGGGCGACAAGCTGGGCATGTACTCCCGTCTGTACGAGCTGCCGGTGATGAACGTTCGCGTACCAAAGACAAAATGGGTCGTGCTTCGCTATCCGAACCCGTCTATGGCCCAATTGGCGAACATGTCTACGGCTGCATTTGAAGACTTTTACTTCCAGGTGTGCAATCTGGACTACGCAAAAATGGACAAGGCGATGGACAGCCTCGTTGACTTGATGAACCGGACAGATGAAGTTCGTCTGGTAGGACCGGAAACAGACCTGACTTTCTCCATCAAAGACATCCCTGCGGTCAAATGTGCAGGACTGCGCAACATTCCTGACGGCGAAGTGTATACGGCTCCGGTGAAAAACTCGGTGAACGGAACCATTACCCACAATGCGCCTACACCGTACCACGGCTTCACTTTTGAAAATGTTCGCCTGACCTTCCGGGATGGCAAAATCGTGGAAGCAACCGCAAACGACAGCCAAAGACTGAACGAAATTCTCGATACAGACGAAGGCGCTCGTTATATCGGCGAGTTTGCCATCGGGGTCAATCCTTTCATTCGCAATCCGATGAAAGACATCTTGTTTGACGAAAAAATCGACGGAAGCTTCCACTTCACGCCAGGGCAATGTTACGACGAGGCGTACAACGGAAACAAGTCTTCTGTACACTGGGACATGGTTTCCATCCAACGCCCGGAATGGGGCGGGGGAGAAATCTGGTTTGATGGCGTCCTGATCCGCAAAGATGGCCGATTCGTCATCCCGGAACTGGAGTGCCTCAATCCGGAGAACTTGAAGTAAGCCTGGACGCTATCTTTTACTTGTCATATTGGCGCAATCTCTCTTGCGCCAACTGCATGTCCATCTCAAGCTGGAAGAGCATGTGCAGATTGCTGGTAGGCATGATCGTGCGCCGGGCCGAATGATAGAGAGTAGGCTTTAGCGATTTGATAATCGTCATGATCTCCACCATGGGCGGGATGACTTGCTTGATTCGGAGCAGGCTCTGCAAGTAACGGAGAAACTTTTGGATGCTGGCAGCGTCATCCTGATTGGGCAAAGTCTCAATCAAGGTACAGAAGTCGCGAACAATCATTCGTTTTGTGTCCAGAGGCTCCACTATATTAGTACGATTCACGATGGCTCCACCTCTCGGGTATGGGTAACGTTTTTCTTTTCTATTCCTCGATTTGCCCATAAGTAAACATGAAAATAGGAAAAAAGTCTGTAGAATTGAAAAATAGAAAGTTCATTATAACCAATAAAAATAAGTAATCACACACAAAATGTTTGACTGATTGATGGGGCCAAGTAAACTAACGGGCAGGTTTGAGAAAGAGTCTTGTTAAGCGAGTGGACGAAATAGCGGAACTGCGGCTCAACTCATTCCTTGCACAATATAACAGAAAGAGCAGAAGGGAAACCTCTCTGCTCTTTATTCATTTTACTTACCCACTGGACAACATTTTGTATGAATGTAACCATTTGTTTTTGGCGAGTATCACCTACAAAAGGCGAAAAAGTGATTTCAATGAAGGCAAGGAACAAAATCTAGTATTCGACATAAATAGACTTTATTTTCAGTATACATATGAAACTGTATATGGTAAATTATGGATTGAATCGAAAGGTGGAGGGATTGTGGTGGTCAAAAAGCTAAATAATCCCAAAGTTCGCATCGTTTTCATGTTTGCCCTTTCATTAATGCTGACGATTGGTTCTGTAATAGCTTCGGCGAAAGATAATAAGCTTACTATGCCTCCGACTGAATATTCTGTCATTGGAGATTTTGTGTTTATTTTTAAAGGTGATAGCGTTTACTATGAATGGAAAAATAGTGGGAGTACGCATGGTGTAGGTTTTGGAGTTTATTACTTTGATGGTCAATCTAGCACACTGATAGCAAATAAAACTGCTGGATCTGGTAACGGTGGTGCTTGGGATTCTTTCACAGCATCTTATACGGGTAATTACTTTTTAAAAGCAAACTGCGGTGGCGAAGGACAAACTGGATGTAAAGGGTCAGGATTTATTCGATATGAACTTTAAAAAAAGGCACTCGGGTTAAACATGACTCGAGCGCCTTTTTTGCTACTCAAGAGAATTGGCTACTTTTAATAAATCATCCATTTTTTCGCTCTTACCATTTTTTGCAATTCCTATTTCGTAAAATAAATTATTTTTCTTGAAACGAATAAAATCAGCCATGTAATTATCTGCATGAAGATACTCAGCTTTGGTACCATCCACCAAAGTGATCATTTCCGGTTGGATTTTTAGAGGATTATTGCTTTGTACATAAATGGATATAGAGAGTAGCTCATTTGTTTGATTGTTGTAGTAATCAACCGTTAATCGCTGAAGAAGTTCATTAAAACGACCACCTGTATGCGTGGGGGTAAAAGGAATGTACTGAGGGAGTAAGATGTCTTTGTGATAAGCTTTTTCAAATTGCGATACAGATACTTTAAGCGGAGCAACATTTCCTAATGGTTTATTGGGATCAACGTCTAATGGGTCTTTCGGAGCAATGGGCTGAAGAATGCTTAGACTTAAAATAAGGGTCAACACTTTACCGATGAACATAAGTTCAATGATCCTCCTTTAATCTTTGAAATATACATTCTTACGTCATGGTGTCTATTTAGCCCCAGTGCCAGCGTAGCTGGCATAATCGGCATACGAACAGAGTGTTGTGCGGCTTGATTTTGTTCGCATACTCACCATTTGCGGAATTTTACACATGGTAATTCCGCTTATCCCTCTTTTCGAATATTTGCATGGTTATTTTTCGCTTTCATAAACCACCTTTTCTTCCAGCGGTATTCTTACGCGCAACAGCAGCCAGGCGTTTAATATCGTGAAGACAATGGCTGTGGTCACGGCAGAAAATGTCAGCGGCAGGGTGATCAGCTCAACTGCGACTACGAGGTAGTTCGGATGGCGCATGACACGGTAAGGGCCTCGCCGGATCGGCTGTTCACCCGGTATGACGAGGATTCGCGTGTTCCAGCGTTTGCCCAGACTGCGTATGCACCAGTAGCGCAGCACCTGAGCGGCCAAGAACAAGCCGAAACTATACGCCCACCAAACGGGAAGGGCAGCGGCCGGATTCGTGGAGGCGACTTCGGCTATGAGACTTGCGAAAAACAGCACATGGAAAAGCACGATGTACTTGTAATGTCCGGCTCCAATCTCCACGCCGCCGATGGAGCGAACGTAGCGGGCGTTGCGCGCGGCGAGCAGCAGTTCGCCCATGCGTTGCAGACCGACAGCAGCGATCACCAACCAAAAGAACAGCATCTCATCTACCTCGCTTCCAGCAGGAGCAGTTCGGAGCTGAACCCAGGCCCAAGCGCGGCTACCAAGCCGCGATCGCCGCGGTTCCACGGCTGCTCCATGCTTTTTTCCAGAACAAACAGCACAGTCGGGGATGACATGTTGCCAAAATGGCTCAGCACCTCCTCGGAGTGGCGGGTTGCAGCAGCGTCGATGCCAAGGGAGGATTGATAGGCGTCGATCACTTTTGCACCGCCTGGGTGAAAAATAAAATGGTGCAAGTGCTCCACTGTCGTTTGATGCGGCGTCAGGAAACGGTCGACATTTTCGCGCATGTACGTCTGAATCAGCGTGGGAATGTCGCGGGAAAAGATCACCTTCAGTCCCGGCTCGGTCAATTCCCAGCCCATGACGTCAAGGGTGTCCGGCCACGTTGTCGTGCGAGCGTCGCAAAACTGTATGCTCGGTGCAGAAGCGCCTTTTGAGACAGGGACGCTGTCGCCGCTAACCACGACAGCGGCTGCTCCATCACCGAACAGGCAAGTGGCAACGAGGTTGCTTTTGGACAAATCTTGCCGGATAAAGGTCAGCCCGCACAGCTCCACGCTGATGAGCAGCACTCTGCGCCGAGGATAGGCGCCTGTGTATTCGCAGGAACGGGACAAGCCCATCGCTCCTCCGGCACAGCCCAACCCCCACAGCGGAATCCTGGTAATGTCGGAGCGCAGCCCCAGACTGTTGACCAAGCGCGAATCGATGCTGGGCGTAGAAATCCCTGTGCTCGATACGAATACGAGGCAATCGATATCGGTCGGTTCCAGCCCGGCCTTTTGCAAGCATTTTCGTGCTGCTTCAAGCGACAAAGCTTCTGCATGCTGGATGTACAGCTGATTTTTTTCCGCGAAAGGCCGATCGTCGGAAAACCAATCCATTGGCATGCAAAAATGCCGTTTCTGGATGTTGCTATGGGCAAATACGTGAAGCAGCCGATCGATATCAGGAAAAGCATCCTGGAAAAAATGCCGGGCCAGCTGCATGGAATCTTCCTGGGTAATCTCATGAGGGGGAACGGCTGTCGAAACCGCATCGATACGGGGCATACGTTTTTCTCACTCCCGTTTGTCAGTTTGTGGCAATACAAATAGGCTTCCCCTTCCAATTGATCCCAATTCATCGTTTTCGAAACGATGCAGCCGATAGCATTTGCCAGAAATGAAACGAGGAACGCTGGTTTGTTTTCGCAATCATAATTCACCTGAACACACAACTGGGCAAAGGAAAAAGCCAGCATGCTGACGAGTGGCACCCCGCCTTTCGCATCTGGCTTTTTGCGTAATCAGATTCGATGTTATTGGGATAGCGACTGCCCGCTTTCCGCATGCTCGGCAAGCGTCGCTTTTTTGACAAAACGGTATTGAAAAAGTCCGCCGATGAACAGGAGCAGCCCGAGAATCGAGAACCAGAACGCACCGCCGATTCCTCTGAAAGCGACGGCTCCGACAGAAGGGCCGATCGTTCCGGTAATCCCCCAGTTTGCCCCGAAGATGGCGAAGTAACGGCCGCGGTACTCCTCGGGGGCCATCACGGAAATCGCTTTCTGAATTTGCGGCCCGTACAGCATCTCGCCGATGGTGAACAAAATTTCCGCGAGCACGAGGATGAGGAAGCCAGGTGCCCAGCCATAGCCAAACCCGACACAGGCCAAAAACAGGTAAGCCACGAGAATGACCCGATGCGCAGGGAAGCGCTCCGCGAACTTGGCAATCGCGATTTGGCAACAGACGACCAGCACGCCATTGATCGTCATCAGGGTGGCAAAGACATTGAGAAAGTCCGTGTACTGTGTCCGCAAATGCTGAGGCAAAATGATTTCTACCTGAGAGTACAGAAGCGAGACAGGGATGGCGGCAAGCGTCATCCAGAAGAGCGTCGGATGCTCGGAAAGCTTGAGGCGAGGGCCTTGAGCGGTTTTGGCGGACTGTTTCGCCTGCGCTCTGATGTGATCTGGCAGTGTCTCAGGAATCTTCAAGAAGATGAGCAGACTGTAGACGAACAGCGTACAGGAACAGAGGCCAAAGGCGATGGCCGGATTGATTTTGTAAATGGCGACGCCGATGAGCGGGCCAGCCGCAGCGCCGAGATTGAGGGCTGTGTGCAAAAGGGCGAAAACTTCGCTGCGCTTTTCCTCAGGGACGACATCCGTAATTTGCGCGCTGGCAGCAGGCCAAAACAGCGAAGCGCCGACTCCGTTCAGGACGGTCAGGGCGGCAAACGTAAAAATCGACTCGGCCCAGATGTATCCAGCCATCGAGATCGCTTCGATCAGCAAAGCGGCGATCATCAGCGGCTTTCGGCCGTAGCGGTCGGAGAGACTCCCGGCGAAATAACCGGAGACGATGCTCGTCAACGGCTGCAGACTGGTGACCATAGCAGCCACGAGCAGATTCCCGTCCATCTTGTCATACAGATAGAAGGCGAGGAATGGGCGAAGCATAAAGCCTGCAAAAGTCGTAAGAATGGTCCCGATGACACGAATCCAGATGGTGGTGTCGTAGCGGGCAAGAATGTGATGAAACCAGGCCATGCAATTCATTCCCCCTGATCGATCAAGTTTATTTTGTAAGTATAGCGTACCCGTTAAGCGAAAAAAAAGAGGGTTGAGATAAACGGGAAAATTCCGACAAAACAAGCATAATTCACTTAATTCAGATAGATGAACATGAGATTTAGCAGATTGGTTCTTGAACAGTGACATAAACATAGGTAAAATATTCCTAACAATAAGGACAAAGGACCCATTTCTGATTGTTTAGGTGGGTCTTATGTAATGTATTGCTACATTGGATGGACCGGAGGTGGAGTGTGCCTTGGACTCACGCTGGATTGGCATGGGTGTGTCCTGTCTGATTATCATGATTTGGCTCTTTGTATGTGGGTTGCCTACCGAACTGTCGACGGTGTCATTCGTCGCCTTGGCCGCTATGATCCAGATCGCAGCTGGGTACAGGTTGGGAACATACGTAAATCGTCTGCGCCAAATGGCCTATCACGACTCGCTTACAGGCGTGTTGGTCAATCGCAGGTTTTTGGACAAGTTGATCCGCGAGATCAAGCTGGCGAAAATCCAGCAATATCCCGTTACGCTCTTATTCATCGATTTGGATAACTTTAAAAAATTCAATGATTGCCATGGTCATATGGAAGGGGATCGGTTGCTCTGCCAGTTCGCTGCGATTTTGCAAGCGAGTGTCCGCAGCCAGGACACGGTCGGGCGCTGGGGCGGCGAAGAGTTTGTCGTATTGCTGAAGCATGCGGATACACAGCAAGCGCTGGCAATCGGCGAGCGGATTCAAAACCAGGTCAGACAATCGCTGTCCGGCGTAACGGCAAGCATCGGCGTCGCTTCCTACCCGCATCATGCTGCAACAGCTGAGGAGTTGACACACAAGGCAGACACGTTGATGTACGAGGCCAAAAAACAGAAAGATTGCATGATCGTGGCCACTCATTAAAGATAAAAAAACAATAGATGGCAAGACTAACACCTGTATCCTTTTTGGGGAGACAGGTGTTTTTATGAGCAATTGTAAAGGAGGTTTACAAAAACTTAATATTATTTTAAAGAAAAATCTACACACTTGCCCTTGAATTTAAATTTACGTCAACAATAACTTTCGATATAATCGTTTAGGTGTGATTTATCCAAAGGAGTGAAGAAGGACCGTATGTTGAAATCTAACAAGTATATCTTCTTTGATCTGTTTGAACAGCAGATTGCCACGGTGCACAAAGGGACTCATCTTTTTTATGAAATGATAGGCAACTATCAGGATGTAGAAGCCAAGGTTAAGGCAATCAAAGCTGTTGAAAAAGAAGGGGATGAAATCGTTCGCCGAATCATGAACGAGTTGAATTCTACCTTTATCACTCCACTTGAGCGGGAAGACATTCACCAGCTCGCTCATACAATGGACTCGATGATCGATTACATTGACGGGGTTGCCGATCGCATGTACCTCTATCAGGTTCGCCAGCCGGAGCCTCGCGTTTTGGCGCAAGCAAACATCTTGGTGAAATGCTCCGCGAAGCTGATCGAACTCATCCGCACCTTGCGCAAGCTCGATCATCAAGTCGTCTCGAAAATTGCTAGAGAAATCAAAGACCTGGAGCACGAATCCGACTCGAATTACCGCAAAATGGTGTCCGATCTGCTGAACTCGCCAGATGCGAATCCGATCGAAGCAATCAAGCTCAAGGAAATTTACGACAAGCTGGAAGACTGTGCCGATTTTGCCGAGGACGTTTCGAACCTGGTGGAAGGGATCGTGTTAAAGAATGCTTGATCTTTCGCCAGAGGTGATCATTCTCGTTCTTGTCGTCATCATGGCGCTTAGCTTTGACTTCATCAACGGTTTTCACGACACGGCCAACGCTATTGCAACCTCTGTATCGACCCGAGCTTTGAGTCCGCGTACAGCGATTGTGATCGCCTCGCTATTCAACCTGCTCGGCGCCTTGACGTATACGGGTGTAGCGAAGACGATCGGGGGAAAAATTACGGACCCGTTCAAGCTGGAAAATGGACTGGTTGTCGTTTTGGCCGCTTTGACAGCAGCGATCTTGTGGAATCTGATCACTTGGTGGTTCGGTATCCCAAGCTCGTCCTCGCATGCCATCATCGGCGGCGTTGCTGGTGCTGCGGTTGGCGCATCCGGCTTTGGCTCCATCAACATGGAAGGCTTCATTGAGATCGTCAAAGCGTTGATCATTTCGCCAATCGTCGCTTTTGTTATCGGTTTTATTGTGATCAAAATCGTATCTGCTCTCGTGGCAAATACGGCCTATCATAAAACAAATCGCAGCTTCCGAATGCTGCAAGTCTTGTCCGCTTCCTGGCAGTCATTCAGCCACGGAGCCAACGATGCCCAGAAAACAATGGGTGTCATTACACTGGCATTGCTTTCTGGCGGCTTCCTCGTGCAGGAGCCGGGCGAGTTTACCATTCCGTTGTGGGTGAAGCTGTCTGCTGCGCTTGCCATGGCTTTGGGAACATCTTTTGGCGGCTGGCGGATCATCAAGACGATGGGTGGTAAGATTATGAAAATCAAGCCAATCAGTGGCTTTTCCGCCGACCTGTCTTCTGCCTTGATTATCACAATCTTTACTACTTTGAAACTGCCTGTCAGTACGACGCACGTAATCACTTCCTCCATTTTGGGGGTAGGGGCGTCACAAAAGCTGAACGCAGTGAAATGGGGCTTGGCTGGCCGAATCATCGTTACCTGGATCATTACGCTTCCGGTGACGGGTCTTCTCGCAGCTGCCTGTTACGTTGTCTTGGACGTTTTCCTGTAAAGGGAACGATACATGTCAAAAAAGACACCTTTCCTACGATGCCATTTCGTAGCGAGGTGTCTTTTTGCTTATCCAGACCCGGTCAACCGCTCCCACAAGCTGGCTTTCGGCTTGATTTGCACGAGCCGCACAGCCGAAAAAGGGATGTAGTCGAGCGAGCCGTCCCGTTCCTCGATCAAGATGCCGTTCACGCTGTAATCGTACAGCTTTCCGTCCACATACGAGGCAAGCCCGGGTCCAACCTTGTCAGGTGAAAAATGGATGCGGACGGGCCGATCCAAATACTCTTCCAATAGATTGTCATCCATCTGAAAACCCCTCCTGTTCTCTTAGTTATTTCCTGCATTGCGACAATTCAGACGAGGGAGACGAAAAAAACCACTCTGCCAGCGAGGCGAGAGTGGTTTTTGCAATTGGTTTGATTGCTATTCCATTGAATTTTGAGAAGGTCTGGACTGCTTGCTTTTGCGAGCGAAGACCAGCATCAGGATGGCGCCGAGAGCGATCAGGCTCAGACTGACCAGCTGGGCGACCCGGAGCGTGTCGGCAATCAGCAGGCTGTCTGTGCGCATTCCTTCAATGAAGAAGCGTCCGATTGAATAAAGGATCATGTAGCTGAACAGCACTTGACCATCGAATTTTTTCAAACGGTAGAGCAGCAGCATCAAAATGCCGAAGACGACCAGATTCCACAGCGATTCATACAAAAAGGTCGGGTGATAATACTGTCCGCCGATAAACATCTGATCGCGGATAAATGCCGGAAATTTCGCCATGAACTCAGCAGAGACCGTCTCTCCGTGTGCTTCCTGGTTGATGAAATTTCCCCAGCGGCCGATAGCTTGCCCCAGAATGACACTGGGCATGAAAATATCAGCCAGGCGAAGGAAGGGCAGATTGTGCTTGCGAATGTAATACGTCCCCGCCAGAACTCCCCCGATCAGCCCGCCATGGATGGCGAGTCCGCCTTTCCAGACGGCGAAAATATCCATCAGGTTGTCTTTGTACTGCGCCCACTCAAATACAACATAATACAGACGGGCGCACACAATCGCTGCCGGGATGATCAGAACGACCATGTTCAGGACGTGGTCAGGATCGATGCCGGAACGTTTGGAATTGTGCCTCGCGAGGTATGTCCCGAGAAAGAAAGCCAATCCCATAATAATGCCATACCAGTGAATTTTAAGGGGTCCGAGCGATATTGCGATCGGATCAATCATGAAAATGCCTCCTTGCCTGAAAACGTCTGTGCACAGTATAGCACATCTGGGCGGCATGATTCCAACTAGAAGACTAGCGAGCGTGCAAAAAGTCAAGGATGGGATCGAGAGATGCTGGCTTGTCCGGTTGGGAGACGGCGGAAAAGAGATCTCCCAGCTCGCGTAGCCGCTCCGGGACGGTGTGCACGGTGTAAGCGGAGGGATGAGCCTGCGGCAGCTCTTCCCAGCGCAGCGGAGCAGAGACGGTCGCAAGTTTTTTTGCCCGTGTGGAATAAGGCGCAGGAAGTGTCTTGCCCCGCCAATGCTGGAGGTAGTCGATGTACAGCTTGGTGCCGCGGTTTTTGACCATGCGCTCGATAGTCAAAAAAGCGGGATGCTTGCTGACGAGATAGGAAGCGATAAAGTGCCCGACCTGTCTCGTTTGTTCAAACGCATAGCGGCGTTCAATCGGAACGTACACTTGCAGGCCGCTTGCACCGGACGTCTTGACGTAAGCGGGCAGCTTCAGTTCATCAAGCAGCTCTTTCAATAGAAGCGCTGACTCAATCACAACCGAGAAATCTTCGGTGGACGGATCGAGATCAAACACCAGCTCTGTCGGTGTTTCGTCGGCAGCCAGGTGAAAGGAAACATGCCACTCCAAGGCGGCCTGATTCGCCATCCAGAGCAGCGTGGCTTCATCGTTGCACAACACATAGCGAACGTTTTCCCACGTATGAGTCTTGATCCAGTCAGGCGCATAGTCCGGGATGTTTTTTTGATAAAAATGCTTGGCGTGAATCCCGTGCGGGTAGCGGATCACGGTGAGCAGCCGATCATGGGCGTAGCGGAGCATGTAGGGAGCAACGGTCAGCAAGTAACGCAAGTAATCGAGCTTGGTCACGTTTGCTTCCGGCCAGAGCGGTTTTTCAGGGTTGCTGATGCTGATTGTACGTTCGGCGATGGTCAGCTCGTATTCTTTGGTTGCATAAGCCACGGCGGCACCTTCCTTTGGACGGCAGATGTGCTCCTACTTTCTCCTGATGGTCGATCGGCTATGCAAGCAGCAGGCGCACTGCATATCTTTCCAGCAAATCACCCATAATACGGTTAGCTTTCCAGTGGCTGGTGATGAGATGGAGTTCAAGAAAAAGAGCAAGACAAAAGAATTGTTGGAGACGATTGACACTTGCAGCTTGCTTGAGCTGGAAGGCATTCCGCTTTTTCCAAGCCTTGACGACAACATCGAAGTGCTGGAAAAGCTTTTTTCCGACTGCTCGGACTTTGTCATACGGGAGTTCCGGCAAAGGAACAGCGAGCGCGCGGCAGCGATCTTTGTTGACGGACTGATTGACACCAAAGAAGTGAACCAGGCGCTGCAATCTCTGATGGTGCTCGAAGACGGGGATGAGGATATTCGCGTTATCGAGGAACGGCTACTGCCTGTTTCACAAATTGACAGGGTCAGCGACTACAAAGAGCTTTTGCAGGCGGTACTGTCTGGAGATACAGGAATTTTGGTCGATGGAAATGTGGAAGCGCTCACGCTCGGCATCCGCGGGGCAGAAAAGCGATCGGTCAACGAGCCGGAGGGGGAAGCGGTCGTCCGTGGACCTCGCGAGGGCTTTATTGAAAACATCCGCACAAATACGTCGATGCTTCGCCGCAAGTTGCGCACGCCCAGATTGAAAATGAAATCGTTGGTAGTGGGCCGCGAGACAAACACGAACATCGTGGTGGCTTTTTTGGAAGGAATCGCAGACCCGCAAGTCGTGGATGAAGTTTCCCGGCGAATCAGCAATATCGACATAGATGCGGTTTTGGAGAGTGGCTATATCGAGGAGCTGATCCAGGACAACGTGTACTCGCCTTTTCCGCAGCTGATGTACTCGGAGCGGCCGGATACGGTAGCGGCTTCGCTGCTGGAGGGACGGGTCGCGATTTTTGTGGACGGCACGCCGATGGTCTTGCTCGCCCCGGCTACGTTCTGGATGATGCTGCAAGCGAGCGAGGATTACTTCGAGCGCTTCCAGATGACGACGCTGCTTCGCTGGCTGCGCTATTTGTTTATGGTGATTGCGCTCGTGACTCCTGCCTTGTACGTGGCGATTACGACCTACCACCAGCAAATGCTGCCGACCACGCTCTTGCTTAGCGTAGCCGCTGCGCGCGAAGCGATTCCTTTTCCGGCGATTGTCGAGGCGCTCATCATGGAGATCGCTTTCGAAGCATTGCGCGAAGCGGGGATTCGCCTCCCGAAAACGGTCGGGCAGGCCGTGAGTATTTTGGGCGCGCTGGTAGTTGGGCAAGCTGCCGTACAGGCGGGGATTGTTTCGGCGCCGATGGTGATTGTCGTTTCGCTTACGGGGATCGCGTCTTTTACGATTCCGCATTTCAATGTAGCGATTTCGCTGCGCATGCTTCGGTTTCCGCTGATGATCGCAGCCTCGATTCTCGGCATCTACGGGATTTTGGTGGGTGTCTTGCTGATTTTGGGTCATATGGCCAACCTGCGTTCGTTTGGAGTGCCTTATTTGTCTCCGCTTGCGCCTATGTCGATTGGAGACATGAAAGACGTCCTGGTACGAGTGCCCTGGTCATTCATGGAAAAACGCCCCAGCTTTCTAGGAATCCAAAATGCGCGAAAGATGAACGCGGGTTTTTCCAATAAAGTCCAGCAAAGAGGAGGGCAGGCAGGGACTACGAGCGGCGGGAAATCTGACGGGGAGGGAAAAGCGTGAGACGTCTTACTCCGATAGTCGTGTTGCTTTTATGCCTCTTGCCTGTGGCAGGCTGCTGGGATCGGCGTGAAGTCAACGACATGGCACTCGTGATTGCGATGGCTATGGACAAGGAGCCAAACGGGCAATACCGCTTGTCCGTCCAGGTGCCGCTTGTCAGCAGTCTCGGCTCGACGTCGGGGGGAGGCGGCGGGACGAGCGGTGACAAGTCTTACTATGTTGATTCCGCTGTGGGCAAGACGATCCGGGAAGCGAACAATATTATTCAGTCGCGGATGTCGCGTCAACTGTACTACTCCCACCATCGCATGATTGTCATCGGAGAACAGCTCGCCAAGGAGGGAATGAGCGACGTATTGGATATCGTAGCGCGATTTCCCGAGAATCGTTTAACGGCCTATTTGGTCATGACCAAAGGAAAAGGGATTGAGCTGTTGAACGCCCAGCCGCAGTTTGAGCGCTTTTCGGGAGAGGCGATGCGTGAACTGGTCAAGATGGAGGCGATTGCCGTATCGCTCAAGGATGTAGCCCAGATGCTGACGACACCGGGGGTCGATGCCTTTCTGCCCATCATTGATGCTGTTGATTCTCATCCGAAGGGCAAGTCAAAAGAAGTGGAGTTTATGGGGATTGGCTTGTTTCGCGGGGACAAGCTTGTTTATATGGCAAAATCTCAGGCGATCAAAGGTCTTCGCTGGTTCCAGCGAACGTTCACCCCTTTTTCGGTGGTCGTTTCCCTGAATGACAAAGAGCGGCTGACGGTCTACTTTTCCAAAGGGAAAGCGGACTTGAAGCCTGTCATTAAAAAAGGGCGCATTCATTACGATATTACGGTTTTTGCGACGAGTGTCGTGGTTGAAAACATGACGAGTCTTGATCTGGATCAGAAAAAAAATATTGCCTTAATCGAGAACAAGCTCAAAAAAGAAGTCGAGGTCAGCGTCAAGGACACGCTGAATTTGATGCAAAAGTATCGGACGGACACGATCGGACTCGGGATCATTTTAGCCAGACAGTTCCCGAAAGAATGGCGGGATACGTATCGAAAAAACTGGAATGATCACCTGCCGGACATAACGTTCCAAATTCACAGCAAAGTCGTCGTGCAAGACGTTGGGCAAACGACCAAAAACATAACGAAGGAAGAAGGCGGACGTGAATAGACTATTCCTGCTTTTGTTTGGGCTGATGCTAGTTTTTTCCTTTTGGGATTTTATACTGAAGCGCAAGCATATGGAGAGAAAACAGCAAATCGTCATCTACTCCATCTACGCGCTTTCCGTCATCGGGATATACGCTGTGCAATATCAGCACGACAAAATGCTCTCGACCGGATTTTTTCTGAACATCTTCACGCCTCAGGTGAAAACATGGATCGAACATATGTTGTAGAGGAGGGAGAGTATGATACATAAGCAAGTCGTCAATCACCGGCAAATTGCCTGGTTGGTCGGCAGTTTGTTGATGACAGGGATGATGATCAGCTTTTTGCGGACAGTCGTGCAGGTCGCCAAAATGGATGCATGGTTCTCGCAAATTCTCCCAGCCTGCTACGCTTTGTTGGTAGCGTATGTCTTGTCGGAGCTGGTGCGCGCCTACCCCGGCAAAAATTTGTTTGAGATAGTGTTCATCATCTGCGGCAAATGGATCGGTGGTTTCATCAATCTGTTGATCCTCTTTTACATTTGGATCATTCTCGCTCTCGATATAAAAGGCGCCGCGGACTTTTTGCACGTCTCCCTGCTGCCGCAGACGCCTTTGGAAATCATTCTGCTCGTGTTCGTTTTGCTGTTGATGTATTACGGCAAGACGAGTCTGGAGGTGGCAGCGCGGGTAAACGAGATTTACTTTCCCGCCTACTTTATCATGTGCCTGATGCTGTACTTTCTTTTAATGAACGAGTACAGCATCGAGCGGCTGGAACCGATCCTCAGTACGACTTTCGAACGGATTGCAGTGAGCAATCTGCTCCCGCTCGGCGTCTATGGGGATATATTGCTATTCGGGGCGTTCTTGCACGCCAGCAGCGAGCCAAGGCTTCTGTTTGCGGCGATGAAGCACGGGATCATGATTGTGTGCTTCACGACGACGATCATGATCTTGATTTTGCTTGGAGTGATGGGATACGTCATCGCGAGCAGGCTTAATTTTCCGATCTATATTCTCGTCCAGCAAATTCATCTGACCGATTTTCTTGACCGGGTGGAAATGATTTTGTTCAGCCTGTGGTTCCCGGCGTTCAGCATTAAAGTAATCGTCGCGTATTTGGCTTTTCTCGTAGGGGTTGGATCGTTTGGCGGACAGCTGCATTACAATACGTACAATGCGCCGTGCGGCTGTTTTCTGGTTGTGTCAACCTTGCTTGCTTTTCCGAAGGTCGCTGATATCGACCAGTTTATCAGCTACAGCTTTCCTTTTATCGTCATCTTGTTTCAGGTGCCGCTGCTTCTGTTTTTGTTTATCGTCGCCCGCAGGAAAAAGCGGGAGGAAGGCCAGACCTTGATCCCCAGAGGAACGAAGCTGCATCGGTTTTACCGCATGATGGTGTGGGGAGGAGCGATCAGCTTCGCAGGCTGTATTTTGACGATCTTGCTTGGAGACATGCTCAGCGACAAATCTCCCGCAGCCGGAATTGCCACCGCGATCGCCTACATTATTTTCATGGTCATTGCGCTCCTTGCCAGTTACGGAGAAATGCAGGCCCTTAATCACGGGAAACAAAGGCTGGGCCGTCCCAAACAACAAGGAAACTTTCGGCAGTAGCAGGCGGGGAGTCGGCGATCAATTGATTTGCTTCCACGTACAGTCAGCCAAACTGCCATCGACAAACGCCTGAATACTCGGCTGGCGCATCGTCAATCCGGAGGTCCATTCCATGAACTGGACTTTGGCGATCAGCTCCGGTTTCAGCCAGAGAGTGTCTTTTTTTCGTTCCGGTTGATTGGCAAAAGGCATGCTGTCTAGGCGCAGCGGTTTGATTCGTTCGGTCAGGTCGCGCCAATCGCGCTGGGTCAGCTTCCCGGTGCCTGCATGACCGATGTACACAAGTCTTCCGGCGTCGTCAAACAAGCCAAGCAGGACGGCATTCACGACGCCATCGCGCAGCGTGACACCGCCGATTGCGGCATACAGATCGTGAAAAATCTTGAGTTTTTGCCAACGCGCATCTTTTCCGCTCGGGAGGTAGGTGCTCGTCAAGTCTTTGCAGACGATTCCTTCCATGTGATGCTGCTTCATCACATCGTACAAGCTGTGCGGGTCACTGACATTTTGTACGATCTGCACATTTGGCTCGGGAAGCATGATCTGCGCTAGAATCTCTTGTCTCTCGCCGAGCGGTTTGTCGGTTACCCAGTTGCCATTCCAATACAGGACGTCAAACACCATGTAGGTGACGGGAGTTTGCTCGATGGCGAGCTGGATGCTCAGTTCCTTGCGCAGGCTGTCTCTTTTCATGATTTCGTGGAAAGACGGTTTTTGGCTGTCAAAAGCGATCATCTCTCCGTCGAGAATGACAGATGAGGCGGAACAGTAGCGTTCGAGCCGGGCAAATTCGGGGTATTGCCTCGTGCGATCATTCTTTTTGCGATTGATGAGCTGTGTCTTGTTGCCGTCGTGGTAGGTGAGCATTCTGACCCCGTCCCACTTCACCTGGGCAATCCAGTTGCTTCCGGCTGGTATCGTTTCGGTTTGGATCGGTTCAAAAGGGGTGATCGGTTCAAGTGGCATAGGGCCTCCGTAATTGCTTTGCTTGAAGTTCCGCTGGAGCGGTCGCTCGTATTCGTACAGTCCCACGATTGTTTGCGGTCTATGCAAAGAGTCTTGAACAGCAGTTGTGATCGAATTTTACGAAACTTCTTAGTTGATTAAGTATTGAATATAAGGTATACTAGAGAAAATTTCATATGAATCGACATTCATATGAAGAGAGCATGAACAAGTATGGATGGGCTATATCCGCCGGATGGCTTGAAACCTCCTAATCGTGGTACGTCCACCACAGTGCGTAAGGGGAGAGTCGTTCTTTGGATATAGCCCTTTTTTTCATTGATCTAGAAATAGACTGTAGTTTATAATTACTATGGTAATGATTTTGAGGAACAGCCTGGACTTGCTTGCTGGAAGCTGGCGAGCCGCATGTTTACGGAAAGAAGGAATTGACTTGCCATTTCTTCGGTTTAAAGGTTTTGAAAAAGCAAAGCTGCAATCGGTTGCGCCCCTTATTATAGAAGAGTTTGCCCGCATCGCTGAAGTGAGCGAGGAAAAAGTCAAGCTGGAGCTTCTGCTGGTCGAGCAGTTGACGAACAGCCCGTTGTCTCTGGAAATCATGATGTTCCCGCGAGAACAGAACAAGCACGATGAGATTGCCAGCACGATGAATCGCATCTTGCAGAAGCAAGGCTTCGAGAACGTCCACCTCTTTTTTATCCTGCTGTCGCCTGAGCTGTACTATAAGGAAGGGTTGCCGCTACAGGTCAAGGCTTCCCGCTGAATCCGGCAGGCAAAAAAGGTCGAAATCCCATGACGAGGGATTCCGACCTTTTTTATGTCATACGCGCTCTAATAATAGAGGCTTTCTGTTTGCAAGCATTTGGAGCAGGTGCGCGCCAGCGATGTTTCGACGAACTCGTGCGCGCATTCTTTTTGCAAATGGAACAGCTGGCGTCTCAGACTTTCCAAATCCACCTCCAGGCGAGCGATTTCAGCGCGCAAACGCAAGGCTTCATTCAATGTCTTGCCACCTCCAGGCGTTTATTGGTACAACTGGCTTCCTTGCTCGCGGAACTCGCGGGCTTTTTCCTGCATGCCTGCCGCGATGGCCGCAGGCTCGTTTTGTTCCTGCTCCTGCGCTTGCTGACGGATGTCGTGCGAGATTTTCATGCTGCAAAATTTCGGGCCGCACATCGAGCAAAAGTGCGCAGACTTGGCTGCTTCCGCAGGCAGTGTCTCATCGTGATATTCGCGGGCGCGCTCAGGATCGAGAGACAGGTTGAATTGATCGTTCCAGCGAAATTCGAAGCGGGCTTTGGACAGCGCGTCGTCACGCTGTTTGGCTCGCGGATGTCCTTTGGCCAGGTCGGCTGCATGAGCGGCGATTTTATAGGCGATCAGGCCGTTGCGCACATCTTCCTTGTTCGGCAGTCCCAGGTGCTCTTTGGGTGTCACGTAGCAGAGCATCGCTGTCCCGAACCAGCCAATCATCGCTGCGCCAATCGCAGAGGTAATGTGGTCGTAACCGGGAGCGATATCAGTGGTCAATGGCCCGAGCGTGTAAAAAGGAGCTTCGTGGCACATCTCCAGTTGTTTGTCCATGTTCTCGCGAATCAGGTGCATCGGAACGTGACCAGGCCCTTCAATCATCACCTGCACGTCGTGCTTCCAGGCGATTTTCGTCAGCTCCCCGAGTGTTTCCAGCTCGGCAAACTGCGCTTCGTCATTGGCATCCGCAATCGAGCCGGGGCGCAGACCGTCTCCAAGCGAGACGCTGATGTCGTACGCTTTGAGAATGTGGCAAATTTCTTCAAAGTGGGTGTACAAAAAGTTTTCTTCATGGTGGGCGAGACACCAAGCCGCCAAAATGGAGCCGCCACGCGAGACGATCCCGGTAACGCGTTTTGCCGTCAAAGGAATGTAGCGCAGCAGAACGCCAGCGTGGATGGTGAAGTAATCGACTCCTTGTTCCGCCTGTTCGATCAATGTATCCCGATACACTTCCCAAGTCAGGTCTTCCGCTTTGCCATTGACTTTTTCCAGCGCCTGGTAAATCGGCACGGTACCGATTGGCACGGGGCTGTTGCGGATGATCCATTCACGGGTCGTATGAATGTGCTTTCCGGTCGACAAATCCATGATCGTATCGGCGCCCCAGCGCACGGACCAAATCATTTTCTCCACTTCCTCTTCCATCGAGGAGCTTACGGCCGACGTGCCGATATTGGCGTTGACTTTGACGTGAAAATTCCGCCCGATAATCATCGGCTCCGCTTCCGGATGATTGATGTTGGCCGGAATAATCGCGCGCCCGGCAGCTACTTCGGCTCTGACAAATTCGGGGGTCACTCCTTCGCGAATCGCGATGTATTCCATCTCTGGCGTAATGATCTGCTGGCGGGCGTAGTGAAGCTGGGTGACATTTTTTCCTGGCAAAGCGCGTTTGGGCCGATAGCCTTCGCGCGGAAAAGCTGGCATCGTCACCGCTTTTTCGCTGCTTCTGATTCCGTCGTCAACAAGTTGTGGCTCCCGGCCGACATAGCTTTCCGTATCGCCGCGTTCCTCGATCCACGCTTTGCGCACTAGCGGCAAGCCTTTTTCGATGTCCGCGACATATCCGTCAGCGGTGTATTCGCCGCTCGTGTCGTAGACGCGCAAAGGCGGATTGGGGGTAGGGCCGAACAACCCTTCGCTTGCTTGAAGGGTGATTTCGCGCATCGGCACGCGGATGTCAGGGCGACTGCCGACCTCGTATACTTTGCGGCTTCCGGGAAAAGATGAAATGGATGACATGAAAAAACCTCCTTGGCGTGGTTGCACGAAGCGCGAACCTTGTAGGGAGGCGAAAGAGGCCCGTCGCGAAAAAAACGCCGCATGGGAGCATGCGACGCCAGACGCGAGAGTAGAGAAGCAACGGGTATTTTGCAAAAAGATACACGTCACTTGTCGTGTCATATGGACATTCCTCCGCTGGCATTACCCAGTTCAGGTTCAACGGTCGATGGCACAGTACCATCCTCTCAGCCTGGTGATTTCCAAGCTCCCGTGCTTGTTTGTGGTTGTGATTGCAAGATTAGGATACCGGAGAACGCCAATCGTTGGCAAGAAAAAGTTTCCAACAAAAATTGCCACAGGGCAACACATTTTCCCCCCCTCTATACTCATGAATCGGACTAAAACTGTTTCTGTAGACCCACACGAATCGCGTCTGTTACGATGTAATTCGATCAAAAAGAAACTGCTTTATGACGCTTCGTTCTTGTCTTTTGAGCGAACGGAGTGATTGAGATTTTTGAGGTGATGGAGTGTGGATGTATATTCGGATCTGAAGCAAGGGGAACGGGGCGCGTGGGTCAGTATTATTGCCTATATCTTTTGCTCGGCGTTAAAAATAGGAGTTGCTGTGCTGACGGGATCGGAAGCGTTGATGGCAGATGGCTTGAACAACTCGACAGACGTGGTGGCATCGATTGCGGTCCTGATCGGCCTGCGCATTGCCCGCAAGCCGCCTGACCACGATCACCCGTACGGCCATTTTCGCGCGGAGACGATTTCGGCCTTGGTCGCGTCATTCATCATGCTGTTTGTCGGCTTGCAAGTCGTGACGGAAGCGGTTCCTTCGCTGTTTGATCAAAAAACGACGGCACCGGATTTGCTCGCAGGCTGGACGGCATTGGCGACAGCAGCGATCATGCTGGGCGTGTACCGCTACAACCGTCAGCTCGCTTTGCGAACAAACAGTCAGGCGTTGCTGGCTGCGGCCGCAGACAATCGCTCGGACGCCTTCGTCAGCATCGGGACGTTTGTGGGCGTTGCGGGGGCGCAGTTCCAGCTTTACTGGCTTGACCCGCTGGCTGCGTTGGTAGTCGGAGTCATCATCCTGAAAACAGCGTGGGATATTTTCCGGGAAGCGACCCATCGCTTGACTGACGGCTTTGACGTAGAAGAGTTGGGGGAACTGAAAGAGACGATCTCGTCCATCGCCGGAGTAAAAGATATTAGCGATATTAAAGCGCGTTACCACGGCAGCAGCGTGCTGGTTGACGTCGTGATCCATGTGGAGCCGCACCTTAATGTGGTAGAAAGCCACACCATCACCGAACACATCGAAGAACGCATGAGACGTGTGCACAAAATCAATACCGTTCATATTCATATCGAGCCAGAGCAGCAACTGGTCGAAAAATAAGCAAAAAACCTGTCCGTATCGGGCAGGTTTTTTTGCATGGCGTTACACGGGAGTCGCTTTTTTGCGACGCAGCTTTTTGGTTGTGGTCATCGCCTCGCTTTGCGCTGGCATTTGCTTGGGAGCTGCTGCGGTCGGCTCTGCGGGAGTTGCGCGCTTGCGGCTAGGCTTCGGTTTCGCCGCTGCTGGCGTAGGCTCAGGCTCGATTTTTACCGGATTAGGCGAAGTGCCTGCGGTAGAAGCGAGACTTTCCTTCAACGCTTGCATCAGGTCGATGACATTCGTCCGGGCGACGGTCGGTGCCGTGGCAATCTCCTGGCCTTCCAGCTTTTTCTCGATCATTTTTTGCAGCTCGCTGCGGTATTCGTCCGTATATTTGGCTGGATCGAAAGGAACGGTCATATTGCCGATCAGCTCGGTTGCCATTTTCAGCTCGTTTTCCGCCAAAGCGATGGTCGCCTCTGGCAAGGCAGGCACTTGATTGACTGGCCGTACTTCGTCAGGATAAAAAATCGTTTCCAGCATCATGCAATGCTCATACAGCCGAATGACGGCGAGACTTTGCCGATTGCGCATCGTCACCTGGGCAATCGCGATTTTTCCGGTTTGGCCCATCGCGGCGCGAAGCAGGGCGTACGCTTTTTCCCCTGTGTCCTGAGGAGACAGAAAGTAGCTTTTGTCAAAGTAAACCGGATCGATCTCCGACAAGTCCACAAAATCGAGAATCTCAATAGCTCGGCGGGTTTCGGGGGTGATCGCCTCCAGGTCCTCGTCGTTGATCATGACGAAGTGGCCTTTTTCATACTCGTAGCCGCGAACGATCTCGCTGGCGTCCACTTCCCGCTGGCAGTGCGGGCACATTTTCGTGTATTTGATGGGGGTGTTGCATTCCTTGTGCAGCTGGCGGAAGCGAATATCCCGTTCTTCTGTCGCCGTAAACATGCGAACCGGGATGTTGACCAGGCCGAAGCTGATTGATCCTTTCCAGACGGTGTGCATACGATTCCTCCCGATTCGGTAGTGGCATAAGGCTGGGGCTGGATGCTGCTACGAGGTAAGTGATGAGATGGGTGCGGCCGTTTTGCTTATTGTTTGTAGGCAGCCAGACGAAGCCGCGAGGGAAATGCAGGCGGGAAACATTGACACAGACGAGCTTGCTTTCCATTCCATGAAAAAACCAGCCGATTGCATGGGACGGCTGGTTGCGTTCTTTTTGCCCGATTTTACTGCCCGTGTTTGACGATGTCGGACTGGTCCGCCCGCGATTGCATTTCGCGTGCCGCTTCGCTGCCAGTGCCTGTACGATCCGCGATGGACTGGGCTTTGGCTGCTTTCAGCTTTTGCTCGGACGGTTGTTTTGCTGCCATGTCAATTCCCCCTTTTGGAACATGTGCAAGTAGTATGCGCATGCCGGGAACAAAAAAATACCCCCTCGTCAAATGACGATGGGGCAGCTGTTCAACTCCTCCCGCGAAGGGAGCGATGGCACGGAATGCTCCTATCAGACACGCCGCGCGCCTAAGTGAACTGCCTTTCAATTATGGGAGAGGAGAAACCGGAGGAAGAGCTTATGGGGAAACGTAAGTCTTCTCCGCGGTTGTCAGCGACACCGTTGCGTCGCTATCCATCATGTTTTCCAAACTTTGCGTCTCGTATACCTGAAGCCGGCATAAATTTTCCAGTTGCCAATTTTACGGGGGTAGGCAGTTGTGATAGTATGATATCAGCCTGAAGGCAGAACGGCCTTGGTACAGGCGGCATTTATCTTCTACAAACTTCTTTGAACAGGTGAACAATTATGCGCGTCATCGCAGGAGAACACAGAGGTAGAAAACTCGCGGCCGTCCCTGGAATCGGAACGCGTCCGACGACCGACAAGGTGAAAGAATCGATTTTCAACATGATCGGCCCGTACTTTGATGGGGGCTGGGCATTGGATTTGTATGCCGGCACAGGCAGCTTGGGCATTGAGGCGTTAAGCAGGGGAGCGGACAAAGCTGTCTTCGTCGAGCGCGATGCCAAAGCGTTTTCTGTCGTCAAGCAAAATGTCAGCGCCTGCCGCCTTGATGCATACGCAGAAATGTACCGTATGGATGCGGATCGAGCCATCCGGCAATTGGCAAAGCGGGAGCAGCCGTTTGATCTCGTTTTTTTGGACCCGCCGTATGCGAAGCAAAACATCGTGGAAGAAATCACTCAGCTACAACAGCTTGGTCTGCTCGCAGCAGGTGCCTGGATCGTCGCCGAACACGACAGCAAGGACTCGTTTCCCGCTGCCATCGGCGATTGCGTCAAAGATCGCGAGGCTACGTACGGCGAGACAGCGGTCACTTTGTACTATTACGAGCCGCAGCAAGAAGCGTAGGAACGCCTCGCTTTTTGCGGTCGCATTCCATTTCATGAAAAACGTCGAGACGTTTTTCACAGAAAAAAGGGGGAGGCAACATGGCGATTGCCGTTTGCTCGGGAAGCTTTGATCCGGTTACATATGGACACCTCGACATTATCAGTCGGGGGGCAAAAGTGTTTGACAAAGTCATCGTGGCAGTTCTGATCAACTCCAAAAAAAATTCCCTGTTCAGCGTAGAGGAGCGCGTCGAGATGCTTCGTCAGGCGACAGCGGACATGAGCAATGTGGAGATCGACTCTTTTGACGGCTTGCTGATCGATTACATGAACAAGCGCGGAGCCAAAGTGATCATTCGCGGTCTTCGCGCTGTGTCCGACTTCGAGTACGAAATGCAGGTTGCTTCCATCAACAAAAAGCTCGACGATCAGATCGAGACCTTTTTCATGATGACCAACAATCAGTATTCGTATCTCAGCTCCAGCATCGTAAAAGAAGTGGCAAGGTACAAGGCGAGTGTCGCCGATCTGGTGCCGCCAGCGATTGAAGAAGCGCTCAAGCGCAAATTGGCCAGCGAGTAACCGAGTTTACCTCGGCTTGCTGCTGCGAAAGTAACGGGTGAGCAAGCTGATGCCGAAAAGCAGAACAGCCACCCCTGCCGCGAGCGTGCCAGAAAAAGCGATCGTCTCCCACCAGCTTGTGACGGGGATTCCGGAAGTGGTCGGCACGAAGACGGGAACGCTTTTTTCCAAAAACCAGTTGCTCGCTTTGACCAGCGGCTGCCAGAAAACAAAGGTCAAAATGGCCGCCAATAAAGCGTGGAGAGCACGCGCAATCAAATAAGGCGCTACCCGGATGTCTGTTTCGCTGAGAATGCTGGCGACTTGCGCATGGACGCTCAGTCCGCCCCAGGACAGTATGGCGCTGGCGATCGCAGCTTTCCAGACCATGGATACGGCATCGGGAACGACACTGGCTGCCTGCGCGCCCAACGTGACTTCAAACAGCCCGGCGACGATGGCTTTGGAAAAGGCGGGAGGAAAGCCAAAGGGACCGAGGAAAATAGCGAGAAACGTACTGATCAATTGGGTCAGGTGAATCGCTTGAAACAACTGAATCAACACAGAGAACACGATGATAAAGCCACCGATCATGAGCAAGGTGTTGAGCGCTGACTGCACGGCATCCCCCATGAGTTTGCCAAACGGCCGACCGTCGCGGATTCGCGCCCGGTGCATGGCTTGCAGCGCGCGGAGCGGGAGGGGCAAATTCGTTTTTTCCAAAGGCTTGGTTATGGCAGCAAACGGCGCGTGGAAACGGTAAATCAGCCCCATGATGACTGCCGACAAATAGTGGGTCAAGGCGAGGACGACTCCCATTTGCTCGCTGTGGAAAAAGCCGATTGCCACCGCGCCCATGACAAACAGCGGATCTCCCGTCGTCGTAAAAGATACGAGCCGTTCCCCTTCCGCTTTGGAGATATTGCCCTGCTGGCGCAAGCGGGTGGTCAGCTTGGCTGCCACCGGATATCCCGATGAAAAGCCCATGGCCAGCACAAATCCGCCTGTTCCCGGAACATTGAACAAAGGGCGCATCAACGGTTCCAACAGCACGCCAACAAAGTGAACGACTCCGAGTCCCATCAATATTTCCGAGAGGACGATAAACGGGAGCGTGGAGGGGAATACGACCTCCCACCAGATTTTGAGTCCACGGACGGCGGCTTCAAAAGAAATTTGCGAGTAAATGACAAGGGTCAAGACGAGCGCGACTGTCGAGAGGGCAAGCAACAAGGTGAAAAACGGTGAGTGGCGTGACATGGAATCCTCCTGTGTCGACGAAAAGATCATAGTACATGTCTACGTGACAGGCTGATGATCTATGCGTGAGGCTTGTATCTTTCAAGTGTGAAAGGAACAGGGAATGGTCACATAGGCTGTTTACAGGGGGTGTTTGCATGACGGCGAAGCGAAAGCCAACCGTGGGGGTAGCGCTAGGCTCAGGCGGGGCCCGCGGTTTTGCGCATATTGGTGTCTTGAAAGCATTGGAGGCGCAAGGAATCGAGATCGACATGCTTGCGGGCAGCAGTATGGGGAGTTTGATTGCGGCGGTGTATGCAAACGGAATCGAGCCGCACATGATGGCGAAGCTCGCGCTCAATCTGAAGCGCAAGCACTGGCTTGATCTGACCGTACCGAGCATGGGGTTTGTCGCGGGAGAGAAAATCAAGCAGTTGATCAAGCTGCTCACTCACGGGAAGCGGATGGAAGAACTGGGCAAGCCTTTGGCGATTGTAGCGACAGACATCGAATCCGGCGAACGGGTTGTATTCCGCGATGGACCGATTGATCAGGCAGTCAGGGCGAGCATTTCCATTCCAGGCATATTTGTCCCGGAAAAGGTTGGCGGGCGTCTGCTGGTCGATGGCGGTGTCATTGACCGCGTGCCTGTGACGGTGCTGAAAGACATGGGAGCGGATATCGTCATTGCAGTCGATGTGGCCCAGGTCGATACGCCAATGAAGGTGAACAGCATCTTCGACGTCATTGCCCAGACGATTGATGTGATGGAACGGGAAATTCTCCGCCACAGGATCATTGCTGCGGATATCGTAATCCGCCCGGATGTTGGACATTATAGCAGTATTGCCTACTCTGGCGTGGAGGAAATCATCGAACTCGGGGAACGCGAGGGTGCAGCACAAGCAGAGCGCATCCAGCAACTGATTGCGAACTGGGAGGAAAACGGATGAACGAGGACCAACTTTATAGACAAACGCGCAGATCGCGAGGAGCCAGAGGCTTTAGCTGGGTTTTGGCCTTGATTGTGCTTGTGGCTGGACTGTCTTTTTTTATCCCGACCAATTACTATGTGACAAGGCCAGGCTCGGCTATCGCGCTAGGCCCGATGATCGACGTAGAAGGCGGCAAAAAGGACGAAACAGGCGCGTTCATGCTTACGACTGTGCGCATGGGCGAGGCGAATCTCGCTTGGTACGTCTACGCGAACATGTCGCCTGATGCCGAGCTGATGCCGAAAGAGCTGGTGGTCAGCAAAGGGGAGGACAACGAAGACTTCGTCCGCCGCGAGCAAGCCGTGATGGACAATTCGCAAAAGATTGCCGAAGCGGTCGCTTTTCGCCTGGCTGGCTACGATGTCAAGATCGAAAAAGAAGGCGTCTGGGTCATGGGCACAATCGAAGGACTTCCCGCCAAAAAAGTGCTGAAAATCGGCGACGTCATCACCGCCGTCGATGGAGTGCGCACCGCCGAAGCCAAAGATTTGCTGCAAGCTCTCGCCAGCAAAAAGGCAGGCGATCAGGTCGAGATTACATATACAAGAGATGGACAAGAAGGGAAAACGATGGTAACCTTGGAACCACTGCCAGAGTCGAAGTCCGCCGGCATCGGGGTGCGTCCGGACAACAAGCAAGAGATCGTGATTCCGAAAAAAGTAACGATCGCGTCGCAAGGGATCGGTGGACCATCTGCCGGGCTGATGATGACGCTGGAGATTTTGGATCAGCTCGATGTGGCGAAGGATTTGACAAAAGGCTATAAAATCGCCGGTACAGGCACGATTTCACTGGATGGGACAGTCGGCCGGATCGGCGGGATCAACCACAAGGTCATCGCGGCTGACAAAGCAGGGGCGGAAATTTTCTTTGCACCCGAGGATACGCCTGATGCAACCTCCAATTATCAGGAAGCGCTGGCTACCGCAAAACGGATTGGAACTTCCATGCAGATCGTTCCCATCAAGACAGTAAAGGATGCGATTGCGTATCTGGATGGACAAAAACCGAAATCTTCCTGAGCAAACAAGCTGTCAAGGAAAAATGGTTGACAAAGCTTTTTGCACGGGCTATAATCATCCTTGTTGTGCATGAGGTGAAGTGCTATGAACATTAAGTTAGCAGAGTTGGAACACCGAAAAGGAGAGGCACTGCCGTTTCAGTTGACGCTCGATGCAGCAGAACTGAAAGGTCGCCATAACGAGATTCGCGGGATCACTCCTGTGAATGCCGAGGGCGAAGCTGTACAGCTCGGTAACCTCTACTATGTAAAAGGCAGCATGAAGGCCGATGTCGATTTCGTCTGCGCCCGATGCTTGAATCCTTTTACCCATCACGCGGCAATAGACTTCTCCGAGACCTTTGCTTTGGCAGATGATCCTATCATAAGCGAGGACGAAGACAGCGACATCCTTCCACTGGAAGGAGACGAGATCGAGCTTACTGCGCTGTTGCAAGAGGACTTTTTGCTCGCGATGCCAACCTTCCCGCTGTGCGAGGAAGATTGCAAAGGATTGTGCCCGAGTTGTGGCGTAAACCGCAACGAAGTGGCATGCAGCTGCAAGAATGAGCGGATTGACCCGCGCTTGGCCGGGTTGGCTGACTTTTTCAAGGACAGCAAGTAGTATTCTCTTGTTTTCAAGGTGAGGCGCCGATCTTCGGATGCAGCGTCTCATTTTTGAAGGACGGCATAAGCTTTTGGCCTATACTGTCCACCCAATAGAGCATCTTAGCATTTGTCAGTTGAAGGAGGTGTAAGGAAGATGGCAGTACCTCAACGGAGAACTTCCAAAACCCGTAAAAGAATGCGTCGTACGCACTTCAAATTAGAGATTCCAGGCATGATCAAATGCGATAATTGCAGCGAATACAAGCTTGCGCATCGTGTTTGCCCAAGCTGCGGTCACTACAAAGGTGTGAAAGTAGCAAAGTAAGCTTTGCTGCGTAAAAAGTGAGGTGAGCAATCACCTTGCTTTTTTTGTGCCTTCATTTTGCTTATTAATGCTTATGAATACTTAAATAATATTGCTTAAAATGCGTAAATGACTTACAATGAGGAAGAAAGGCAAGGATGGAGTGAAACCGTGATGTACCAGGAAGAGCGATTGACCGCGATCCTGCAATATTTGCAGCAGCACCACCGAATCAGTGTACAGGAAGTCGTGGAGCAATTCGGCGTCTCCCGTGATACGGCCCGGCGAGATATCGTCAAGCTGGAGGAGCAGGGAGAAATCTTGCGGACTCGCGGTGGAGCGATTTTGCCTAGCTTGAGCAAAAAAAGCTTTTCTCATCAGGAGCGCATGCAGCTCGATTTGACAGGGAAGCGGCGGATTGCGCAGGCTGCCGCGCGTTTGATCAAACACGGCGACTATTTGCTGCTTGACGCATCCACGACGGTTCAACTGACGGTAGAATCGTTGCAGACAAAAGACCATGTCATCATTACAAACTCCTTGGCTACAGCAGCCAGTGTTTCGCGCAAGGAAGGCGTGCTTGTGAAAATGCTCGGCGGGGATGTGAACCCGCAAGATCAGTGTGTGCACGGCACCCGAACCGTAGAAAATCTGGCGAATTACCACGTCGACAAGTTGCTGGTCGGAGCTTGCGGGCTGACGACGGGCGGGCTTGTTTCCCCGGATGAAGATCACGGCTATGTGATCAGGGAGATGATGAAGCGGGCGGATCAGGTGATTATTCTTGCTGACCACTCCAAATTCGGAAAAAGCATGTTGTACCGGGTAGCCAGTCTGGATCAGATCGACTTGATTGTGACGGACTGCGCACCAGGGCGGGAAATGGCCGAAGCCCTCGACAAGAGCGAGGTAGACGTATTGGTAGCCGCTGAAAACGGCAAAGACGCATGAAATAGCGGGTAGATTTCATCTGGCTGGCGTGAAGGGAGACCCCGCGTGACAGCAGATGGATTTATCAGAGAAGGTTCTTCTTTTTGAAGAGCCTTCTCTTTTTTTGCTTGCAATCATATAGGAGCCCTGCTATCCTGTTATTCCTGACTTTTCCACGAGGAGGTTCTTATGGTTTACTGGCGGATTATCCGCAAAAGCTATCGACGCAATCTTCAGTATCGTCTCTCTCATCTGATCAACAATGTGGCGAGCTCGATTTTTGGGCTTGTTTTTATTGCCATTTGGATGGGAGTCCTGCGAGGCAAAGCCGTTCACGGCCCGTACGACGCGGAAACGATGGCCTGCTACATCGCGATTTGCCAAAGCGTGCTTTGGGTGACGACGTTCATGTCGCCCGGGCTGAATGTGCAGGTCGGGGTGCGCAGCGGAGCGGTCAGCCTCGACATGATCAAGCCTGTCCATTACTTGTGGTACACCTTGAGCCAGGAGTTTGGCCGCCTGCTCTACAACGCCTGTTACCGCAGTCTGCCGATCGGCCTTTTGCTTGGGCTTGCGGTAGGCTTTTCTTTCCCCTCCGATCCGCTTGCGTACCTCTTGTTTTTGCTCTCGCTTCTGCTGGCTGCCTACGTAGGCATGCTCCTTTTTTATTTGGTCGGCATTTCTTCTTTCTGGACGACCGAGGTGCGCTGGCTGCACCTCATTTTGCTCTCGCTAGTTTTCGGCTTTGGCGGGCAGATGATCCCTGTCGATCTGATGCCGGGGGTACTCGGGCAGCTGGCTCCGTTTTTGCCTTTTGCCGCCATGATTTACTATCCGGTCATGAACTGGCTGGAGCTTGCTCCGGCCTACAGCATCGGGGTTCAGCTGCTGTGGGCTGTCATTTTGACAGCAGTCGCTCTCGCTGTGACGAAGCAAGCAAGAAGAAAGCTGGAAATACAAGGGGGGTAGCGACGTGCTCATGCTTTATCGAAAGCTGATCGCAGCCAGTCTCCGCTCGCAAATGCAGTACAAAATGAATTTCATTACGAGCGCGGCTACGACCGGCATGATTATGGTTCTCGATTTTGTGATTCTTTCCGCCATTTTGCACCGCTTCAACGATGTGGCTGGCTGGAATATTTACGAGGTCGGCATGCTTTACGGCATTTCTTCGGCATCTGTCTCCTTGTATCGGCTGTTTGCTCCGGAAGTGAACGATTTTGAGAAGTATGTCGTGCACGGAGAATTTGACCAGATGCTGATTCGCCCGGTATCGCCGCTCTTGCTTTTGCTTACGCGCAATCTCGACCTTTCGCGGATTGGCGGCATCGTGCAAGGCGTGGCAGTGCTGGTGCTCTCGCTTGCGGGACTTGCCCGGGAAGGGGCAGATTTGCTCTGGTTGATCGTCTTTTCCCCGATCGCGATTCTTTCGGGCGGGGTCATTTATTTTTCCATGGCGTTGTCTTCGGCGGCTCTCTCTTTTTGGACGCATCAAATGAGAGACATCCTGACTTTTACGATCTACGCGCCGGCGAATGCCTCCAACTATCCGATTTCGCTCTATCCAGGCTGGCTGAAATGGCTGTTTTTTACCGCCTTGCCGATCGCGTACATGAATTACTTGCCGATGCTGGCCTTGCTCGGAAAAGGGGGAGGCTGGTACTACCCGCTGCTGGCGCCTGTTGCGGCGGCGACCGCATTGTTTTTGGCACTCACCTTTTGGAAGGTAGGTATACGACATTATCACTCTACGGGAAGCTGAGGAGGTTTTTCATCATGATAGAAGCTGTACATATCGGCAAGTCGTTCTATTTGTCTCCGGAGAAAAAAGGCCGCTTCGCCTCGGTGCGCACCTTGTTTTCCCGGGAGCAGCGTGAGGTCAAGGCTGTAGACGACATCTCCTTTTCCGTCGGGGAAGGGGAGTTCGTCGGCTACATCGGCCCGAACGGAGCGGGGAAATCGACCACGATCAAGATGCTGTCCGGCATTTTGCACCCCAGTCGGGGAGAAATCCGCATCGGCGGCTACAGTCCGCAAAAAGACCGGATACAGGTCGCTTCGCGCATCGGCGTCGTCTTCGGGCAGCGAACGCAGTTGTGGTGGGACTTGCCCGTCAAAGATTCGTTCGAGATTTTGCAGGCGATGTACAAAATCGATTCGCGCACGTATCGGCACTCGATGGAGCTTTACCAGGAGCTTCTGGATATGCGCGAATTTCTGGATACACCTGTGCGCAAACTGTCGCTCGGACAGCGGATGAGAGCGGATTTGGCAGCAGCGCTTTTGCACGATCCGCCTGTGCTGTTTTTGGATGAGCCGACAATCGGGCTGGATGTGGTCGCCAAGACGCGCATCCGCGCCTTTTTAAAAGAAGTGAACGAGACGCAGAAAAAGACGATCCTGCTGACGACGCATGACATGGACGATATCGAGCAATTGTGCAAGCGGATTATCGTCATCAATCACGGCAAAAAGATGATGGACACGACATTGGATGACATGCGCCGCCAAATCGGTTTGCCCAGTCTGATTCAGGTTGAATATCGCCAGCCGCCAAACCTGGGTGCCGAGTTGGCAGGGATTGAACGGCTGGAGTTGTCCGGCAATGTTTTGTCCGTTCATTTTGACAAAGGAAAAATTTCTTCGCCGCGCATCCTGGCAGAAGTGGCTGGCTGGGGTGAGCCTTTGGACATCCAGATGAAAGAACCCGGGATTGAGGAGATCATTCGGCTAATGTACCGCTAGGGAGAGCTACCCATTTTCAAGAACTTTACTTGTAATTGCCAACGTTCTCCCTTATACTGTTTTGGTACCTGGTATTAAAAACAGCTCGCAATCATACATATCCGAAACAAGAATCTTGCTAGGGGGTGTTTCGCATCGCCCGCTTGCCAAAAAAAGACCGCCAGACCCGCTTGGTGCAGTCGCTGGCGGATAATCCATTTGCGACGGACGAAGATCTGGCTGAGTTATTTCATGTCAGCATTCAAACAATACGACTAGATCGATTGGAGCTTGGGATTCCGGAGCTTCGGGAGCGGATCAAATCGGTTGCGGAGAAAAGCCTTGATCCCGTGAAGTCGTTGGGGATTGAGGAAGTAATCGGGGAGATCATCGACTTGCAGCTCGATTCCCAAGCTATTTCCGTATTGGAAATAAAAGAAGAGCACGTTTTTTCCAAAACACAAATTGCCCGGGGCCATTATATTTTTGCCCAGGCTAACTCTTTGGCAGTAGCAGTCATTAATGCCGATGTGGCGCTGACAGCTACAGCCCGGATTCGCTTTGTGCGCCCCGTGCGCATTGGCGAAAAGCTGGTCGCGAAGGCAGTAGTACGCAGCCGAGACGGCGACGAGTGCAAAGTGCGCGTGGAGACGAAAGTTCAAGGTGAATTGGTCTTTACAGCGACATTCCGGGTTGTGGAAATGACTGTCGCACAAAATCGGCATGAATGAGAGGTAAGGAGGAGACACGGTTGCGAATTGCAGTTGATGCGATGGGCGGCGACAACGCACCAAAAAGTACAGTATTAGGAGCACTTGCTGCCATCAAGGAAAACCCGGCCATTACGGTTGTACTGGTGGGAGATGAACAAGCCATTCGGAACCACTTGCCGCAAGACGCGCCGGCAAACATCGAGATTGTTCCTACGACAGAAGTGATTTTGCCAGATGATGAGCCGGTTCGAGCTGTACGTCGCAAGAAAAATTCCTCGCTGGTTGTTGCAGTTGAGATGGCACGTGAAAAGATCGTGGATGCAGCGATTTCGGCGGGAAACACGGGCGCGCTCATGACGGCAGGTCTGCTGTACGCAGGCCGCATGGAAGGCATCGAGCGCCCGGCGCTGGCCGCTTATATCCCGAATAAAAAAGGCCGCGTAACACTCACACTTGATGTGGGGGCCAATATGGATGCGAAGCCGCATCACCTGCTGCAATACGCGGTGATGGGCAGCCTGTACGTAGAAAAAGTGCTTGGATTTGAAAATCCAAAAGTAGGACTGCTCAACGTAGGGACAGAAGAAGGCAAAGGGAATGAGCTGACCAAAGCGGTGTTCCCGCTGCTGTCCCAGGCAGACCTGAATTTCGTCGGCAATGTGGAAGCGCGCGACGTCATGGAAGGGGCATGTGACGTGCTGGTTTGTGACGGCTTCGTCGGCAACGTGCTGCTGAAAGCGGTAGAGGGCGCTGCTTCCACAATCTTTTCGCAGTTGAAGCAGGAGTTTACTTCGAGTCTGATTAATAAAGTAGGAGCGGCCATCTTAAAGCCGGGACTCATGCGCTTCAAGAAGAAAATGGACTACGCGGAATACGGGGGAGCGCCGTTATTGGGCTTGAAAAGCCCTGTGATCAAGGCTCATGGCTCCTCTGACGAGAGAGCGATGAAAAACGCGATTGCCAGCGCAGCTCGCTTTGTGCGGCAAGATGTCAATGAAGTCATTGCGCAGGCACTACAGAAAAATATAACGGGAGAAAGCGAGTGAGGCAGATGGATAAAAAGCGTTCAGTAGGCATTTTGGCTACAGGTTCTTACACCCCTGACAGGGTGCTTAGCAACTTCGATCTGGAAAAAATGGTGGAAACATCTGATGAGTGGATTGTTTCCCGTACTGGAATCCGGGAACGCCGGATCTGCTCGACTGAGCAAGCATCTTCTGATCTCGCTTACGAAGCTGCGAAAAAAGCGTTGGCAAAAGCCAACATCAGCGCAGAGCAACTGGACATGATTATCGTCGCTACGGTGACGCCGGACACGATGTTCCCATCCACTGCCTGCATTTTGCAGGAAAAGCTGGGAGCAAAGCGTGCGGCTGCGGTAGATTTGTCTGCTGCCTGCACCGGCTTTTTGTACGGCATTACGACAGCGACCCAGTTCATCGCCAATGGGTTTTACAAGCACATTTTGGTAGTAGGGGTTGAAACGCTGTCCAAAATTACGAACTATAAAGACCGCAATACTTGCGTGCTGTTTGGCGACGGCGCGGGTGCTGCTGTCATCGGCGAAGTGAAAGAAGGCTTCGGCTTCCAGTCGTTTGAATTGGGTGCAGACGGATCGGGCGGACCTTTGCTGTGTCTGCCAGCGGGCGGCTCGCGCATCCCTGCTTCCAGCGAATCGGTGGAAAACGATCTGCACTATTTGGCCATGGCGGGCGGAGAGGTGTTCAAATTCGCTGTGCGCGTGATGAACTCTGCCACAGAAGCGGTTCTTGCCAAAGCGGGCGTAGACCGCGAAAATATCGATCTGCTCGTGCCGCACCAGGCGAACAAGCGAATTATCGATTCGGCTGTGCAACGCTTCGGCTTGTCCGAAGAAAAGGTGGCGATCAACCTCGACCGTTACGGCAACATGTCTTCTGCATCGATTCCGGTTGCACTCGATGAAGCGGTCGAAGCTGGACGCATCAAAGAAGGCGACAATGTGATTCTCGTAGGCTTTGGCGGCGGATTGACTTGGGGAGCGACACTCTTGAAATGGTCGACCACGCCAGCAGAAGGGAGCGGACAGTAGTGGGGAAAGTAGCATTTGTTTTTCCGGGGCAGGGCTCGCAATTCGTAGGAATGGGCCAAGCGCTCAGTGAACAGTCGGAGGCAGCCCGCCACATTTTTCAGCAGGCAGATGAAGCGCTCGGCTTTTCGCTGTCCGGCTTGTGCTTCAACGGCCCGGAAGAAGAACTGAAGCTGACGGCTAACACGCAGCCGGCGATTTTGACGGCGAGCGTCGCGGTATTGGCAGCTTTGAAAGAAAAACTTCCCGAATACACGCCTGCTTTCGTGGCTGGACACAGTCTGGGCGAATATTCGGCACTGGTTGCAGCAGGAGCGCTGTCTTTTGCTGACGCGGTAAAAACGGTCCGTGCACGCGGTCAATTCATGGAAGAAGCGGTTCCGGCAGGGCAGGGCGCGATGGCAGCTGTCCTGAACATGGAGCGCTCCGCTTTGCAAGCGATTTGCGAAGACGTGACTGCTTCCGGACACCCGGTACAACCGGCGAACATGAACTGTCCGGGCCAAATTGTCATCTCCGGTTCCGCCGAAGGTGTCAAACTGGCTGGCGAGCAGGCGAAGGCAGCGGGGGCGAAGCGTGTTCTGCCGCTGAACGTAAGCGGACCGTTCCACTCCAGCCTCATGCAGCCTGCTGCGGATAAATTGCAGGCCGTGCTTGCAGGCGTATCTGTCCGGGAAGCAACCGTTCCGGTCGTGGCAAACGTAACGGCGCGACCTGTTACCGAAGCGGCGGCGATTGTGGAACAACTGGTTTCGCAAGTATCGGCTCCAGTTCTGTGGGAGGATTCCGTACAGTGGATGGTGGAAGCGGGCGTGACCACTTTTGTGGAGATCGGGCCAGGAAAAGTGCTTGCTGGACTGATCAAAAAAATCGCTCCGGCAGACACGACGATTATTTCTGTACAGGATATGGAGTCCTTGACTGAGCTTTTGAACGGAGGGGTATTATGCTAACAGGAAAAACAGCACTCGTCACAGGCGCTTCCCGCGGAATCGGCCGCGCGATCGCACTCAAGCTGGCCGCAGCAGGAGCGAATGTGGTCGTTAACTACGCAGGAAGCGAAGCGGCAGCCAGTGAAACAGTCGCGATGATCAAGGAGCTCGGCCGCGACGCCATCATGGTTCGCGCCAATGTGTCCTCGACAGAAGAAGTGGGCGACATGTTCAAAGCGGCGCTCGACCACTTCGGGACCATCGACATTCTCGTCAACAACGCAGGGATTACCCGCGACAACTTGTTGATGCGCATGAAAGAAGAAGAGTGGGATGACGTCATCGCCACGAATCTCAAAGGCGTGTTCAACTGCCTGAAAGCAGCTACTCGTCCGATGATGAAGCAGCGTTCGGGAAAAATCATCAACATCACGTCCGTTGTAGGTGTACTCGGCAATGCGGGACAAGCAAACTACGTAGCGGCCAAAGCAGGCGTCATCGGTCTGACCAAGACTGCTGCACGCGAGCTGGCGAGCCGTGGCATCACCGTGAACGCGGTAGCGCCAGGTTTCATCGCTACAGAAATGACAGACGTCCTGCCGGAAGACATCAAAGCGGGCCTGATCAGCCAGATTCCGCTCGCCCGTCTCGGTCAAACCGAAGACATCGCGTCTGTTGTTTTGTTCCTTGCTTCTGATGCAGCCAACTACATGACAGGCCAAACCTTGCATGTAGACGGCGGCATGTATATGTAAACTGGTTTTTTGAAAGCTCATCCACTATAATACGGGAGAGGGGGTGAAGCAAGATGGCAGATACATTGGAACGCGTGAAGAAAATCATCGTCGATCGTCTGGGTGTAGATGAGTCCAAGATTACTTTGGAAGCTTCTTTCAAAGAAGACCTGGGCGCTGACTCCCTGGATGTAGTGGAACTCGTAATGGAACTCGAAGACGAGTTTGATTTAGAGATTTCTGACGAAGATGCTGAAAAGATCACTTCTGTTGGTGAGGTTGTTAAATACATAGAATCTCACAAGTAGATCCATCAGTTGGAAGTCCCGTACCATACGGGACTTCTCCTTCAATTGCAGAGAATACATACGGGGAAGCTATGTTGGGCATGAAGTGTAAGTAACAGGCTGACTGCTGACTTTCATATAGAGGTGATCGCAATGAAACGAAGAGTGGTGATTACGGGCGTCGGTGTTATTTCTCCGGTGGGAAATGACGCGCAGACCTTCTGGAACAGTTTGCTGGAAGGAAAATCAGGCATTGACCGCCTGACTGCTTTTGACGCTACTGATTATCCGACACAGATTGCGGGAGAAGTAAAAGACTTCAATCCCGAGCTGTATATGGACAAAAAAGAAATACGACGTACAGACCGATTCGTTCAGTTTGGATTGGCTGCTGCCAAAATGGCGGTAGAGGATGCGAAACTGGAAATCACGCCAGAAAATGCGGAACGAGTGGGTGTATACATCGGGTCCGGTATTGGCGGGCTGTCTACATGGGAAGAGCAGCATTCCGTGCTGTTGGAAAAAGGACCGCGCCGCGTGAGTCCGTTCTTTATTCCGATGCTGATTGCGAACATGGCGTCTGGAGCAGTATCGATCCAATACGGTGCAAAAGGGCCAACATCCAGTGCGATTACCGCATGTGCAACGGGGACGAACGCAATCGGCGACGCTCTGCGTTTGATCCAGTTTGATCATGCCGATGTGATGATCGCAGGTGGAGCGGAAGCGACCGTTCGCCCGATGGCGTTTGCCGGCTTTTGTTCCGCCAAAGCGATGTCCACGCGCAACGACGAGCCGCAAAAAGCATCCCGTCCTTTTGACAAGGATCGCGATGGTTTTGTCATGGGAGAAGGGGCAGGCGTCCTGATCCTGGAAGAACTCGAGCATGCGAAAAAGCGCGGCGCGAACATCATCGCCGAAGTGATCGGCTATGGCATGAGTGCTGACGCCCATCACATCACTTCTCCATCTCCAGGGGGAGAAGGGGCTGCGCGCTGCATGAAAAACGCCCTGCGTGACGCGGGAATCGACCCGACAGAAGTAGGCTATATCAACGCACACGGAACTTCCACTGACCAAGGGGATATCGCAGAAACGCAGGCGATCAAAGACGTCTTTGGCGAACACGCTTACAAGCTGGCTGTCAGCTCCACCAAGTCGATGACAGGCCATTTGCTCGGCGCCACAGGCGGTATTGAAGCGATCGCGACTGCTTTCGCTCTGCGCGATCAGGTGCTTCCTCCTACCATCAACCTGGAAAATCCTGATCCGGAATGTGATCTCGACTATGTTCCTAACCATGCGCGCAAGGCGACCGTCCATGTGGCTGTGTCCAATACATTTGGATTCGGCGGTCATAATGCTACGGTGATCCTGAAGCGATACGAAGCATAAATGAGCCCTACTGAGAGAAAAAGTAGGCAGTCTCCTGGAATGGTGGTGAGGGTGATGAATTTTGCGCAGCTGCAAGAGAAGATCGGCTTTCGCTTTCATGATGAAAGCGTTCTGCGGCAGGCATTCACCCATTCTTCCTACGTGAACGAGCAACGCGGCAAACGGATATCAGACAATGAACGGCTGGAATTTTTGGGAGATGCGGTGCTCGAATTGACGGTTTCCCAGTTTTTGTACAAAACTTTTCCCAAGATGAGCGAGGGAGAGATGACAAAACTGCGGGCAGCGATTGTCTGTGAGCCTTCTCTGGTTAAATTTGCTGAGCTACTGAATTTTGGCGATCTCGTTTTGCTGGGAAAAGGGGAAGAGCTGACGGGCGGCCGTCAGCGACCTGCCTTGCTAGCGGACGTATTTGAAGCTTTTGTTGGCGCCCTCTATTTGGATCAGGGCCTGGATGCCGTGTTTTCTTTTATGGAAAAATACGTTTATCCGAGAATCGACAAGGGAGAGTTTGCCCAGGTTACAGACTTCAAGAGCCAGTTGCAGGAATTTGTTCAACAGGACAATCTGGGAGACATCCAGTATCGCATTGTAGAAGAAAAAGGACCAGCTCACAATCGAGAGTTCGTATCTGAGGTGCTTTTGAACAATCGTTCGCTTGGCATCGGCTCGGGCCGCTCCAAAAAGGAAGCGGAACAGCAGGCCGCCGCGCGGGCATTGGTAAAGCTGGGGGATAAATAAAAGCTCGGAAAAGGGAGCTGCACCATCTGCGAAAGGCAGGTGGTGTAGCTTTCTTTGTTCCGACTTGGAAAAGCTGGGAAAATACTGCGTGATGACGGCTTTCTATGATACACTTAACGGGGAAAGACCCAAGAAACCTCGCAGTGGAGTAGCTCCTGTCTCATGCAGGAGCTCTTTTCGGGTACCCATCCAATCTGGGCCGCGTGTTTTGCTGGATTCGGCGGATAACAGCAGGTGGCGAGCAAACAGGGTGGGGTTTGGTAAGGAGGATCGTACGTATGTATTTGAAACGTCTGGAGCTGGCAGGATTCAAATCTTTTGCCGACAGGACGGAATTGGAGTTCGTACCGGGAGTGACAGCAGTAGTCGGCCCGAACGGAAGCGGCAAAAGCAACGTTTCCGACTCGATTCGCTGGGTGCTCGGGGAACAAAGCGCCAAATCGCTGCGCGGGGCGAAGATGGAAGATATCATTTTCGCGGGCAGCGACAAGCGCAAGCCAGTGAATTTTGCTGAAGTGACATTAACCTTGGATAATACCGATCGCTCGCTTGATGTGGAATATTCGGAGGTTTCCGTTACGCGCAGAGTGTACCGCTCTGGCGACAGTGAGTATTACATAAACAACCGATCGTGCCGCTTGAAAGATATTATGGAGCTGTTTATGGATACGGGTCTGGGAAAAGAAGCGTATTCCATTATCGGTCAGGGAAAAATCGAAGAAATCCTCAGTACCAAATCGGAAGATCGCCGGGGAATTTTTGAAGAGGCAGCGGGAATCGTCAAGTACAAGACCCGCAAGCGAGAGGCCGAGAAGAAGCTGGACGACACGGAGCAAAACCTGATTCGCATCCACGATATCGTCAGCGAGATCACGGAGCAGATTGGACCGTTGCAGGAGCAGGCCGAGACGGCGAAAACCTACAAGGAGCTGCACCGCAAGCTGGTCGAGCATGAAGTGGCTCTGTACGTGCAACAAATCGAGGCGGCCCATACGAAGTGGGAGGCTGCCTCGCAGCGTGTGCAGGAACTGCGCGAGCAACTGATTACGCAAACGACGGAAGCGAGCAAGCACGAAGCGGATTTGGAGCAAGCCCGCTTTTCTGTCACGCAAATCGACCAGTCGATTGAGGAGTTGCAGCAAGTTCTTTTGACCGTGAGCGAGGAAACCGAAAAAGTAGAAGGCCAGCGCGAAGTATTGCGCGAGCGGATGCGCAACTTGAGTGCCAATCGCCAGCAGACGATGGAGCAAATGCACAAGCTGACGGAAAAGCAGCATGCGCTCGAAGCAGAGCTTGCAGAAGAAAAGCAGCGCGTGCAGGAAGCGGAGCAGCGAATGACAGAGGCCCATGCCTCCTTGCAGGAAGCCGAAGGCCAGTTTTTCGCCATGGTGCAATCGTTGACGGATGACGTGGAGCGCTTGAAAGGCGACTATTTTGAAAAGCTCAACGAAATGGCGAACCTGCGCAACGAAATTCGTCACCAGCAGCAATTGGTGCAAACTTCTCAGGCGCGTGTCGACCGTCAGCTGTCTGGAAAAGAGCAGCTCGATCTCGAAGAAGTGCAGCGTCAGGTCAAAATCGCCGAACTGCAAGAGCGGTTGGCCAAAATCGAGCAAACGATACAAGATACGGTGGCGAGGTACAAGCAATTGCTGGACGGTCTGCGCGACGGACAAGCCCGGATGGAGCAGGTTCGCCGGGAGCTTCGCCAGTCCGAACAGCGCAGGGAAGCGGCCAAGTCGCGACTCGATCTGATCAAGGAAATGCAGTCCGAATTTGCCGGATTCCAGCAAGGGGTAAAAGAAATTCTCAAAGCCCGTGAGCGAGGCTTCAAAGGAATCCACGGTGCGGTAGCCGAGCTGGTCGTCGTGCCGCAGCAATACGAGACAGCCATTGAAGTTGCGCTCGGCGGGGCATTGCAAAATGTCGTCGTGGACGACGAGGCAGCCGGGCGCGCAGCGATTGCTTATTTGAAGCAGCACAATGCAGGCCGCGCTACCTTTTTGCCGCTGGATGTCATTCGGCCGCGCACCTTGCAGGCACAAGACAAGCAGCAGCTGGCAAAAGAAGGCGGCGTTGTCGGGATCGCCAGCGAGCTTGTTTCGTTTGAGGAAACGTACCGCCCGATTTTGGAGAGCATGCTCGGCAATGTCATCATTACGGAAAAATTGGAGCAGGCCAACCGTGTCGCGCGTACACTCGGCTATCGGTATCGCGTCGTTACGCTCGAAGGGGATATTGTCAACGCAGGCGGTTCGATGACAGGGGGAGCGCTGAAGAAAAACAGCACCAACCTTCTCGGCCGCAATCGGCAGGCAGATGAGCTGGAAGCGCAGATGCGTGAAATCGAAGAGGCAATTTCTGGACATACTACGCTAATGGAGCAACTGACCAGTGAGCTTGGCCGTATGGAAGAAGAGCAAGAAACGCTTCGCTCGGAAGGGGAAGCCTTGCGGTTGAAGGAGCAGGAAGTCAAGGGCCTGTTGCAGCAGGCGGAAGCAGAAGGGCGTTCGCTGGGCGAGCGGGCCAAGCTGGTTGAGCAGGACATCGCCGCTTACCAGCGGGAAAGAGAAGAAGCTTCCGAGAAGCAGGAACAATTGCAAGCCTCCCTCGTTGTGCTGGAACAAGAGGAACAGCAGCTGAATGCGCTGATTGCCGAGGCGGAAGCCAAGCGTCAGGAGCAGCTGGAATCAAAAGAAGAGATGAATCAGAAAATTACCAGCCTCAAAGTATTGAACGCCCAGGTGAAGCAGGAGCATCAATCCCGACTGGAGCAAACGGAGCGCTTGTTGGAACAAAAAAGCTTGCTTCAGCGCGAGTGGGAGGAGCAAAATGCGAATCTGGCTGCTCTCGACGAGCTGGAACAGACGAATGAATCGTCAGGACTGGAACTGGACCAGCGCATCGCGGAGTTGCGCCAGGACAAAGAGCGGGTAGCCGGGCTGATTTCCGAGCGGCGCAACGAGCGGGCGACCCTTTTCCACAAACAAGAGCAGGTTGAAGTACATGTAAAAGAAATTCGCAGAGAAGTCAAAAGTCTGGAAGAGAAGCTTCACCAGGAAGAAGTGAAAGTCAACCGGGGTGAGGTGGAACTCGACCATCTGTTGAATAAACTCTCCGAAGAATACGAAATGAGCTACGATCTGGCGAAGCAGAAATACCCGCCACGCGGAGACTTGCAAGAGGAAACGCAAATCGTCGCCAAAATCAAAAAGCAAATCGCTGCGCTCGGCACCGTAAACCTCGGAGCCATCGAGGAGTACGAGCGTCTCTCGGAGCGCCAGCAGTTTTTGAGCGCCCAGGAAGCCGATTTGAATGAAGCAAAAGATATGCTCTACCAGGTGATTCAGGAGATGGACGCGGAGATGTCGCGCCGCTTCAAGGAGACGTTTGAAGCGATTTCCGAGCAGTTCCGCGATGTGTTCGTGCAATTGTTCGGCGGAGGTCGCGCCGACTTGCTTCTGTCCAACCCGGACAACCTGCTCGAAACGGGGATCGACATCGTAGCGCAGCCGCCGGGCAAAAAGCTGCAAAATCTGGCTCTGCTCTCCGGGGGCGAGCGCGCGCTGACGGCGATGGCTCTGTTGTTTGCCATCCTGCGTGTCAAACCTGTGCCATTTTGCGTACTGGACGAGGTGGAAGCCGCGCTGGATGAAGCCAATGTCAACCGATTTGCCGAGTACATGCAGCATTTCAGCCGCCAGACGCAGTTTATTTGCGTGACACACCGCAAAGGCACGATGGAGAGCGCTGACGTCCTGTACGGAATCACGATGCAGGAAGGCGGCGTGTCCAAGCTGGTTTCCGTCAAGCTGGAGGACAGCGACAAATTCGTGGAGTCGGCCTCGTAACGGGGCGTGACATTTCTTGCGCCCAAGCGCAATATGGATGAGAAAACAATAGCCGCAAAGGAAGATGATCATGAGTTTTTTCAAGCGCCTTCGTGACGCGATCGTGCAAAAATCCGAAGAGGTAACGCAAAAGTTTACCGACGGATTGGCGAAAACGAGAGATTTGCTGGTGGAAAAAGTGGAGGACCTCGTCCGCCGCTACAAAAAAATCGACGACGACTTCTTTGATGAACTGGAAGAAATCTTGATCACGTCCGATGTCGGGGTCAACACCGTAATGGAGCTGATCGACGATTTGCGGTCGGAAGTGCGTAAACAAAAAATCGAAAACGCCCTGGACCTGCAACCGATCCTTTCCGAGAAGCTCGTCAACTTGTTGAAAAACGACGAAGCAGCAGACAGCTCTCTCAACATCGAGGACGGACGTCTGAACGTTGTGCTGTTTGTCGGCGTTAACGGCGTGGGCAAAACCACGACCATCGGAAAAATGGCGCACATGTTCAAGCAGCAAGGGAAAAACGTGCTGCTCGCAGCAGGCGATACGTTCCGGGCGGCAGCGATCGAGCAACTGGAAGTATGGGGAGAGCGCGTCGGTGTCGACGTCATCAAGCAACAGCAAGGCTCCGATCCGGCTGCCGTCATCTACGATGCGATCCAGGCTGCCAAATCGCGCAAAGTCGATGTGCTTTTGTGCGATACGGCTGGACGTCTGCAAAACAAAGTCAATCTTATGGAAGAACTGGCGAAGGTGCACCGCGTTTTGCAGCGCGAACTGCCAGGCGCTCCGCACGAAGTCTTGCTCGTCCTCGACGCGACGACAGGCCAAAACGCGCTGTCCCAGGCGAAAACATTCGGGCAGTCTGCCGGAGTGACCGGACTCGTTCTGACCAAGCTTGACGGAACGGCGAAGGGCGGTATCGTCATCGCGATCCGCAATGAGCTGAACATCCCGGTCAAATACGTCGGTCTGGGCGAGAAGATGGATGACTTGCAAGCATTCGATCCGGAACAGTTTGTACACGCCTTGTTTGCCGGATTGATTCAAAAAGATGAAGCCGAAGAGCAAGAAAACGCGTAATATCATAATGTCTGGAACGTCAAAAAAAGATGTCAACAAAAATGCTTGACACTAGGTGTGGAATTAGGTACTATAATCTACGTGCTGTAAAGAAAAAGCCTTTACAGTTTCGAAACGAGTACCTCACAGCAAAGGATTGGTTTCATGTTAGAAAAGACCAATCAAGTCAATCTCTTGTTTGACTTTTATGCACCGTTACTCAAAGGCAAGCAGCGAGAATATCTGGAGCTGTATTATCTGGATGACTTGTCGCTCGGAGAAATCGCGGAAATGCACGAGGTCAGTCGACAAGCTGTTTACGACCACATCAAGCGGGCGGAAAAGCAGTTGTTCGAATACGACCAGAAGCTTAATCTGGCACATCGCCACGAGAAGCGGATGGAAGTGCTGGCACGAATGAATGAGCTTGTAAATGGGCTTGCAGAGAGCGAGACAAGAGACGAGCTGAATACTTTGCTCCACCAACTGTCAGAGATGGATTAGGAGGGCTCGCATGGCGTTTGAAAGCTTGGCCAATCGGCTGCAAAACGCATTTGACAAACTGCGCGGCAGAGGAAAAATTGACGAAACAGTCGTCAACGAAGCAATGCGGGAAGTTCGCCTTGCCCTGCTGGAAGCAGATGTTAACTTCAAAGTAGTAAAAGACTTCGTCGCTCGCGTCAAAGAGCGCGCAGTCGGCCAGGAAGTCATGAAAAGCCTGACACCAGGTCAAATGGTTATCAAAATCGTGAATGAAGAGCTGGTCGCCCTGATGGGTGGCAATGTCGCTCAATTGACGATGGCGCACCGCCCGCCGACTGTCATCATGATGGCAGGTTTGCAAGGGGCAGGGAAAACGACCACAACTGGTAAGCTGGCCAAGTATTTGCAAAAGCAAAACAAGAAGCCGCTTCTGGTGGCAGCGGACATTTACCGTCCGGCTGCGATCAAGCAGCTGCAAGTTTTGGGGGAGCAGTTGAATGTTCCCGTCTTCTCTCTCGGAGATCAAGTCAGTCCTGTTGATATCGCCCGGCAAGCGATCGAACATGCGAAAACAAACCATCTGGATGTCGTGATTCTCGATACGGCAGGTCGCCTGCACATCGATGAAGCGCTGATGGATGAGTTGAAGCAAATTCGCGAAGTTGCCAAGCCCGATGAGATTTTGCTCGTCGTGGACTCGATGACAGGTCAAGATGCCGTCAATGTAGCGGAGAGCTTCAACAGCCAGCTCGAACTGACTGGCGTGGTTCTCACCAAGCTCGACGGTGATACCCGAGGCGGTGCGGCACTGTCCGTCAAAGCTGTCACTGGAAAGCCGATCAAGTTTGCGGCGATGGGTGAAAAGCTGGATGCGCTCGAACCGTTCCATCCGGATCGCATGGCTTCCCGCATTTTGGGAATGGGCGATGTGCTCAGCCTGATCGAAAAGGCGCAAGCATCTGTGGATGAAGAGAAAGCGCGCGACATGGAGCGCCAGATGCGTCAAGGGGAATTTACCTTCGACATGTTCTTGGATTCCATGCAGCAGTTACGCAACTTGGGGCCTTTCGAAGACATTCTCGGCATGTTGCCAGGAATGAACAAGATGAAAGGCAAAATGAACGTGGACGAGAAGCAGATTGCCCGCGTGGAAGCAATCGCCAAATCCATGACCAAAGCGGAGCGCGCCAATCCTGATCTGTTGAACGCCAACCGCCGCAAGCGCATTGCAAACGGCAGCGGCACAAGCATTCAGGAAGTGAATCGGTTCATCAAACAATTCGAGGAAATGAAGAAGATGATGAAGCAATTCTCTGGTGCCGCAGACAAAATGGTCAAGAAGTCGAAGAAAAAAGGCGGCTTCGGACTACCGTTCATGGGCAAGGGCGGAGGAAACAACCAAGGCGGCATGAACTTCCCCTTCAATTTCAAACCACCGTTCAAGTAAGCATTGCATGATCTCTTCGCGCCGCTGACTTGTCAGACAGCGCGATGGTTCAGATATAGTAGCACCAACGCAGATGTTCATCTTGCGTTGATCCATACAGGAGGTGACACAACATGGCAGTTAAAATTCGTCTGAAACGCATGGGTTCCAAGAAAGCTCCTTTCTACCGTGTAGTAGTAGCTGACTCCCGTTCCCCTCGCGATGGCCGTTTCATTGAAGAAATCGGTTACTACAACCCGGTTGCTCAACCGGCAGTGGTGAAAATTGATACCGAAAAAGCGGTACAATGGATCCTGAATGGTGCAGCTCCAACTGATACCGTTCGTAACCTTCTCTCCAAAGAAGGCGTGCTCGCAAAAGTACACGAAACCAAATACGGCAAATAAGTCGGTCATCTGGAGGTCTGATGATGAAAGCGCTGGTCGAAACGATCGCTAAAGCTCTCGTCGATCATCCGAATGAGGTTCGTGTGAATGCAGTGGACAAAGAGCGCACTCTCGTCTTTGAATTGTCGGTGCACCCGGATGATATGGGGAAGATTATCGGCAAGCAAGGACGGATCGCTAAAGCCCTGCGCACTGTCGTGATGGCGGCATCCGTGGAAACGGACAAGCGTGTCACGGTTGAGATTGTCTGAGAAAAAGGCTGGGAGCTTTCCCAGTCTTTTTTGGTTGAATAAGAATAGCCAGATGTTTGAATCGAGATGGTGGACTGATACGTCGAAAGGAGTGGCAGGGCATGCTCACGATTTTTCGGTCGGTACAAGTCAAACTCATTATGACAGAAGCTTCCCGCGCTGTGCTGATCGACAAGTACAGCAGACAACTGCGCAAGCAGCGAGACGAATGGGAGCAATGGCAATTTCAATCGAAAAAAATATTGGCCGAGGCGAAGAAAAAGTCTGCGGATACATATGCGCTCGCGCAACAAAAGATCGCCCAGGAAGAGCGGCGACGCAAGGAAAAAATCGCCCAAATCTCTTTTTCCCTGCAACAGGCAGAGAGCCTTCCCGAGGGAAGCGAGATGGACTATCAGACCGTGGAAAGTCCTGTTACCATTCAGGAAGGCGATATTTGGGATGAAATCATGGCAGGAACGGAAATCATGATAAAAGACGGACGTGTGCATGAAATTCGGCGGACGCCAGGCCATCGGGCTGAAGAATAGAAGGAGTGGATACGGTGAGCAACCAAAAGTTTTATACGGTGGGCAAGCTGGTCAATACGCACGGGCTCAAGGGAGAAGTACGTGTCACCTCAACAACTGATTTCCCTGATCAACGGTTTCGCAAAGGAAACGAGCTGTTTTTGTTCCATGCCTCTCTCTCTGCGCCGTTGAAACTGAAAATCGAGACTCGTCGCGCCCATAAAGACTTTGAGATTTTGAGTTTCCAAGGCTATTCCCACATTAACGATATCGAAAAATACAAGGGCGGAGAGCTGAAGATCCCGGAAGAAGCTTTGATGGAGCTGGAAGATGACGAGTTTTACATCCATCAGCTGATCGGTTGCGAGGTTGTCACGGACGAAGGGGAAGCGCTCGGCAAAATCGTCGATGTGATGCAGCCGGGAGCCAACGATGTGTGGGTCGTAAAAGGGCAGCGTGGCGAGATTTTGCTGCCGTTTATCGATGAGTGCATCAAAGAAGTGGACATTGCAAACAAACGCGTGGTCTGCCATCTGATGGAAGGCTTGTTGTAGGAGGTACTTCGGATGCGGATCGACATTTTTACGCTGTTTCCCGAAATGTTTGCGGGCGTCTTGTCCAGCAGCATTTTGGGAAAAGCTCGCGAGAAGGAACTGGTTGACTTTCAGGTCACCAACTTTCGCGATTTTTCCGAGAGCAAGCACGGTACAGTCGACGATACGCCGTACGGCGGCGGCGGGGGAATGGTGCTCAAGCCTGAGCCGTTGTTTCGGGCGGTAGAGGCTCTGCCAGGGGGCAAGAAGCCGCGCGTCATCCTCATGTGCCCGCAAGGTGTGACGTACAACCAGAGCCTCGCTGAGGAGCTGGCGCAGGAGGAGCATCTTGTGTTCATTTGCGGTCATTACGAAGGATATGATGAACGCATTCGCGAGCATCTGGTCACGGATGAGATTTCGATTGGCGATTATGTGCTGACAGGCGGCGAGCTGGCAGCAATGGTGGTGATCGACAGTGTCGTTCGCTTGCAGCCGGGCGCTCTCGGCAACCAGACGTCTGCTGTCGAGGATTCGTTTTCCACCGGGCTGCTCGAATATCCGCACTACACGCGGCCAGCCGAGTTTCGCGGCTGGAAGGTGCCAGATATATTGCTGTCCGGTCATCACGCCAACATCGAGCGCTGGCGCTTGAAGGAATCACTGCGCAGAACGAAGGCGCGCCGACCCGACTTGCTTTCGAAGCTTGAGCTGACTGGTGAAATGAAAAAGCTTTTAGCCGAGCTGGAGCGGGAACAGGGGCAGGAGAAAAGCGCAGAGGAAAAAAGTTAGAACGGGCCTTGTAGTTTAGCGCCTACTGTGTTAATATACTTCTTGTGGCAATTTTGCCCGCTGACTAAGGCGGTCCGCTACTCGTGACTCGGCTCCACTGGATGACCGAGACCATTTGGCAAGACGAGTAAGAACGTCTATCGGAAGGAGGGAATTTAAATGAACCAAGTTATCCGTGAATTGGAAAAAGAGCAATTGAAACAGGATATTCCTGCGTTCCGACCTGGTGACACTGTTCGTGTACACGTTAAGGTTATCGAGGGTCAGCGTGAGCGTATTCAGCTGTTCGAAGGCGTAGTTATTCGCCGTCGCGGTACAGGTGTCAGCGAAACATTTACTGCTCGTAAGATTTCTTACGGCGTAGGTGTTGAGCGTACGTTCCCAGTACACACGCCTAAGATCGACAAGATCGAAATCGTGCGTCATGGTAAAGTACGTCGTGCGAAACTGTACTATCTGCGCGATCGCGTAGGTAAAGCAGCTCGTATTAAAGAAATTCGTCGATAAGCGAAACGCTTAAAAAGGGGACTGGTCTGCTTGCCAGGCCTCTTTTTTCCATTTACAGGGTTGGACGAGCTATCTTGGGAGGGCGTAAGTGATGAGCGAAGAAGTAGCCTCCAGTCGCACGAAGAAAAATGAGCTATGGGAATGGACGAAGGCGCTCGGGATTGCCTTGATTCTCGCCTTTCTCATTCGTACCTTTTTGTTCGCTCCGTTTATTGTCGAGGGCGAGTCCATGGAAACGACGTTACATAACAGCGAGAAACTGGTCGTAAACAAGGCCATCTACTATTTGCAAGAGCCGAAGCCGGGAGATATTATCGTGTTTCATGCAGAGAAGACGCGCGATTACATCAAACGCGTCATCGCTGTAGCGGGCGATACCGTCGAAGTGAAAGGCGATCAGCTGTACATAAACGGCAAATTGGTTGAAGAACCATATCTTGCACAACATAAAGAACAAGCGAAACAACAGGGCGAGCCGTTTTTCACAAACGATTTTTCCCCTGTAGCGATACCTGCGGGTCACATTTTTGTGATGGGCGACAATCGGCTCAACAGCCATGACAGCAGGGCGATTGGTCCTGTCGCTGTCAGCACGGTAGTGGGCAGAGCGGAGTTTACGTTTTGGCCGTTCGCAAGTATTCGCATGACGAGATAAAAGCATAGCTTCAAGGTAGGTGAGACAACATGACGATCCAATGGTTTCCCGGGCATATGGCGAAGGCTCGCCGGCAAGTTACGGAAAAGCTGAAATTGATTGATGTGGTTATCGAGCTTCTGGATGCGCGGCTGCCTCTTTCCAGTCGGAATCCGATGATTGATGAGATTGTCAGTGACAAGCCGCGATTGATTTTGCTGAACAAGGCCGATTTGGCGGATGAAAAAGCTACAGACGAATGGATTTCTTACTTCCGCAAGCAAGGCATCCGCACGTTGCCGATCGACGCTTTGAGCGGAAAAGGCGTGAACAAGCTGCCAGAGCTGTGCAAGGAGCTGGCGGCCGAGATGCTGGCGAAGCGCAGTGAACGCGGCATGCAGGGACGCGCGATTCGCATCATGATTTTAGGAATCCCCAACGTAGGAAAATCTTCGTTGATCAACCGACTGTCCAAGCGTTCTGTAGCGGCGACCGGCGATCGTCCGGCTGTCACGAAGGCGCAGCAGTGGGTGAAGATGGGCGACACGCTGGAACTTCTCGATACACCGGGAATTTTGTGGCCCAAGTTCGAAGATCAGATGGTCGGACTGCGGTTGGCAGCAAGTGGCGCGATCAAGGACGAGCTGATCGACTTCACAGAAGTAGCTCTGTTCGTCATCGCCTATATGATGCATTATTATCCAGAGCGTTTGCTTGAGCGCTTCAAGCTGAAGGAACTGCCGGAAGACCGCGTCTCCATGCTGGAGGAAGTCGGAAAAAAACGCGGTTGCCTTATCTCTGGCGGCAACATCGACTACGATAAAGCAGCCGAAATCTTTTTGCGAGAGCTGCGCTCAGGGAAGCTCGGCCCGATTTCCGTGGAACGTCCGATCGATTGGGAGATGGACGAGCCGATCGGAAAGCCGCTGTCACTGACGGATCACGATTGACGTACACGAAAACCTGTCTATCCATAGATGATAGACGGTTTTTTTCGTAAGAAGGAGAAATGAGTCAATGAACCTGGCAGATATGTCGATAAAAGAAATACGAATGGCGATCGAAAAGTTGGACGAGATATCCAATGATTTTTTACAATGTTTACAAGCAGATAAACGGGCAGGTGTTCAGGCGCTGGCCAAGCAGGCAGAAGCGGCGATGGCGCGTCGGGCCAAGCTCGCGCAAATGTGGACAGAGATGACGGCATACGAGCGTGCGCTGCACGAAAAAGGATATTCACACGTGTTTGGAGTGGATGAGGTGGGCAGAGGGCCGCTGGCAGGACCTGTCGTCGCAAGCTGCGTTTGCTTGCCGCCCGATTTTTATTTGCCAGGCTTGAACGATTCCAAAAAAGTTCCGGTAGCTACGCGCGAAGCTTTTTACGAAGTGATCATGCGGGATGCCGTGGCGGTCGGAATCGGTATTGTCGATGCCGCCCGCATTGATGCCATCAATATTTTGGCCGCTACGAAGGAAGCGATGAAGGCCGCAATCGAGGATGCCGGAGTACCTGCTGACGTGCTGTTGATCGATGCTGTACAACTGAATGATGTCGCGTGCAAGCAAATTCCGATCATTGGCGGAGATGCGAAAAGCGTCTCGATTGCAGCAGCCTCCATCGTGGCGAAAGTGACCAGAGACAGAATGATGGCGGAATACGCCAAACAGTATCCGCAGTATGGCTTCGACAAAAATGCCGGCTACGGCACAGCGGAGCATTTGGCTGCGATTGCTACATACGGGCCAACCCCTCTTCACCGCGTGACATTTACCGGGGTGAAAGAGCACGCCTAACGACTACCGAGCGCTTTCCAGAGGAGGAGAAGTGTATGTTTTCCCCGTCGCAACTTATATCATCCCTTGTGCAAAAGACTCCTTCCGCCACAGTCAAGCCGGTGGAGCTGACGCCAGGACAAGTATTCAAAGGAACCGTCGTTAAGCATTATCCCGATCAAATGGCGCTGGTTCAGATCGGTGGAATGCAGGTCCAGGCAAAGCTGGAAGCGAATCTCGAAGCGGGTCAAAAGGCATGGCTGCAAGTACAGCCTTCGACAGGAGTCGTAACCTTGAAGGTACTGGATACGCCTGTCGAGGCACCTGGCAAGGAAGCTTCTCTGGAGAACTTGATGCGGTCGCTCGGGATTACGGAGACAAAAGAGAGCAAAGCGATTGTCCAAGCGCTGGTAAATGCCAATTTGCCTGTCACCAAGGAAGTCGTTCAGGCATTTTCGCAAGTGACGCAGCGCATCGGGATGGATGACAGTACAGTAGATGCGTTTCTTTTGGCAATGAAACGAAATTTGCCGCTCACACCAGATTCGGTTGCGGGTTTGAAGGCTTTTATGTCCGGCAAACCGCTGGGGCAGACGATCCAAAATTTCTTGCAGCAAGCCGCGATGTTTTTGGGCGAGGAGGCAAGTGGCGAGCACAAACTGCCGGGCCAGACGGCTCCTATGGGGCAGGCTCACTCAGCAGGAGTGACGAGTGCGGATATTCGTCAAGTGGTCAGCCAGTTGAAGGAAAAGCTGACGGCGCTGCCTTTGCTGGTAGCAGCTGGAGAGAACGGAGAGGCTGGGACTGGCTCCAAACCAGTGACGCAGGGTGGAGTAGCAAGTCAGGGCGGACAGCAGGCTGCCGGAAGCAATGCCAGTCAAAATGCGCCACAGACCATTATCGCGAATCCGCAGACAAAAGCGCCCACTGGCGGCTCTGCTCCAGCTGCAGGCGCACTGAATACAGCGACAGGACAAGCTTTGACAGGGCAAGGGGCTGATCGTGCCGTTGCCCAAACCAATTTGCCCGGCGCTACGCAAGCTCTCGTGGCAGGGGAGAAGACGGTTGCTCCCGACGGTTCTCCTGCTGTTCGACAAACGACTGCTGCTGTAGCCCCATCCGTACAGCCGGGAACGCCGAACAATGGAGGCACGGCACTGGCTGGAGCGACTGGCAACAGTCAGATGTCTGGTGTGCCACATGTACAAGCCGCGAATCCGGGACAAACGGCCGGACTTTCTCCTGTTGACAAGCAAGCCGTTGCGACGGCAAGCGGTCAGTCGACCTCTGCGCTTGTCCAGCCAGCCGTGGCGGCAAATGCATCCGGTGCAGCATCCTCCAATCCGCTCGTGGAACTGTTCCGACACCTCGGGATTAACCACGAACGCGGGCTGATGGGTCAGGCACTGGGCCAACAGCAGGCAGATGCAGGGACGCACAAGCAGATCGAGACAGTGAAATCGTTGCTTTTGCAGATCAACCAGGCTCCCGCACAGTCAGTGCCCGCTGCGCTTCGCGAGGCAGTTGATCAATTGTTGCAACAAGTAACCGGACAACAACTGATGATGGTTCAGCCAAGCAACCAGGCACTGTCCCAGATCGTGCTGCAAATTCCGATTCGCCAGGCAGAAGGGGAAGAGACCGCTTTTGTCCAAATCGAATCGAAGAAGCAGGGAAGTGGAAAGCTGGACCCGGAAAATTGCCGACTGTTTTTCCACCTGGAGCTGAAAGGCATGGGAACGACGATGATTGACGTCGGGATCGTCAATCGGATTGTGAACCTGCAAATCTTCAATGACTCCCCTTGGCTGGAGGCACTGGCTCAAGGCACAAAGGATCGGTTTGCCCAACAGTTGAACGATGTAGGCTATCATCTGTCCGCCATGCGAATCCAGCCTGTTCCTGACAGGCAAAGCAAGCCAGCAGGAAGCAGTCAGGCGCAAGGGGCCCTATTTGCCGACTACAGAGGGATGGATGTGCGCGTATGAACCAATCCCCCAACCATGAAAACAAGCGGAAACAGGCTGTCGCTCTCAAATACCAGGCAGGTGTAATGGAAGCGCCTAAAGTAGTGGCAAAAGGAAAGGGCTTCGTTGCCGAAAACATCCTGAAAACAGCCAAAGAGAACGATATCCCGATCCAGGAGGACCCTTCCCTGGTAGAAGTGCTGGGAAAGCTTGATCTCGATCAGCAAATCCCTCCCGAGCTGTATCAGGTTGTAGCGGAGATTCTAGCCTTTGTGTATCGGCTTGACAAGGGAGGCGCAAAAGGATGAGCGATCGCCGCAGGCTTCTCGGACAAAAAGGCGAGCAGCTGGCGATGCGTTATCTGGCGCAAAAAGGGTATCGGATCGTCGAGCAAAATACCCGGACGAAACAAGGCGAGATCGACCTGATTGTCCAAGACGACAAGACGCTCGTCTTTGTAGAGGTGCGCACGCGGAGCAGCTGGGCCTTTGGAACTGCGGCTGAGTCCGTGACGTGGAAAAAGAAGCAAAAGCTGCGACAGCTGGCGATGGCGTACATACAGGCCCAGCAGCAGCCGATCGCTTCTTTCCGCTTTGATGTCGTCGCCATTTTTCACCCTGGCGGCAACGACCGAAGCGAGCCGTCAGAGCCGGTAATTGAGCATTTTATGAATGCCTTTTAAAAAACGGGCTCCGGGCCACCCTGTTTTATGGGGATATGTCTACAGCAACCGTTGCATTGCCAGCGTACTATGTACTGTACTCGACGCGATGAAACTCCTCCAAGCATCATCATTCGCCTTCCAGGCATAGGCTGGAAGGCATTTTTTCTTTTCGCGGGCAAATGGCTCATCGAAAATGTGCCGATACATATAGGGAGCAACGACTTCTCCACAGACCCCTCGTCAAATAAAAGTTTTTTTGAAAAACAAATGTTTTTCTAAAAAACGTATGATTTTGATGTGACATTTTTCCAACTCGTGCGTCTTATTTGATGAAGGAAACAAAGTGGAGGGTAAAAAGATGAAAATGAAAACAATGAAAAACATTTCTCTCGCTGTAGCGACCATTTTTACGGTTCAGCTGTCTGTGACAGGCATCGCTTCCGCACAAGTATCGGCTCCGCAAGCTGTGAACAACAGTAGCTATGTGGCAAAAGCATCGGAAAAAGGCTTTGAGGCAAGCTCGTATTATGCAGAAGTGACTATCGGTCAACCATACAAGCTGAAGCTGACTTACAATGGACAACCACTGGACGGAGCGCTTGTTGCTTGGACAACTTCGAACAGCAAGCTTGCGACAGTCCATAATGGCATCGTGTCCGGCTACAAAGAAGGAACGGTTATCATTACAGGACGATACAATGGCGAATCCATTCGTATCCGTGCGTCGGTATCCAAAGAGCCAACATTGGATGCTTCCAGCTCATCTGTCAGCATTCGTAAAGGACAACAACAAACCATCACTTTAAAATACAACAACAAAACCATTGACGGAATCGATGCAAGCTGGTCTTCTTCCAACGAATCTGTGGCAACCGTAAAAAGAGGCGTTGTTACCGCAAAAGCAAGCGGAACGACAGTCATCACTGCCACCTATAAAGGAAAAAGCGTCGACATTAGCGTAAAAGTAACGGCGAATCAATCTGGCAAGCTGGAAGCCAGCGAGTCCAAAATTTCATTGAAAAAAGGCGAGCGTCAATCGATCAAGCTTACTTATGAGGATGAAAAGCTGGCTGGCTCCAAAGCGGAATGGAAGTCTTCCAAGACCTCTGTAGCTACGGTTGACGACGATGGCGTAATCACAGCCAAAGGCAAAGGAACAGCAACCGTTACAGCAGAATACAAGGGCTATAAAATCGAGATTGAAGTAAAAGTTGACAGTGGCGACGAGTCTGGCGACCTGGAAGCTAGCGAAACCAAGCTCAAAATGAAAAAAGGCGAAGAGGAAACCATTACTCTCCGCTATGACGGCGAAAAAATCAAAGGAAACAAAGCTGAGTGGAAATCTTCCAAATCCTCTGTAGCTTCTGTTGATGATGATGGCACGATCACTGCTAAAAACAAAGGAACAGCGACTATCACTGCGAGCTACAAAGGCGAAGAAGTGAAAATCGAGGTTACCGTTGGCACAAAAAGCGGCAGCGATTTGCTGGAGGCAGACGACACCAGCTTGAGCCTGAAAAAAGGCGACAAAGAAACGATTACGCTGAAATATGACGGCAAAAAGCTCGTTGGTTCGAAAGCTAGCTGGAGCACTTCCAAGTCTTCGGTAGCTACTGTATCCAATAGCGGAAAAGTAACAGCGAAAGCAAAAGGAACAGCAACGATTACTGCTTCGTACAAAGGCGAAGAAGTTGAAATTAAAGTAACTGTAAAATAACAGCCAAAAAAAGCTCGCTGGATCAAAGCTTGACGATTCAGCGGGCTTTTTGCATCATCATATCTAAATGAAGAGCAGTAGGGGGGAAGGACGATGAAGGAAGTCATCCAGCAAAAGCTGGCGGAGATGGAAAGAGAACATGCGCTGAAAATATTGTTTGCTGTCGAGTCCGGGAGCCGGGCCTGGGGTTTCCCGTCGCAGGATAGCGACTATGACGTGCGCTTTGTCCATATTCACAGGCCGGAGTGGTATTTATCGATCGACGACAAGCGAGATGTTCTGGAGCTGCCGATTGATGAAGTCTTGGATATAAACGGCTGGGACATTCGAAAAGCGCTCAAGCTGTTTCGCAAATCGAATCCGGCGCTGCAAGAATGGCTCGCTTCCGAAATCGTTTATCAGGATGACCTCGGTTTCCGTGATGAGCTTATTCGTCTGAGCAGCGATTTGTTTTCACCGAAGACAGCCATGCACCATTACTTGAGCATGGCAAGCGGGAATTACCGAAAAGATTTGCAAGGCGATCATGTAAAAAGTAAAAAATATTTTTATGTGCTGCGTCCGCTCCTCGCTTGCGAATGGATCAAACAAAACAAAACGAATCCGCCGCTCCTGTTTCAACAGTTGGTATCCGAGATGGTGAGCGATTCGGCCTTGAAGCGGGAAATCGATGAGTTATTGCGCAGAAAAATGGCGGGAGATGAGCTTCGGATGGAACCGCGAATCGACGTCATTCACGAGTATATTGAGGGCAGCTTGGAGAGACTGACGAAAGATGCCAAGGAGTTTACAGACCGTCAGCAAGACTGTACGCCTGTGCTCGATAGTGTGTTTCGGCGCTATTTGCAAACAGCTTGGCACACGTAGTGAGAACGTCCAATGACGTCAGGGGAGAAGCACGTTCCATCCATTGTCGCTGTCGATACTCCGCCATTTATTTGGTATAATGCCGTTGTATATACGTTCTTGGCGCTACTATCATTTTTATCGTAAAGTGAGGATTTTCACATGAAGAAAAAGCTTGTACTTGTATTGGACGTGGAGAAAGCGGAAAAAATCGATATGCAACAGCTTGCCGACTCGATGTCGCAAGCGATTCAAAACGTGGACGGCATCGTGCTGCACGATCTCGTGATGTTTGACAACGACGAGAACAACGCGGACAAGCTGATTGCCAACATGAAAAAAGAGCTTTCCTGAGAGGCGCGGTCAACTCTCACAACGCAATGCGTTCCAACGATAATGAATCGAATTTGCAATTATGGGTTAGCCAAAAAGACTTGCCGATCAGGGGCAGGTCTTTTTTGGGTCTGTTTCAAGTTTCCTCATGTGAGTGCGCTCCTCGTGCCTTCCTATAAATTGGTTCGCCTTCGGTGTTTTTATCAGGTAGTGAAGCAGCCATTTGTACACTGATTTCCGTGTCAGCCATCCAATAGACTTGCATACCTTCAGAGGCTCTTCTAAGCAGTGAGGCAGCCATTTTTGCTCTGATCTCCATGCCCATCGATAAACTTGCTCCCCTTGGGTGTCTTTACCAAGGTAGTGAGGTAGCCGTTCATACACTGATCTCCGTGTCTATCAATAGACATGTCCACCTTCACTGTCTCTTCTAAGTAGTGAAACAACCATTTTGCACTAATCTGCGTGCCCACCAATAAGCTTGCTCGCCTTCGCTTTCTATTCCAAGCAGTGAAACAGCCATTTTGCACTAATCTGCGTGCCCACCAATAAGCTTGCTCATCTTCGCTTTCTATTCCAAGCAGTAAAACAGCCATTATGCACTAATCTCCATGCCCCACCAATAAACTTGCCCACCCCCACTTTCTTTTCCTACTCTTAAAAGGGAAGGGGGAGAGAAACATGTACGCATGCAGTTATTCTGGAACGGTTTTCGGAATTGATGGAATGGTGGTAACGGTAGAAACGGATATCGCCAACGGATTGCCGCAGTTCGATCTGGTCGGGCTTGGCGGATCAGCGGTTAAGGAAGCGCGCGATCGTGTGCGCGCTGCTTTGCGAAATGCAGGCTATGAGTATCCGATGCAGCGAATTACCGTCAATCTGGCACCAGCGGATCAGCGCAAGGAAGGCTCAGGCTTCGATCTTGCCATTGCGCTGGGAATTTTGCTTGCATCGAAACAATTGGCAACCAGACCAGAACGTATTCTCGTCCTCGGAGAGCTGGCACTCGACGGCTCTTTGCGCCCTGTCTCCGGCGTTCTTCCTATCCTGCTGGAAGCGAAAAAGACAGGCTTTACCCACGTCATCCTGCCGCAGACCAACGCGGCAGAAGCACGGCTTGTCGATATGATCGTCTTGCCAGCTGGCAATTTAACGGAAGCCGTCCATTACTGGAAAGAAGGACTCCAGCCGCAAAATCGGCAAGAAACAGCAGAACAACCAGCAACCTTCCGCAACATTTCCCATTCCAATCACGCTCCCGATTTATCCCATGTTTATGGTCAGCATTTCGTCAAACGCGGCTTGGAAATTGCGGCAGCAGGCTTTCATAACGTGATTTTGGTCGGCCCACCTGGCTGTGGCAAGACACTTCTCGCTAACTGCTTGCCGGGCATCATGCCCAAGATGACGATGGATGAATCGTACGAGGTGACGAAAATATACAGTATCGCAGGCCATCTTACGCGCGAGGGCGGACTGATCGAAGAACGGCCGTTTCGCGCTCCCCACCATACGATTACCGCAACAGCTTTGATTGGCGGCGGGGCGCAAATCCCCCGACCCGGTGAATGCAGCCTGTCTCACGGCGGAATCTTGTTTCTGGATGAAATGCCGGAGTTCTCCCGGCATGTCCTCGAAGTGCTGCGCCAGCCATTGGAAGCGGGCAAGGTTACGATTGGACGAGCCAAGCAGGTGTTTACGTTTCCGGCCCAATTTTTGTTGATCGGCTCATGCAATCCTTGTCCATGCGGATTTTTTGCTGTCAGGGAAAAACAAGTATGCTCTTGTTCGCCCCAGCAAATACACAAGTACCGTTCCAAGCTGTCAGGGCCGTTGCTCGACCGGATTGATTTGCACATAGAGGTGCCGCGTGTACCTGTTCAACTGCTGCACAATCGAAAAGCCGAAGAAACGTCGAAAGATATTCGGGCCAGAGTTGAACAGGCGCGCGCCATTCAGTGCGAAAGGTATCGGCACCGACCGGGAAATCCTTTTAACAGCATGATGAATGCGGAAGAACTGCGGAATTTTGCCAGGCTGGACAAAGAAGGCCAAGAGATGTTGCAGCTCGCTTTTGAGACATTGGGATTAAGTGCGAGAGCCTACGACAGAATCGTCAAAGTAGCGCGAACGATCGCTGACCTGGATGGTTCCTCACACATTGATGCAGCGCATGTCGCGGAGGCGATCCGGTACAGGGCGCTGGACAGGGGAGTGCCGCTTTAACCTGCTAGAGCGGGTTGTTTGGCTGGCATGGCTGCTTTTAAAAAAAGAGGCAAGAGCAGAAACCGAAGCTGAAACTGTAACCCTAACTCTAACTGTAACGCAGGAAGCAGGAAGCGAGACTATTCAAAATGCTAATAACACCAGTCCTATAGAACGCGCGTGCGTGTTTATCAAGTGTCAGTTTCGGCCCCAGTGCCCAGCCCTAGCCCCAGCCCCAGACACTCTAAACAATCGTTACGATATAAAAGACAAAGCTCGCGCAATCTGACTGATCCCAAGGCCGGCAATATTTAAAGGAAAGAGTAGTCACGCCGCGGTTGATTGCCCGAAACGCAAAGCGTTGATGACCGCCTTGCCCGATTCGTGCCGCTTGGGCAGGAGGGACAAATTCAGTGGATTGGAAAACGAGAAAACGCTCGTCTACAGGATTGGATAGCGTCCACTGGTAACCAGTCGTAGGATTCGCCTCAAGCGCTATGGGAAACACATGCCCACTTTGGACTTGCAAAGTGAAGGTAGAGCTTAATGCCATGATCCATCGTCCTTTCCGGAAGAAAAAGTCTCCTGATACTGTATGTAAAAAGGAAGCAAATGCCCACATGTGCAAAGCATAGTATGAGTGAAAAATAATTGATACATATAGAAAAAAACGAAGGAAAGCATTGTGAAAAAAGGAACACGTCATACCGGAGCACATTTTTTTCGGCCGAATTAGTATGATTTGGAAAGGGATTTGCAAAATAATGGCGAATGTATAGGAATAAAGACACATAATGTCGAATGTTTTAGGGATTTTGTAATCTCTTTTGCCTGGTTTTTTCGTCAAAGGATTTCCAGAGTGTCGAGAGGCATTTTTACGGTCCAGACTGTTTGTTGAACTTCCCAGCACTTCCAAATGGTTTGGGCGTACATCCTATGCACCTCACACTTGGAAAGCTTTTCTCTGTGTACATATTTGCTAGGAAAGGGAAAGGAAAATTGATGGAGAGCATTGCGGAACTATTTGAGAAAAGAGAGTATTACCACGCCTTTCAACCGATATGCCAATTTCCGGAAAAAAACCGGATAGGGTATGAAGTGCTCTTGCGCAGCAAAGCGGGGCAGAACCCGGAGTTGTTGTTTTCTACGGCAAAGGAAAAACGAAAGCTGCCGGAATTGGACACCCAATCATTTCGGCATGCGCTCTCGACTTTTTTTCGTGCTTCCATGGAACACAATCATGAACTCCTGTTTGTGAACATTTTTCCCACCACAATTGTGGAGGACTCGTTTCCAGCGTTCATCGAGGAGATCAGACAAGCTTTTTTTCCGTATTTGACGCGAATCGTGCTGGAGATCAACGAGTCCATCATGGAGGGAGAATGCTGGCACGAACCTGTTTTTACGCGGCGCATCAGTGAATTGAAAGCAATGGGTTTTTTGATCGCTTTGGATGATGTAGGCGATGCAGCAAATATTTTTCACAAGATTACCGATCTTTCGCCGGATTTCATCAAAATCGATCGCTTTTATTCCAAGGAGCTTTCGACTTCGCAAGAAAAACAAAAAGTCGTAAAGCTGTTTGTCGAATTTTGCAAGCATGAACCTCAACTCATTCTCGAAGGAGTTGAAGAAGAAGATTTTGCTTGCGCCTCTTCATTGGGAATTGCAATGGGTCAGGGATACCTTTTTGGCAAGCCCGGCCGTTTGCAGGAGGATTAAGAGGGGGGAGCAGAATTGGAGGAATTACTAATGTTTGGTGATAGTAGTGTATATTCGAGGAAAGCGACCCTTTCCTTAAAAATATCTGAATTTGAAGTCCCTCCCATGCAGGATTTGCTGATTATCGGGAGGAAAGCGCCAATCGGGCCGGAAGCAGTGCGGAGAATGGCAGAAGCCTTGTCGCCGGAGCAGTTTACTTTGCTGAAGATCGATCATCCCAAGATCGAAGCTGTCTTGTTGAGAAACTCGCTCTTGCAAATGATGGACGAAAAATTGCTAATGAAAATTATTTTGGAAGAATCAGAGCGGATGATCAGTGAATCCATGGTTTTGCGATCTGAGCTGAAAATTGCATTGTCGGTACAACGCGAGGTGGATTTGCTATGAACATCTCAGAGATCATGATTCCAACGATTCATTCCATTTCTTCTGACAAATCCGTCTCCCACGCAGCAAGGCTTATGAGCCAGTACCAGATGGATTCGCTCGTCGTCATTGACCATGGAGAGCTCGTAGGATTAGTGACTTCCAGAGATGTCCTCACTGCTCATCCGAATCGAATTGTCGCTGATGCTATGTGTAATCAAATGCATTATTTGCTGGCAGACCAAAATATTTGGGAAGCCCATCATTATTTTCTCAATGAAAATGTCAAATTGGCGATTGTCCTCGACGAAGAGCAGGTAAGCGGGATGATTACCAAGGAAACAGTAGAAATGAAAATAGCGGAATACAAGGACCCGCTCTCTGGCTTGTATCGGGCACCTTATATCCAGTTTATCGGGGAAAGTTATTTGCGTAAGCAGATTCCGTTTCATTTGCTGTTTATCGATTTGAACGACTTTGGCAGAATCAATAAGCAATACGGTCATCCGTTCGGTGATGATGTCATCCGGACCTATTCCGCTGTGCTTTCCTCGATTGCCGAGGATCAGGGAGACCATTTGTGCCGTTACGCAGGGGATGAATTTGTCCTGATCTCCACTGCACCAATCGCGCTGATCGAGCAGTATATCGATTTGATCTCCCGGCCGACAAACGTGCTGGACATCACGGTTTCCGCAGCCGTTGGGCATGTGAATGGATGTGAAGATCCTGAGTTTTTCAAACGATCCTGGAGAGAACTGATCGCCCAGGCAAGCCTTGAGTCTTCTGCTATCAAAGCACAGAAGACTGCTTCGGCGCTTCCTTCGTAACAGAAGCGCCGGATAAGAGAACAGGATTGTGCATACACTTGGTGAAACCAACTCTGTTTTTATTCGTATTTCTTAATGACATAACGAGACGAGTTCGGTCAGGGGAGGCTATTTACATGATTGTTACTACAACCAACACTGTGCAAGGAAGAGAAATCGAAGCGTATCTGGACATTGTCAGCGGAGAGGTCATTATGGGAGCGAACGTAGTCCGCGACTTTTTGGCAGGGATTACGGACATCATCGGTGGCAGAAGCGGATCGTACGAGAGCAAGCTGGCGGAAGGCCGGGAAATGGCTTTGAAAGAAATGAAGGACAAAGCTCGCGCACTGGGCGCAAACGCAGTAGTAGGCGTCGATCTCGATTTTGAAACACTCCGTGAAGGCATGATGATGGTCATAGCGACCGGAACAGCAGTACGTGTAAAATAAGCCGGCAGATGCCCGGCTTTCTTTTTTTGCGTTGTATGTGGTAAAAAGGCAGAAGCTGCTGGCCTGAGCCATGCTACGGACTGTTTAAAATGGCAGAGATGAGGTAAGCTGGACTAAGAGACTGAGGTGATAAATGTGTCTGTAGAAGCGATACTGGTCGAGCTTGCGCAAAAAATCAAGGCGAATCCCAAACCGATTCGCGGCTTTTTCGCCGTGTATCATTTTGTGCTTGGCGGGGAAGAGAACGGGACGTATGAAATCAAATTCGGCAACGATGAAGCGACCTATCGGCTAGGGATTACCGAGCAGGCAGGCTGCACGCTGGAGTTGTCCGACGAAAATTTCATCAAGCTGGTACAGGGAACGCTTAATCCGGCTGCGGCCCTCGTCACGGGCAAATTGAAAATCAAAGGGGACATGGGGCTGTCTTTAAAGCTGCAGACTTTGCTGTACAGCTACCAGACATCCTCTCTAAGAGCAGGAAACGAGTGAACAGACAACCGATCCGGCGGTGCTGTTAGCCGCCCGTCACAAGTCAGTCACGGAAAAAAACTGGTCAAATTCCGAATAGTTGCGTTAAAATATGACCAAACAATGACAAGTATTCCAAAGAAAAGAACGAGGGAAACCATGCGCCATATTTGTTCCTTAATTGCAATCGTACACGGACTGGATGGACAATCTGTGCGTTTTGACTTGTACCAGGAGATGAGAAGAGGGACAACCGAACGAGAGCTGCTCAGACAGCATGCCAAGCTCCCTCGGCACTATTTCGACTATTTGTTTCACTCCGGTGTGCTCGAGGTCGAGAACGATCCTCCTTACCAGCCCGGCGTGACAAAGCCTGCTTCCATCGGAATGAACATACGATCTTTGGGTGGAAATGTATTGTTTGACATGTGCTTCGCTCCCCAGACGTATAAATTATGGCAGAATACAGATGCGAGTCTGGAAGACCTGTCTTTGCCTGCTGATATCTTCGAAGAATACGTATACCGTTTGGGAGCGATCAGCCGATTTCGTTATCTTGGACGCATCGATGATCCGGTTGTAGCAACTTCTCTTGGCGAAAACGACATGATCGAGTTCAAGCGCGACTTTTTGCTGTCCAAAGGCGGAATTATTAAAACAGTTGTGGCCTTTGCCAATTCGAACAACGGCAATCTTTTTTTGGGAATTACCGATGAAGGCAGCATTTGCGGCATTGATCACGAGATTGAGCAATACGGAGACCCGGATAAATACCTTTTGGCCATTACTCAGTACATTCAGGACAAGACGTCGCCATTTTTAACACCTTTCCCTAAAATCTCCCTGAAAAAAGTCGACGGAAAGCATGTTGTCGCTATTTTTGTGGAGGTTTCCTCCGAGCTGATTTGCGGGCTGGACAAAAACAGCGAGAAATACGTTGTGATCCGCACGAACAATCGCTCGGTTGTGGTAAAAGACCCGCATCAGATTGGCGAAATTTACGTCAAACGAAAACTTGGCAGTGAGATCAGCCGACGACTGGGACTTCTCTAGATTCATCGGGCAGGGCTGATACTCGAAGGAGGTTGCTGATGGTATCGTCTTTGCGTGCTTATTTGTTAGTCGTGATGGTTGCAAGCATGTTTGTTTCCGGTTGTGCGCAGTCTGACAAAGTTCCAGCTGACATGAACGATCGCATCGAGACGGAGCTAGGCGCCGTAGAAAAGGCGACAGTCATGTCCACAGACGGCCAGGAAGTCATGCTGGATTTGCCTACCTTCATGAAAGAACTGTCTAATCAAGGCAAGGATTTGCAGCTCTCAGAAGAAGCTTTGAAGCAGGAAGACGTGCGTTTTACGCTTGTATTGTACCGGAAGCAGTTAGCTCCGCTAGTGGTGGCGGTAGGAGAAGGAGCCAGCCAGTTTGGCGAAAATACATATCGGGGAGCAGGCGCTGTCGCTTTTTATCAATGGATTCAGAAGCTGACAGGAAAAGGCTTGCTGTCGCAAAAAATTGATACCGTGTTGCTCTCGGCTGACGATTTGGGCAAGACGAGGGCGCTTGGCGAAGCAGAAGCGGACCTGATCCGCAAGGTGCTGGCAACGGCCACGCCTGAGCCGGGGGCAGCGAACAAGCAATACGCGCTCTATCCGAATTACCAGATGCGAATCAACGCAACAGACAGGCCGCTCGAAGTGACGGTGCTCACGCCGACATTGATCAGTGTGCCTTTTGGAAAAGAAACCCATACGTTTCGCGTGGATGGAGGACTTTTCTCCAAGCTGACGGAGTGGATTCCTCCTGCGGATACAGGCGACAAAACGTTTGAGCAGCTGTTCAAGGCCAGCCAAATCCGAATTTCGGCTACGGGTGCTGCCGCCGCGGAAAACATCGAAGTGGAAGTAAGAAAAACGACAGTGGAGCAAGGGATCGCACACCAGGCCGTGCGGCTTTTACAAGCAGCCGATTTGTTAAAAGAAGCACCGAAAGATCCGGGGCACGAACAGTATCGCCTCTCCTTTTTTGTGAATGGAAAAGAGCGCGAAGTCGTCCTGTACGCCAATTATTTTCAACTGGACGCAAAATGGTATATTCACAGTGAAATCGCGGAAAATCAGTGGAAATTGTTTCAAAGTCTTAGAAAATGATGGTTGTTCCTCATGAAGTTTCGAAGTTATGGTCACGATAAGGACAACATATTACTACCACTTTTGCATTTTTTGTCGTAGAATAGTTACGTTGCACTGATAGTGGAGGCTTCGACCGGAGGAAGACGCAGATGTCTTTAGCCGGTCTAAAAGCCTGCCGATCTTTATCTGCCATAGGAGGATGGAGAATGAACATTCATGAGTATCAAGGTAAAGAGATACTTAAGCAGTACGGTGTAAAAGTTCCTGAAGGTCGCGTAGCGTTCACAGTGGATGAAGCTGTTGAAGCAGCGAAAGAACTGGGCACCCAAGTAGTTGTGGTAAAAGCGCAAATCCACGCTGGTGGCCGCGGTAAAGCTGGCGGTGTAAAAGTGGCGAAAAACCTGGATGAAGTTCGTACATATGCCAACGAAATTCTTGGCAAAGTGTTGGTAACTCATCAAACAGGACCAGAAGGCAAAGAAGTAAAACGCCTTTTGATCGAGCAAGGCTGCGATATCAAAAAAGAATACTACGTTGGTGTCGTTGTTGACCGTGCGACTGGCAGCGTTGTTATGATGGCTTCCGAAGAGGGCGGTACGGAGATCGAGGAAGTAGCTGCTCACTCTCCAGAAAAAATCTTCAAAGAAGTAATCGATCCGGTAACAGGTCTGAATGCGTTCCAAGCACGTCGCCTGGCTTACGCAATCAACATTCCAAAAGAACTGATCAACAAAGCAGCGAAGTTCATGCTGAGCTTGTACCAAGCATTTGTTGACAAAGATTGCTCTATCGCTGAAATCAACCCGCTCGTTGTTACTGGCGACGGTGAAGTAATGGCACTCGATGCCAAACTGAACTTCGACAGCAACGCTCTCTATCGTCATGCTGACATCGTAGCTCTGCGCGATCTGGATGAAGAAGACGAGAAAGAAATCGAAGCGTCCAAATTCGATCTGTCCTACATCGCTCTCGATGGTAACATCGGTTGCATGGTAAACGGTGCAGGTCTGGCAATGGCAACGATGGACATCGTGAAATTTTACGGTGGAGACCCTGCCAACTTCCTCGATGTAGGCGGCGGTGCTACAGAAGAGAAAGTAACCGAAGCGTTCAAAATCATTCTGCGCGATGAAAAAGTTAAAGGTATTTTCGTTAACATTTTCGGTGGCATCATGAAATGTGATGTCATTGCAAACGGCGTAGTAAATGCAGCAAAACAAATTCAACTGGACAAACCGCTCGTTGTGCGCCTCGAAGGTACCAACGTGGATCTCGGTAAGAAAATCCTCAATGAGTCCGGTCTGAACATCGTTGCAGCTGAATCCATGGCTGATGGCGCTGAGAAAATCGTATCCTTGGTAAAGTAAGCAATTGCGAGTAGATACGTTAAAAAAGGTGGGAAAAATACGCGATGAGTATTCTCGTTAACAAAAATACAAAAGTAATTACACAAGGGATTACCGGTGCAACAGGTTTGTTCCACACTCGCGGAGCCGTTGAGTACGGTACACAAATGGTTGGCGGTGTAACACCTGGTAAAGGCGGCACTGAAGTTGACGGTATTCCAATTTTCAACACAGTAGCAGAAGCAGTAGAAAAAACTGGTGCAAACGCATCCGTTATTTACGTTGCTCCTCCATTCGCTGCTGACGCGATCATGGAAGCGGTTGACGCTGAGCTGGATCTCGTAATCTGCATCACCGAAGGTATTCCTGTCCTCGACATGGTAAAAGTAAAACGTTACATGGAAGGCAAGAAAACCAAGCTGATCGGACCTAACTGCCCTGGCGTTATCACTCCAGGCGAGTGCAAAATCGGTATCATGCCTGGCTACATCCATACTCCTGGTAAAGTGGGTATCGTATCCCGCTCCGGTACCTTGACGTATGAAGCGGTTCACCAAACATCTACTCGCGGCATTGGTCAATCCACTGCTGTTGGTATCGGTGGAGACCCTGTAAAAGGTATGGAATTTATCGATGTACTGAAAATGTTCAACGAAGATCCAGACACAGAAGCAGTAATCATGATTGGTGAAATCGGTGGTACTGCGGAAGAAGAAGCAGCTGAATGGATCGCTGCGAACATGAAAAAACCAGTTGTAGGTTTCATTGGCGGACAAACTGCGCCTCCAGGAAAACGCATGGGCCACGCTGGTGCGATCATTTCCGGCGGTAAAGGTACTGCGGCTGAGAAAATCGCCAAGCTCGAAGAGTGCGGTGTTCGCGTAGCGAAAACGCCAGCAGTTATCGGTGAAACACTGGTAGAACTATTGACAGAGCGCGGTATGCTCGACAAAGTTCTCAACAAATAAGAACGAAGATAGCAGAAGTGGACAGGCACAGGCTTGTCCGCTTTTTCTTTTTTTGAAGGAGGCCGCTGTCTTTCGGTACAATGACTCTCGAAACCGTTACACCAAACGGCGTTCCGCGGGAGGGAGTTTTGCATGCGTAAACCGAAAATCAGTGAGCGAGACTGGTTGTTCATCCTGACGATGATCTCTGGCCTGGGTCGCAAAAAAATTAGACAAATTCTTGAGCTGGCAGGCTCTTTGCAGAATGCTGTCGATGAATGGCGTTTGGTCGGAGAAAAATTGCGGCTGTCGATCGAGCTAATTCAACAAGTTGATGCGCAAACCAATCCAGCTGTAGTCGAGCGGATGCTTGGCGAACGGGAAGCGAAAAAAGTCGGTTTCTTGTGCGTGTGGGACGAAGCGTATCCTGCTTCGCTCCGCCATATTCCTGATCAGCCATTGACCTTGTTTTACCGTGGGGATAGCAAGCTGCTTGAAGTGCCGTCTATCGGCGTTGTGGGCTCGCGGAAGCCTACGCCATACGGGCGGGCCAGCAGTGCGTTTTTGGTGAAGGAGCTGGTGCGTGCAGGTCTTGCCGTTGTCTCCGGCTTGGCGCACGGGATCGATGGGGAAGCGCATCAGGCTGCTCTTGCGGCAGGAGGAAAAACGATTGCCGTGCTCGGATGTGGACTCGATCATGTTTATCCGCCGAGACATCAAGCGCTCTATCAAAAAATTGAATCTTTCGGACTACTTTTGTCTGAGTATCCGCCGCATACGCCTCCTTTTCCCGGGTTGTTTCCGGAAAGAAACCGAATGATTAGCGGACTTAGTTTGGGTGTTTTGGTTGTAGAAGCGGCAGAGAAAAGCGGATCGCTGATTACAGCTGACTGTGCTTTGGAGCAAGGACGCGACGTTTTTGCCGTTCCCGGACCTATTTTTTCATCGTTGAGCGCTGGCCCGCATAACTTGATCAAACAAGGTGCAAAGCTAGTAACAAGTGCAAGCGACATTTTGGAGGAATTGCCGATTGTATTGCCACCAGATGTGCCGTCTGGAACAGCAACTGCCAAAAAGAGCCATGACAGCGAGCTGTCTCCAGAAGAAAAGGCAATCGTAGAATCGATAACGTACGATGGCGTTCATGTAGACGAGATTGTTCAGCAATTGGAACCGGATCGACGCAAAAGCATCCATCAGTTGATGCTCAGACTGGAGGCAAAAGGGGCGCTGACTGCCCTGCCAGGGGGGTATTTTGCACGGCGTTGAGGCTTGTGTCACATGTGCTGCGAACTCCCTACCCCTTGCAAGTGTTTGACAAATCGGATAAGCATATTTAATAATAGGGAAGATTCCTTACTAAAAGGGGAGGAAAAAAATGGCTGATACGCTCGTAATCGTAGAATCCCCTGCGAAAGCGAAAACCATTGGAAAATATCTGGGAAGCAAATATATCGTGAAAGCGTCCATGGGTCATGTGCGCGACCTCCCGAAAAGCCAGATGGGGGTAGATGTCAATCATGACTTTGAACCCAAATACATAACGATTCGCGGCAAGGGCGATGTACTCAAGAGCTTGAAGGATGCCGCCAAAAAAGTGAAAAAAGTTTATCTGGCTGCCGACCCGGATCGCGAAGGGGAAGCAATTGCTTGGCATCTGGCGCAGTATCTGAATCTGGATTTGAACCAGCCGCTTCGGGTTGTGTTCAACGAAATCACGAAAGACGCGATCAAAGAAGCGTTCAAGCATCCGCGACACATCAACATGGATTTGGTCAACGCCCAGCAAGCCCGCCGCATTCTGGATCGGCTTGTCGGTTACAACATCAGTCCGATTTTGTGGAAAAAAGTGCGCAAAGGCTTGAGTGCAGGGCGCGTTCAATCAGTTACGGTCAAGCTAATCATGGATCGGGAACGCGAAATTCAGTCGTTCATTCCTGAAGAGTATTGGACGATTGCCACCAAGCTCGTAAGCAATGGCAAAGAGTTTGAAGCGAAGTTTTACGGCTATGGGGACGAAAAGGTAGAGCTGAAATCCGAAGAAGATGTCAAACAAGTGTTGGACAGAATGAAGGACCAGCCGTTTGTCGTGCAAAAGGTGACCAAGCGCGAACGCAAACGCAATCCGGCTCCGCCGTTCATCACCAGCTCCTTGCAACAGGAAGCAGCCCGCAAACTGAATTTCCGCACGGCCAAGACCATGCGCATCGCCCAGGAGCTGTACGAGGGGATCGATGTTGGCAACAAGGAAGGCGCAGTCGGTTTGATTACGTATATGCGTACAGACTCGACACGCTTATCGGAAACCGCACAAAATGAAGCGAAAGAGTACATACAGGAAAAATTCGGCGCTGATTACATACCGGCTGAACCTCGCGTCCAGGCCAAAAAGGAAAACGCTCAGGATGCGCACGAAGCGATTCGTCCTACGTCTGTGTCTCGCACACCGGATGAAATCAAAGAATTTTTGTCGCGGGATCAGTTGCGTTTGTATCGCCTGATATGGGAACGGTTTCTCGCCAGCCAAATGTCTTCGGCTGTACTCGATACGATGAGTGTGGATATAGATGCAGGGGGCATCATGTTCCGGGCGACTGGCTCGAAAGTGAAATTCCCTGGATTTATGAAGGTTTATATAGAAGGAAACGATGACGGGACAGAAGAAGAAAGCTTCCTGCCGCCGATTGATGAAGGGCAGACCCTTGAACATCAAGAAATCACCCCGGCTCAGCACTTTACGCAACCGCCGCCGCGATACTCCGAGGCACGTCTTATCAAGACGCTGGAAGAAGGCGGCATCGGACGGCCTTCCACTTATGCGCCTACCTTGGAAACAATCCAAAAGCGCGGCTACGTCGCTTTGGAGGAAAAACGCTTTATTCCGACGGAGTTGGGTGAGATCGTCATTACTTTGATTGAGGAGTTTTTCCCGGAGATTCTCAATGCGGAATTTACGGCTCACATGGAGTCTGATCTGGATGAGATCGAGGAAGGCACTGCCAACTGGGTCAACATTCTCGATGCGTTCTACGGAGGCTTTGCCAAGCGGGTAGCCGTAGCCGAGGAAGAGATGAAGGAAGTCGAGCTGAAAGACGAAGAGTCTGATGAAACCTGCGAGCTTTGTGGTCGCGTGATGGTCTACAAGCTCGGACGTTTTGGCAAGTTCCTCGCTTGTTCCGGCTTCCCGGATTGCCGGAATACGAAACCGATCGTCAAAGAAACCGGAGTAAAATGCCCACAATGTGAAACCGGACACATTATTGAACGTAAATCTAAAAAGAGCCGTATTTTTTACGGTTGCAACCAATACCCGGAATGCGATTTTGTATCGTGGGACAAACCGATTGCCCGTCCTTGCCCGAAATGCTCAAGCCTGATGGTAGAGAAAAAGCGCAAGAAGCAAGGGGTCAGCGTCGTCTGCACCAAATGCGATTACCAGGAAGAAGCAGACTCCTGATTGGACGAGGTACAATTTGTAGCTTGGAGGAAAAACAGCATGACAACACCAACTATCACAGTCGTAGGCGCAGGGTTGGCAGGAAGTGAGGCTGCCTGGCAAATCGCCAAGGCAGGGATTCCTGTCAAGCTGTACGAAATGCGGCCGAAAACCCAAACGCCTGCCCATCATACAGACAAATTCGCGGAACTGGTTTGCAGCAACTCCTTGCGAGCGAATACTTTGACCAATGCAGTCGGCGTATTAAAAGAAGAAATGCGTCGTCTGGACTCGGTCATCATCCAGGCTGCTGACCGTTGCGCCGTTCCGGCGGGTGGAGCACTCGCGGTAGACCGACATGAGTTTGCCGGCTACGTTACCGATGCGGTGAAAAATCATCCGCTGATTGAAGTGATCACCGACGAGATCACGGACATCCCGGCTGACGGGATTGTCGTCATTGCGACTGGCCCGCTGACATCGCCGGCCTTGTCCCAAAAGCTGAAAGAGCTGACTGGGGAAGAATACCTATACTTCTATGATGCTGCAGCCCCAATTATCGAAAAAGACTCGATCGACATGAACAAAGTGTTTGTCGCTTCCCGTTACGATAAAGGGGAGGCTGCCTACCTGAACTGCCCGATGACAGAGGAAGAATTTAATCGCTTCTACGATGAGCTGATCGCAGCCGAAGCTGTTCCGCTGAAGGAATTTGAAAAAGAAATTTTCTTCGAGGGCTGCATGCCGATCGAAGTAATGGCAAAGCGCGGACGCCAAACGATGGTTTTCGGACCGATGAAGCCAGTCGGTTTGACCGATCCCCGCACAGGCAGAAAGCCGTATGCAGTCGTTCAGCTTCGCCAGGACAACGGAGCGGCTACTTTGTACAACATCGTCGGCTTCCAAACCCATTTGAAGTGGCCTGAGCAAAAGCGCGTCTTCTCGCTCATCCCGGGACTGGAAAACTGCGAAATCGTGCGCTACGGCGTCATGCACCGCAACACCTTTATCAATTCTCCCAAGCTGCTTCGTCCGACCTATCAGTACAAGGAACGCGATACATTGTTCTTTGCAGGGCAAATGACCGGAGTGGAAGGCTATGTGGAATCGGCTGCATCCGGACTGCTCGCAGGCATCAACGCTGCGCGACTGGCAAAAGGGGAAGAGCTGATCGTCCTCCCGCCTGAAACGGTAATGGGCAGCATGGCGCGGTATATTACGACGGCTGATCCGAAACATTTCCAGCCGATGAATGCGAATTTCGGACTGGTTCCCGAGTGGCCAGAACGTATCCGAAACAAGCGTGAGAAAAACGAAAAGCTCGCTGAGCGGGCGCTAGATACAATTCAGAATTTTACACAATAACGACACAATTAACGTTGATATCCGAATTTCGTCTGTGTTACTATATAGGTGCTTCGAGGAGGGTGCATCCCATATGGACATTTCGCAACAAATTTCTGTGGATCTTGCGATGTTTACCCGTTATTTGCGAGTAGAAAAAAACGCCTCTCCTCATACGGTAAAGCAGTATATGGCAGATATCAGCGAATTTGTCTCCTTTATGGAACAGCACCAAATCTCCGTATTTGCTGCTGTTTCTTATTTGCATGGTCGATCCTTTCTCGCACACTTGGCGGGCAGGGGGTTATCCCGGCGAAGTGTTGCGCGTAAGCTCTCCAGCTTGCGAAGCTTGTATCGATTTTTGTTGCGTGAGGGTCAGCTGGAACAAAATCCATTTCAACTCGTCTCCACTCCGAAAATGGAGAAGAAACTCCCCTCCTTTTTGTATCCGCAAGAGGTTCAAGAGTTTTTTGATCTGCCAGATACATCAACGCCTTTAGGAATACGTGATCGGCTGATATTTGAACTGTTGTACGCGAGCGGCATGCGCGTTTCGGAACTGGTGACCTTGTCAGTTGACGACATCAATCCGAGCATGGGCGTCGCGCTTGTATATGGAAAAGGGGCAAAAGAGCGGTATGTGCCTGTGGGAAGTTATGCCTGCGATGTTCTTAGGCAATACCTAGAGTATGGAAGAGAAAAACTGTTGGCCGGAAGAGTAGATCACGGCAACCTGCTGGTCAATTATCGCGGAGAACCGCTGTCTGACCGCAGTGTTCGCCGGATTGTAGACAAATACGTAGATATGTGCGCTTCTCATTTGCGTGTCTCACCGCACACCTTTCGTCATACGTTTGCGACCCATATGTTAAATGGAGGGGCTGACCTCCGTACGGTCCAAGAACTGCTGGGACATGTCAATGTCTCCACGACACAGGTATACACGCATGTGACCAAGGAGCGACTTCGCCATGTATATGACACCGCTCACCCGCGGGCTAACCCGAATAGTACAGGTTCCGCCAAACGGACATAACGGGAGGAATCAGTAATGGAACAGTTTCACGCAACAACCATATTCGCTATTTCGCACAATGGGGCAATCGCAATGGCCGGAGACGGTCAGGTTACCTTTGGAAACAGCATGGTCATGAAAAATGGTGCTAAAAAAGTAAGAAGGCTCTATCGTGGAGAAGTTTTAGCAGGTTTTGCTGGCTCAGTTGCTGACGCAATCACGCTGTTTGAAAAGTTTGAAGGCAAGCTTGAGGAATACCACGGCAACCTTCAGCGAGCGGCTGTCGAGCTGGCGAAGGAGTGGCGGCTGGATAAAGTGTTGCACCGCCTGGAAGCCATGATGATTGTGGGCAACAGAGAGCATCTTTTGCTCATCTCCGGGAACGGGGAAATCATCGAACCGGATGACGGCATTCTCGCGATTGGCTCTGGCGGCAGCTTTGCCCTTGCTGCCGGGCGCGCGCTGAAAACATATGCGCCGCATCTTGGTGCCCGAGAAATTGCAGAAGCATCACTTCGAACTGCTGCCGAGATTTGCGTGTTCACGAACAACAATCTTGTGGTGGATGAGTTGAATTGAGCGAAAGGGAGGAACTTCTGTGCTGAATCTTGAGCAATTAACTCCGCGTAAGATCGTAGAGCATCTGGACAAATACATCGTCGGGCAGGCACAAGCCAAAAAAGCGATTGCTGTAGCCCTGCGTAACCGTTACCGGCGCAGCCTTTTGCCGGAGCAGATGATTGACGAGGTTGTTCCCAAAAATATTTTGATGATCGGGCCAACTGGGGTGGGTAAAACCGAGATTGCCCGCCGCATTGCCAAATTAACCGGCGCGCCGTTCATCAAGGTAGAGGCGACCAAGTTTACTGAAGTTGGCTACGTAGGACGCGATGTAGAGTCGATGGTGCGAGATCTGGTGGAAGCCTCCATCCGAACTGTGAAGCAGGAAAAAATGGAGTCAGTGAAAGAAAAAGCAGAAAAGCTCGCGAATGAAGCGATCGTCAATGTGCTGGTTCCATCCCGCAAACCGCAAAGCTCGTTCAAAAATCCGCTGGAGATGCTGTTCGGCGGACAACAGCAGCAACAACAAGAGTCGCATGACCAGGAAGAGGCTTCCGTCCTGCAACAGCGCAGACAGGTGGCTTGGCAACTGGCGAATGGACAGCTGGAAGAACAAATGATCGAGATAGATGTAGAAGATCAGTCGCCAAACATGTTTGACATGTTCCAAGTTCCGGGTACAGAACAAATGGGGATGCAAATGCAGGATATGCTCGGCAGCCTGATGCCTAAACGGACGAAGAAGCGAAAATTGCGAATTAAAGATGCCCGAAAGGTATTAATTCAGCAGGAAGCGCAAAAACTGGTGGATATGGACGAAGTTACGCAGGAGTCGATTCGTAGGGCTGAACAGCATGGCATTATCTTTATCGACGAAATTGACAAGATTGCGGGCAAGGACGGACGTGGTCCGGACGTATCCCGCGAAGGCGTGCAACGGGATATTTTGCCGATTGTGGAAGGCTCTACGGTCATGACGAAGTACGGACCTGTGAAAACAGATTACGTCCTGTTCATCGCAGCCGGAGCATTCCATATGGCCAAACCGTCCGACCTGATTCCTGAGCTTCAGGGACGTTTTCCGATTCGGGTCGAGCTGACGAGCTTGCGCATCGAAGATTTTGTGCGAATTTTGACAGAACCGAAAAATGCGCTGCTCAAACAGTACGTCGCCCTGTTGGAAACAGAGGGAGTTCAAGTGGAATTTACGCCGGAAGCCATCCAGGAGATCGCCAAAATGGCTGCTGAAGTGAACCAGAGTACAGACAATATCGGCGCGAGACGCTTGCACACCATACTGGAAAAGCTGCTGGAGGATCTCTCGTTTGAAGCCCCGGAAATTCATCTGGAAGTTGTACAGATCACCCCGGATTACGTCCGTCAAAAGCTGGGAACAATCGCGGGGAACAAAGACTTGAGTCAATACATTTTGTAAGCATTGGATAGGTAGTAACATACATTGGGAGGAAATACAGATGGATCTACTGTCGAAAACTAGAAGAATTAACCGCATGTTGCAAAAATCTGCGGGTCATGCCGTTAATTTTAATGAAATGGCACAAGTATTGAGCGATGTGATTGAAGCAAATACGTTTGTCGTAAGCCGCAAAGGGAAGCTGCTTGGCTTTGCGATCCACCAAGAGATGGATAACGGACGTATGCGCAAAATGCTGGAAGAGCGCCGTTTTCCGGAAGAGTATAGCCAAGGCCTTTTGAAAGTGGAAGAAACGTCTGCAAACCTGGACGTAGAAAGCCCATACACCATTTTCCCTGTGGAAATGAAAGATGTATTCCGCTCCGGTTGGACGACTCTCGTTCCGATCATGGGTGGTGGCGATCGCCTCGGTACGCTGATTCTCGGCCGCATCAACGATCAATTCGTGGACGATGACCTGATCCTGGCAGAAGTGGGCGCAACCGTAGTAGGAATGGAGATTTTGCGCGAGCGTTCTGAAGCGATTGAAGAAGAAGCGCGCAGCAAGGCTGTCGTTCAAATGGCGATCGGTTCCCTGTCCTACAGTGAATTGGAAGCTGTCGAGCACATCTTTGAAGAGCTGGAAGGCAAGGAAGGCTTGCTCGTAGCGTCAAAAATTGCGGATCGTGTCGGCATTACCCGCTCCGTTATCGTGAACGCGCTGCGCAAGCTGGAGAGTGCGGGCGTAATCGAATCCCGCTCTCTGGGGATGAAAGGAACATTCATTAAAGTATTGAATGAAAAACTGCTTCCTGAACTGGAAAAGCTGAAAACCTCGTAAGATTTTCTGGAATAAAAGTTTAGCCAAAGTGAACTTCAAGGTATAGCAACAGCCGTTGCTGTACCTTTTTTCGTGGGTAATTATACCTAGTTGCAACACTGTCCGACAATCTTTTACCAGAAATTATGCATTGATTTTTCGGGATAAGTGCAATCACAGCGCATTGAATATGGTTTGCATGTAAAAACAAGTAAAAAAACAGGAAAGTTCAGGGATTTAGTGCCATTGAATCATTTTGAAAATCGCCATCAATAGGGGCTTTTTTCACTATTACGATTTTGCTATGATTGAATCGTATCTTGGCTGTCGAAAATACAGGAATTATAGGCAGATTTGCGAAAACGAATTGACACATATTGGGGGAGAAGGCTACATGCTGGATAGTTATCATCTGCAGGTCCTTGAGAGATCGATGAACGCCGCTACACTGCGCCATCGGACGATCACAAACAATCTTGCCAATATCGATACCCCTCAATTCAAAAGTCAACAGGTAATTTTTGAGGGCTATCTGCAAGAGGAACTAAATGGGAAAATAGGAACTGGAAAGCTTGCGGCCTATCGAACCAATGAACGCCACATTCCATTTAGCAACGCTGGCGGGTTCGCGATGCCACAGGTCGTTTCCAATCCGAATAGCTACGTTCAAAACAGTGGGAATGATGTGGACTTGGAGTCGGAGACAACGGAGCTGGCGAAAAACCAAATCTGGTATAGCGGCCTGACGCAGCTGACTGCGGGCCATTTCCAGAAACTGCGCAGTGTCATTGAGGGTGGAGGGAAATAACGATGAGCTTGTTTCAAGGAATTAATACAAGTGCTTCAGCCTTGACTGCAAATCGGTTGCGCCTGGATACGATTGCGTCGAATATTGCGAATGCAGAAACGACGCGCGCAACTTTTGTCGATGGCAAGTGGCAACCGTACCGTCGAAAAATGATCGAAATGTCACCGCGCTCAAGCGAGTCATTCGACAGCTTTCTGCAAGCGGCGGTTGGGACGGTGTCTGGCAGAGGAGGAGAACAAGGGGTGCGGGTCACAGCGATTCAAGAAGACAACACTCCGTTCAAGCGCGTATACGATCCTTCCCATCCGGATGCAGATCAAGACGGCTACGTGCTCATGCCAAACGTTGATCCGATGAAGGAAATGGTGGACCTGATTTCCGCTTCGCGATCCTACGAGGCGAACGTCACTGCTTTAAACGCAACGAAAGCGATGATGTTGAAGGCATTGGAAATCAAATAAAGCGGGTGAACAGTAAAAGATGGACATAAACGCACTTTCACAAGCGGTTCCGGTCAAGATGCCTGTCGCAAACAAAATGCCAACCACCGCGGAAGTCACAAAAGAATTTGGCGCTTTTTTGACAGACGCCATGAACCAGGTGAATCAGGCGCAGGTAGAGTCGGCCAATCTGGCAGACAAATTCGCGGCTGGCGAAATTACGGATCTGCACCAACTGACTGTTGCAGGCCAAAAAGCTTCCGTGATGCTGCAAATGACGATGCAAGTCCGGAATAAAGTGATTGAGTCTTACCAAGAAATCATGCGCATGCCGATTTGATTGTCGTTTTATCCAGTGAGAGGTGAAACATGAACGAACGTTTAGCTTTATACAGAAATCAGCTTACGTCTAAATGGAACCAGTTTTCCAAAAAGCAAAAATGGATGATTGTCGGAATCTCGCTTTTTCTGTTAATTTCGCTGGGCTTATACATATACATCGCTTCTCAGCCGGTCTACAAGCCACTCTACGATCAGAGACTTAGTGAACAGGAAATCGGCGCGATCAAGAAAGAGTTGGAAGGTCAGCAAATTCCATACAGGATTACTGGAAATGGGACAAGCATTGAAGTACCGGAAAAAATGGCCCAAGACGTCATTGTCGATCTTGCCGCACAAGGAATCCCCAGCCAAGCAGGCATCAACTCCGAAGTTTTTTCCAATACGTTGGGTGTTACGGACAGACAGTTCGATGTGATGAAAAAAGAAGCCTTGCAACAAGAGCTGCGCAAGATGCTTGAAAGAGTAAAAGGCGTTCGCTCGGCACAGGTAATGATTACACTGCCACAGGAAAGCGTTTGGGTAACAGAGACACCGGATACGGCAACTGCTTCCGTCATCGTCGATGTAGAACCAGGCACGACCCTGGAGCAAAAGCAGATTAACTCGCTCTACCTGCTCGTTTCCCGAAGCGTTCCGAAGTTGCCGATCGATGCGATTGCCATTACGGACCAATATTCGAATCCGCTGGAGCGCGCAGAAGGCGAAGAAGCAGAAGGAAGCTTGAGCAGCTTTAAACAACAAGAAGCGATCAAGTCCGAGGTTGAAAAGAAGATTCAACAAAATCTGTACAACCTGCTTGGTACAATCATGGGTCGCGATAAAGTGATTGTTCACGCTTTTATCAAAATGAACTTTGATAAAGAAACTCGCGTGGAAAATCTCGTGGAAGCGCCTGACAAAGAGAACAACGAAGGACTTATCATCTCTTCTCAAAAATTATCAAAAGCTTTCTCGGGTCAAGGCCAACCGCCAGGGGGCATCGCAGGTACAGGCGCGAATGCCGTTCCAAACTACCCGGGGAACAATCCTCAAGGAAGCAACAGCCAGTATGAAGAGTTGAATGATACAATCAATCGCGAAGTCAATCGGTTTACTCGGAATATTACGTTGAGCCCGTACAAAATCGAAGACTTGACGATCAACGTCGGGGTTGAGCCTCCGAATGGCACAGAATTGGATGCGGCTACACTTGAAAGCATCAAGCAAGTGCTGCGCAATGTTGTGCGTGTAACGTTAAGCGACAAGGCTGTCGATTTGAGCGAAGAAGAACTGGACAAGCATATTTCCGTTCTTCCGCGTCAGTTCTCTGGAAAAGTGGCTGTCGAAGAATCCAGCGCACTCAGTCCAGCTGTATTGTGGACCGTTGGTGGTATTGCCGTTTTGGCACTCGCCGCTGTTGCCTTCCTCATCATCCGCCGCCGCAATCAAGCGAAGCTGGAGCAGGAAGAAGAAATGTCCGATTTGCTGGCACCTGGTCAACCTACCGAAATTCCGGATCTGATTTATCAGGAAGACGGAGATCAGGTTGTGGTCAGAAAACAGCTTGAAAAATTGGCGCGAAGCAAGCCGGATGAATTTGTTGTTCTGCTTCGTACTTGGTTAGCAGAAGATTAAGGAGTGAAAGATATGGCTCGCGGCGCTAAAGAGTTGTCTGGACGACAGAAGGCGGCTATCCTCCTCATCTCACTAGGGCCGGAAATCTCTGCCCAGGTGTTCAAGCACTTGCGTGAGGATGAGATCGAGCAACTGACGTTGGAAATTGCCAACGTTCGAAAAGTCGATACAGAAGAAAAAGATAAAATCTTGGCCGAATTTCATCAAATCGCCGTAGCAAAAGAAGTAATCTCGCAAGGCGGGATCACCTACGCGAAAGAAATCTTGCAAAAAGCTTTGGGCGAGACGAAAGCGATGGATATTATCAATCGCTTGACTGCCAACCTGCAAGTACGGCCATTCGATTTTGCCCGGAAGGCTGATCCAGGCCAGATTTTGAACTTTATCCAAAACGAGCACCCGCAAACGATTGCCCTGGTTCTTTCTTATCTCGAACCGCAGCAAGCAGCGATGATTTTGTCCGCGCTTCCGCAAGAGCGGCAAGCTGAGGTAGCGAAGCGGATTGCCATGATGGACAGCACTTCTCCGGAAGTAATTGCACAGGTAGAACAAGTCCTCGAACAGAAGCTCTCGGCCACTGTCACGCAGGATTATACGCAAGCAGGCGGGATCGAAGCAATCGTGGCTGTACTCAATGGTGTCGATCGTGGGACGGAGCGCACGATTCTCGATTCTCTCGAAATTCAGGACCCCGAATTGGCCGAAGAAATCAAGAAACGCATGTTTGTATTCGAAGATATCGCTACACTGGACAACCGTTCGATTCAGCGCGTAATCCGCGATGTAGAAAATGCGGATCTGCAACTTTCTCTCAAAGTGTCCAGCGAAGAAGTTCGGGAAGTTATTTTCCGCAATATGTCCAAACGGATGGCGGACACTTTCAAAGAAGAAATGGAATTTATGGGACCAGTTCGTCTGCGCGACGTAGAAGAAGCACAATCTCGTATCGTTGCCATTATCCGTCGCTTAGAGGAGGCTGGTGAGATCATCATCGCCCGCGGTGGAGGAGATGATATCATTGTCTAGGATTATCAAAGTGGCTAATTATCGGCCTTCGGAGGACGCTGTTCTCCTCTCGGTGACGCCTGTACCACTAAAGACGGAAAATGATCCCGAAAGGTTGCAAGAAAATCTACAAATTTTACAACAAGCTGAAATTGAGGCCAAAACGATCCTCGCAGATGCCGAAGAAACCGCGCAAAACATCCTTCAACAAGCATCCGAGCAGGCTGAGCAACTGAAGCAGGAAGCACTCCTGGAGATCCAGCAATGGTGGGAACAAAAGCAGCAGGAAGCTTCCGAATTGTTCAGCTCTGTGCAGGAGCAAGCGGTTGTTGAAGGACAGGAAAAAGGTTTCGAGGAAGGGAAGCGCCAAGCGTATGAAGAGGAGATAAAAGCACTCTCTGACGCACGCGCAATCCTGGAGCAGGCGTACAGCAGCAAGCAGCAGATTATAGCCGAAGGGGAACCTTTTTTAGTGGAACTTGCCCTTGATGTTGCCAAAAAAATTATCGGGCAAGAATTGCAGCAAAATCCGGAACAAGTCATGGAGATTGCCAAAAAAGCGCTGCGACGCTCCCGGGTTCACGGGGAGATAACGATATGCGTCAATCACAACTACTTTGATTACGTTTCTGACCACCGAGCCCAATTGCTTGCCCTGCTGGACGGTCAGGCGGAGCTTTCCGTCTATCCTGACTACACGATTTCCGATGGCGGGTGTGTGATTCGGACGCCGCTCGGAAGTGTGGATGCAAGAGTGGATACACAGCTGGAAGAGATCAAACAAGCATTGCTTGCGATTGCCGGAGGAAGTGAGTCCCGATGAGTTTCCTAGACATAACGAAGTACAAGCAGGCGCTGGGTGAGATTGATCCGATGCGCGTGAATGGAAAAGTGACGCAAGTTGTGGGGCTCACCATCGAGTCCCAGGGACCAGAAGTAAAGCTCGGCGAAATTTGCCATCTGTATCCGGCAAACAGCAAAGAGCCGATTATCGCTGAAGTAGTTGGCTTTCGCGAAAATAAAGTGCTGCTCATGCCGCTGGGCGAGCTGACAGCAATCGGACCGGGCTGTGATGTAGTGGCTACGGGGCGGTCGCTGGAAGTGAAGGTCGGGCCGGAAATTTTGGGATCTGTCCTCGACGGCCTCGGTAGACCGTATCAAGGAGCGTTGCCGTTTGGCTTGAGTTCCTATCCGACGAACAATCTGCCGCCCAATCCGATTTTGCGGCCGCGCATTAAAGAGCCGCTAAGCGTGGGCGTACGCGCCATCGATGGATTGTTGACTGTCGGAAAAGGACAGCGGGTCGGAATTTTTGCCGGATCAGGGGTAGGGAAAAGTACCTTGATGGGAATGATTGCCCGCAATACTACGGCGGACATCAACGTCATCGGACTGATCGGGGAGCGCGGCCGCGAGGTCATGGAGTTTATCGAGCGCGATCTGGGGGAAGAAGGTCTAAAGAGGTCTGTCGTAGTCGTTGCGACCTCCGACCAGCCTGCGATGATCCGCATCAAGGGAGCCTTGATTGCCACATCGATCGCCGAATACTTCCGTGACCGCGGGTTGAATGTGATGCTCATGATGGACTCGGTAACCCGTTTTGCCATGGCGCAGCGGGAAGTAGGACTTGCTATCGGAGAACCGCCGGCAACACGCGGCTATACACCGTCTGTGTTCGCGCTGATGCCGAAGCTGATGGAGCGGGCAGGGACAGCCGACAAAGGCAGCATTACGGCGTTTTATACGGTGCTCGTCGACTCCGACGACATGAATGACCCGATTGCGGATGCGGCGCGAGGAATTTTGGACGGACATATTGTGCTCGACCGGAAAATCGCGCAAAAAGGCCACTTTCCTGCCATTGATGTGATGGCGAGCGTCAGCCGTGTCATGTCAGAGATCGTTACAGACGATCACAAGGAAGCGGCAAGACAGTTGAAAAAACATTTGGCCACTTTTCGCGAGGCGGAAGATTTGATCAATATCGGAGCGTACAAGCCTGGCTCGAACCGCGATATTGATGCTGCCGTCCGCTACAAAGACATCATTACCGAGTTTACGGCTCAAGGTACACATGAGCCCTCGACATTACAAAGCGCGGTCAAGGCGCTGTTAGCCCATTTCGGAGGAGTGAACTAATGTGAAAGTGTTTCAGTTTCATCTCCAAAAAGTTCTCGATCTGAAGGAAAAAGAGAAAGAGCAGGCAGAGTGGGCATTTGGGAAATCGGTTCAACGCAAGAACGAAGAAGAGTGGAAGCTCGCGCAATTGACAGTGCAGCATGATGAGATGACCCATATGCTTGAGGAAACGCAAATGCAGACATGCAGTGCCGCCCAACTGATTTCAATCACGCAGTATCAACAGTCGGTTGCCAGATCGATAACGAGACAGCAGCGAACGTTGCGCGGATGTGAGCAGGATGTGGAACGATGTCAGTCCCATTTGACGGAGAGAATGAAGGAATCAAAGCTATGGCATCGATTGCGTGAAAAATCTCTCTACCAATTTCTCGACGAACAGCGTCAGCGCGAACAAAAAGAATTGGATGAAATCGGCACTCAGCTCTATCTTCGCCGCAGCAACTAAGGGAGGTACCAGATGGAAGAAATCCAAGAAGAACGGGAATACGGCAGGTGGGAATGGTTTTTCTACATGATTGTCATTCCTGCACTGTTTGCCAGCCTCCTTGGCGGCGTACTCCTGAGCTTGCTGGGAGTAAACGTGCTAGGGAATGTTCTCCACTGGGCTAACTCCATACCGTACGTGGAAAAGCTCGTCCCGGACGAATACGCGGCTACACCCGGTGAAGAAAAGAAACCCGACACCGAGAAACAGGTTGCGACTTTGCAGCAGGATCAGGCGAAAAACCAGCAGCAAATTTCCGTGCTGAAAGAAGAAGCAGCCAAAAAGGATGCAACGATCCAAGCGTTGGAAAAGCAAGTGCAAGACTTGAACAAGCTTATGGAAGATCGCAGGGCCACCGAGGAGGAGCGTCAAAAGCAGTTTGCTGATCTCGCCAAGGTGTACACGACCATGTCAGCGAAAAATGCAGCAGCCATCATCGAAAATCTTAGCCTGGATGAGTCTGTCACGGTCATGACCAAAATGAAGCCAAACCAGCGCGCTGACATTTTGGCCAAAATGGACCCGAAAAAAGCGGCTGACATTTCCATTCTGCTAAAAGACTCTGTGGTCAACAAAGATGATGACATCGCTGCTCTCCAGGAGCGCGTTCAAGTGTTGACGAAAGCACTCAGCGAAACGCGCAGCGGTACTTCCGCGAGCGCTAACGATCAAGTGTTGAGTGACACGTTTGCTCAGATGCCTGCGGAAGATTCCGCGGCGGTCATTCGCTCGCTGATGGCGACGAACAAGAGCAGAGCCTTGTCACTGATCAAAGAAATGCCTGCGGACAAACGGGCGCAAACTCTCTCAGCGATCGCCAAAGAGGACAAGAAAGAAAAAGACAATTTGGCGGCTCGCATTACGGAAGAGTTGCTTCGATAACAAAAGCTTCGCTTCTCGTTATCGTTAAAATAAGCAACAAATCAACCATAAGGAGGTGACGAGATGAATGTAGCCAATCTGACTCCGCCGGTAGGCTCGGCTGGTAGTGTAACATCTGCCACTGGTACTGCGGGCAATGGAGAAGCTGGCTTGGGACAACTGTTTTCGTTGCAAATGCTGCAATCTTTTGAAGCGATGCTCGATTCCAAAGGCGCCGTTGCGGCTCCAGAAGGCTTGTCAGAAGACGACCAGAAATTGCTGGATGAACTGATGGCGCTGATCGCTCAACTGCTTGCCGCCAGTCAACAAGGCAATCAAGAATTGAATGGACAAGTAGAAGAGAAAGCAGCAGCCGTTGAACAGCTTTTGGGAAAAGCGTCTGGGCTTAGCCAGGAACTTCAGGCACAGTCTGGAATGGATCTGAAACAGCTTTTGTCCAAGCTTTCGCAAAGCGAGACTTCTTCCGAGGAACTGAACAAGTTGGCCGCACTTCTCGAGTCCCTGAAGAACCAGAAAGGCAATGAAAGCAAGCAAAAGAATGGGGTTTTGCAACTGCGTTCCGAAGCGGTTCCCGTTCTGAATGCTTCGCAGCAAGAAGGGTTCAAGACGATTTCGCCTTTGCGAATGAATCAGGGCTTGGCTGCCTACAAGCTGGAGGCGGGAGTAGCCACGCAAACGGTTCAACCTGCACTTTCCGGCAGCCTGTTGAACCAAGAAGGAAATCAGGAAGACGGCGGCTTGACGATGGCCAACCAAAACCCGGTTGTCGCCCAGCAAACGACGCAAACGCAAAACGCTTCCTTCCAACAGTCACAAGCACAGCCGCATCATGTGAATGCGAACCAATTGCCGCAGCAGCTCACACAGCTGTTTGTCTCGAAGTTGCAACTTGGCGGGCAAAACGGTGTGCATGAAGCTAAGCTGATCTTGAACCCGCAATCACTTGGACAGGTAGACGTGACAATTACGTCGCACAATGGCGTGATCACTGCTCAGTTCCACGCTGAAACGCAGGCAGGCAAAGATTTGCTCGACAATCAGCTTCCGCAATTGCGGATGGCATTGACGCAGCAAGGCTTGCAGGTGGATCGACTGGAAGTCAACCAGCAGCAGGACACCGCATTCAACTTCCAGCAGCAGCGTGAGCAAGCTGGACAACAACGAGAAAACCAGCAGCAACAGAAAGAGGAAGAGCAAGAGTTTGCTCTGGACGCACTCGTAGACAGCAGTGAAACGAGCGAGTCGCTCTGGAATCGCCTGCGGGAATCGGCCCGCGGAGTGAACGATCTCGTCTAGGATTGGAATGAAGGAGGAAGCAGCATGAACCAATTTCGTGTCGCGCAGCCCTATTTCCCTCCGAAAACGAATCACGTCACCAAAACGGCTGCCCAAACAGCTCAGGGGACTGGCAAATCGTTTCAACAGTATTTGACGGAAGCGACATCGCCAACTGCCAAGACACAGCCACTATCGTTCAGTCAGCACGCTATTAGCCGCTTGCAGCAGCGTGGAATTGCCCTTGGCGGACAGCAGATGGAGCGTTTGGAGTCAGCGGTTCAAAAGGCAGCCTCCAAAGGCGCCAGAGAATCTCTTATCATCATGGATAACGTGGCTTATGTCGTGAGTATCGTAAATCGGAAGATCATTACCGCTGTGGACGATGGCAGCATGAAAGACAACGTATTTACAAACATAGACAGCGCCATCTTCGTATAAATGGCCTGTACGGGCTGGACCTCCCAGGAGGAAGCCTGATGGTTACCGAACGACAGAGGTAATCTAGACAAGCGAGAAAGCAGAGGAGGAAACAGATCATGCTTCGTTCCATGTATTCAGGTATCTCAGGTATGCGTGGCTTTCAAACAAAGCTCGATGTCATTGGTAACAACATTGCGAACGTAAACACAGTGGGCTTCAAAAAGGGCCGCGTGATGTTCCAAGACATTTTGAGCCAAAACGTGCAAGGCGCCGGTGCTCCTACTGACGGAGGAAAAGGTGGTACCAACCCGACTCAAATCGGTCTTGGTTCATCGATTGCATCGATTGATACCGTGTTTTCTGCGGGAAGCCCGATGACGACCAACTTGCCAACGGACCTTTCCATCGAGGGTGACGCCTTCTTCATGGTGACTCCGGATGATGGCGCAACGATCTACTATACACGCGCTGGTAACTTCACCCGCGATTCCCAAGGGTTCCTGGTAAACCCGCAAGGACTCAAGCTGTTGAACTCGGACGCTGCTCCGATTCAAATCAACCAGGCTGACGGGATTGTCTCTTACTCGATCGGCAAGGACGGCGTAATCACTACCGTAGATGAAGCCGGAACGCTCGCTTCCGACAATACGGTCGGTGTCATGACCTTCAACAACCCAGGCGGTTTGAAAAAGGTCGGCAACTCCCTGTATGAGAACACAGTGAACGCGGGAGCGCGTGATGAAGATCCAATGACACCTGTTACCCCAGGTACAGCAAAAGTGAGCGTCATTGCCGGACAACTGGAAATGTCCAACGTTGACCTTTCCGAAGAGTTTACGGAAATGATCGTCGCGCAGCGCGGCTTCCAGGCCAACTCGCGGATCATTACCACTTCCGATTCCGTTCTCGAAGAATTGGTGAACCTGAAACGATAACTTCTTGCAGTGGGTTAGGGAGGGGAAGCGATTGACTCCTTCCCCTGCTTGATCCCAGGAGGAGCACACGATGATCAAACTGACCCGTTTTAACGGCACTGCTTTTTATCTGAACATTACTCACATTGAAACTGTTGAAGCGACACCAGACACTGTGATTACGTTGTTCAACGACAGGAAGTACATCGTGAAGGATTCTATCGAATCGATCGCTGAACGTGTTCAGGCTTTTTATCAAAATGCTCATCCGATAGCGACTGCACCCAAGCTGCCGGACGACTTAAATGAATAGCGGGAGGCATTGCGATGTTTCAAAATCGTTTGTTTAACATGGCTCTAATTATCATCATCGCGATTTCGCTACTGGGAGTAATCTCGTTTGTCCTTTGGCAAACATACCTCTCTCCGGCCGCTCAGACGGCCAGCACGGAACAAACAGAAATGAAGCCTTTGTCCGCGAAGGAAATGAAAGAGTACTCCGTTGACACAGGCGAAATTACGACCAATCTGCTGACGAACAACTACATGATCGTGCGCTTCAGCATCACAGCGGACAGCTCGGATGCGAAAGCGGAGCTGGAGCAACGTTTGCCCCAGGTCAATCAGGTCATTATCAAAACGTTGGCTGGCCTGACGCCAGAAGACATAAAAGGAACAGAAGGCGTAAACAAGCTGGAAGCAAAAATTATGAATGAAATCAGCTCCCTGATGCAAGAGGGCAAGATCGTGCAAGTTGTGACGACCAAGCGCGTCTTGTCATAAAGGAAGCGATCACACGGATACATAGCAAGGAGGTGACGACATATGGCCGAGGTTCTCTCACAAAGTGAGATTGATGCGTTGTTGGCCGCTCTATCATCTGGCGAGATGGATGCCAACGAGCTGAAAAAAGAAGAGACTGAGCGCAAAGTCAAAGTGTATGATTTCAAACGCGCGTTGCGGTTCTCCAAAGATCAGATCCGTGGCTTGACGCGAATCCACGAGAACTATGCGAGGCTGTTGACTACTTATTTTTCAGCTCAGCTCCGTACCTTCGTGCAAATTACGGTTGCCTCCGTCGATCAATTGCCGTATGACGAATTTATCCGCTCCATTCCCAAGATGACCATCTTGAACATCTTCGAAGCTCCACCTTTGGAAGGACGAATGGTCTTGGAAGTCAATCCAAACATCGCCTATACCATGCTGGATCGGCTTCTTGGTGGCCAGGGTGCAATCCCGGAAAAAATGGGTGCACTTACGGAAATTGAAACAACGGTGATGGAGCGAGTATTCGGCAAAGCGCTGGATACTTTCCACGAGGCATGGAAGCAAATTATTGAGCTTGATCCGTACCAGGAAGGACTGGAGATGAATCCCCAGTTCATGCAGATTGTCTCGCCAAACGAGATTGTCGTCGTAATCTCGTTCAGTACCAAAATTGGAGATACGACAGGAATGATCAACCTCTGTCTGCCTCACGTTGTACTGGAGCCAATCATGACCAAGCTCTCCGGGCAATACTGGTTCTCCAAGCAGAAAAAGACGCGGGATGAGGATGAGCGCCTGCGGGTCGAAGAGCGAGTCAAGGTTGCCAAACTGCCGATTATTGCAGAAATGGGAACCGCTACAATTACAGTCGGCGATTTCTTGCAACTGCAAAAAGGAGACGTCATTCAATTGGATCAGTCGCTTGATACCAAGCTGAAAATCAAGATTGGCGATCAGCTGAAATTCCTGGGACAACCAGGGACACTCAAAGGCAGAATGGCTGTGCAGATTGATGAAGTCATAGAGGAGGGGGAGGAACAAAATGAGTAGAGATATGCTTTCTCAAGACGAGATTGACGCGCTGCTTCGCGCGAACAACTTGGTTGAGGACGAAGAGGAAGCAGGACCCATGGAGAGTCAGGATGTGGCCGATTTTCTTTCCCCATTTGAACAGGATGCGCTTGGCGAAATCGGAAATATCTCCTTCGGTAGTGCAGCGACTGCGTTATCGACTTTGTTAAGCCAAAAAGTAGATATCACCACGCCGACGGTTTCCGTTGTCAATGTGGATGAATTGGAAAGTGAGTTTCCGATTCCCCATGTAGCGGTCCACGTTGAGTACACCGACGGTTTCAAAGGGATTAACCTGCTGGTTATTCGGATGGAAGATGCGGCTGTCATCGCAGACTTGATGATGGGCGGCGACGGCAGACCTGCCAATACAGAAATGTCCGAGCTGCACATCAGTGCGGTACAGGAAGCGATGAATCAGATGATGGGTTCTGCGGCGACGTCCATGTCGACGATTTTTAACCAGTTCATCAATATTACGCCTCCAGGCATCGATGTCATGGATTTGGCCCAAGGCAAGGGCGGAGACAGCTTCTCGGACGATGACAGTCCGTTGGTCAAAGTCTCCTTCCGTCTGAAGGTCGGGGAACAGGGAGAATTGATTGACTCCAATATCATGCAGCTTTTGCCGCTTTCGTTCGCGAAGAAGATGATCGATCGACTGGTTGGCGGATCAGAAGGCGAAGCAGCAGCAGCGCTTGTAGCGGAGACAGAAATGCCTTCTATACCGGCAATTACCCAGTCGGCTCCACCAGCCCAACCCGTGCATCAGGAGCCTGTACAGAGCCACGTACCGCCTGTAGCGCCGCCTCCTGTGCAGCAGCCACAGGTGCAGCAACAACCGCCTGGAGGCTATGCTCCACCGCCTGCATACCCAGGCCAACCGATGTACCCAGATCCTTATGCGCAGTATGCGATGCCACCGGGCTATGCGCCGTATCCAGGTGCTTATCAGCAACCGCCAATGGCACCGCCACCGCCTCAGCATTTTGGCAGTCCTGCGGTTAACCAGGCAAACGTCGTTCCTGCACAGTTTGCGCCGCTTGGAACAACGCCTATGTATGCAGGAGACAATCAAAACTTGAACCTTTTGCATGACATTCCGCTGCAAGTAACCGTTGAATTGGGACGGACCAAGAAGCTGATCAGAGAAATTCTTGACTTGTCTGCTGGTTCCATCATACAGTTGGACAAGCTGGCAGGTGAACACGTGGATATCTTGGTAAACAACAAGCTGATTGCCAGGGGCGAGGTTGTCGTTATCGACGAGAATTTCGGGGTTCGCGTAACAGATATCATCAGCCAGTTTGATCGTGTTCAAAAATTGCAATAAAAACAAATCAAGAGTCAAGTATTGGGGAGGATCTATCCATGTCGAACAAAGTATTAATCGTTGATGATGCAGCATTCATGCGTATGATGATCAAGGAGATTTTGTCCAAAAACGGATACAGCGTCGTAGGGGAAGCTAGTGATGGCGCACAAGCAGTAGAAAAATACAAAGAATTGGGTCCGGATTTGGTTACGATGGATATTACCATGCCGGAAATGGACGGAATTTCCGCTCTGAAGGAAATCAAAAAACTCGATCCAAACGCACGTGTGATCATGTGCTCTGCGATGGGACAACAGGCAATGGTTATTGACGCCATTCAGGCGGGGGCAAAAGACTTCATCGTGAAGCCATTCCAAGCGGATCGCGTATTGGAAGCGATCAAAAAGACTTTGAGCTAATGATGAAGATCCGGAATGCAGGGATGAGACTATCCTGGGTCTTCTGTCTGATCCTGTTGCTGTCTGTCTTAGCCCTGCCCATTGCCGTCCATGCGGAAGGTACTGTTGCCGATGCGTACAACCAGAAGAACACAGAACAGAGCAATGCGCCCGCCGGCGGCGAACAGCCGGCGGCCATTCCGGGCAGCGGAACAGGAAGTATGATCGGCTATCTGGTTCAAGTCGTTTTTTCACTAGGCTTTATCGCTGTTCTGATCTTTTTCCTGCTCCGTTTCCTCGGACGGCGTCAAGTCGGACAAAGTCAAGGGCCGATCAAGATCATCAGCGCAGCCGCTCTCGGCAACGGGAAGACGCTGCAAGTCGTCATGATCGGAGAGTCCTTGTACATTGTAGGTGTGGGTGATAACGTCCAGCTGCTTAGACGAATCGAACCGGGTGAAGAAGTGGATCTGATCTTGTCTGATGCCGAGATCGGGCCCATAAAAAATCCGCTTTCGCTAAGCTGGCTGCCCTTTGGCAAAAAAAAGCAGGCTGACGAAGAGTTGCTGTTCTCATCCGATGTGGATGGAAAAACGTTTCAAGACCTGCTGAAAGGCCAATGGGACAACGTGAAAAAACGGCCACTCCACTCCGAATCGTGGGACAAAGAGGAAGCTTCCGACAGAGGGGACCGAAAATGAAACATTTTTTGCAGGTGCTCGTGCTTGTCGCTGTGATGCTCCTGGTACCAGAGATAGCGCTTGCTGCGCCAGCGGGATCACCGCTTATTCCGAGCATTGATTTGCAAATTGGCGGCGGCAATGGGACACCACAGGAGACATCTTCAGCGATCCAGATTTTGCTAATTTTGACGGTGCTCTCTGTTGCGCCAGCTATATTGCTCCTGATGACAAGCTTTACCCGAATCGTCATTGTCTTGTCTTTTGTGCGAAATGCCTTGGCGACACAGCAAATGCCGCCCAACCAGGTACTGGTGGCACTCGCGCTGTTCCTGACGTTTTTCATCATGGCACCGACCTTCGGGAAGGTGAACGAAACGGCTGTACAACCGTTTATGCAGGGCAAGCTGACACAGGAACAGGCATTCAACGCGGCTGTCATTCCTTTTAAAGAATTTATGGCCAAGCAAACACGCGAGAAAGATTTGGCGCTGTTTTTGGAATTTACCAAAGCGGAGAGACCGAAGACGATTCAAGATATTCCGCTGACTGCTCTCGTACCTGCTTATGCGATCAGTGAATTGAAGACAGCTTTTCAGATCGGGTTTATGATCTTCATTCCATTCCTCGTGATCGACATGATCATATCCAGTATTTTGATGGGGATGGGGATGATGATGCTGCCGCCCGTCATGATTTCATTGCCGTTCAAAATTTTGCTATTCATTATGGTGGACGGCTGGTATTTAGTTGTGAAGTCGCTCTTGACCAGTTTTTAGCGGCATTCCGAAGGGACCAGGAGGGTAGACATGACACAGGAATTATTAATGCAAATTGCCCAAAACGCTGTTTATACCATCCTGCTGATATCCGCACCCGCACTCGGGATTGCCTTGCTGGTCGGATTGATGGTCAGTGTTTTTCAGGCAACGACACAAATCCAGGAGCAGACCCTTGCATTCATCCCTAAAATTGTTGCCGTGTTCATTACCATCTTGGCAGTGGGACCGTGGATGCTGCGCGTCATGCTTGATTTTACGATGGGGATTTTTGGCAACCTTCATCGTTTTGTCGGATAGCTTATGAATCTTTATCTCGTATATTTGCCCGTTTTCTTGCTCGTGTTTGTCAGGATGAGTGCCTTTTTCGTCGCAGCTCCCTTTTTCTCGATCAAGGGTGTGCCAGCCCACTTTAAAATTGGCTTGGCATTCATCGTTGCCCTGATCAGCTTTCAAACGTTGCCTGTACAAGGACAAATTCCTCTGGACCTGACGTTTGTACTGTATGTGATGAAGGAAGCGCTGATTGGCGTCATACTCGGTTACATTTGTGAGTTGATGTTCATCGCCATCCAAGTTGCCGGAGGACTGATGGACATGCAGATGGGTCTGGCCATGGCAAACGTGATCGACCCGAAAACAGGCGCGTATGTCCCGATTACGGGTAACTTCAAAAACATGCTCGCTGTCTTGTATTTTTTCAGTATCAACGGACATCACATGCTGCTGCGCGGCATCATGAGCAGCTATCAGGTAATCCCGGTTGATAAGATGTGGGCTGCTTTTGGCAGCGAGGCTGTGATGATGACGGCGGTAAAAGTGTTTCAGAACATGTTTCTGAGCGCCTTTATGATGGCGGCACCCATCGTGGTCGCACTGTTTCTCGTAGACCTCTCTCTTGGTATTATCGCCAAATCCGTCCCGCAGTTTAATATCTTTGTTGTCGGATTGCCCATCAAACTGCTTGCAGGCTTCCTGCTCCTGATTGTCGTCATGCCCGCCTTTTTATTGACGCTAAGCGGATTGTTCGACCACATGTTCCGGGCACTCGCGGAAATGATGAAATCGCTCGGAGGATCACCATGACGCAGAAGAGGTTCCTTTTACCCGTAGACCTGCAATTTTTTAGCGGAGAAAAAACGGAGAAGGCGACTCCCAAGAAAAAAGAAGATGCACGAAAAAAGGGGCAGGTGGCCAAAAGCCAGGATCTGTCGCCCTCCATCGCGCTAACAGGATTCTTTTTTTTGCTGATGATGCTCGGTTCATCCATGCTCGGTACGTTTCAGAACCTCATGCGTGAAGCGCTGATTACTTTCACGAGCTGGCAGTTGAACGAAGAGAATCTCAAAGTGATCGTCATGACAATGACCTTCGAGGCGATAAAAATTGTGGGGCCTGTCCTGGGGCTGTCTTTTTTGCTTGCTTTTGCTGTCAACTACATGCAGGTGGGATGGATGATCAGTACAGAGCCGCTCCAGATGAAACTGGAGAAGTTGGACCCGATTAAAGGAGCCAAACGCATTTTTTCCATGCGATCAGTCGTTGAGCTTCTGAAGTCGCTGTTAAAAATCAGTGCTTGTATGTACGTCGCCTATGTTATTTTGTGGAATTCAAAGGAACAAGTAACCCAGCTTTCTTTGCTCTCACTGGGGAGCGTCCTGTCGTTTACGGCAAACGAAGTAGCCAAGCTCGGGATTTACATCGGTTTGCTGCTGTTCATCCTGGCGATTATGGATTACGCCTACCAGAAATATGAACATGAAAAGAATTTGCGGATGTCCAAACAGGATCTTAAAGACGAGCACAAGCAGGCGGAAGGGGACCCGTTAATCAAAGGGAAAATTCGTGAAAGGCAAAGGAGCATGGCGCTTCGCCGGATGATGCAGGAACTGCCCAAGGCAGACGTGATCATCACGAACCCGACCCACTTTGCCGTCGCAATCCGCTACGATGCCAGTGCAATGAGCGCGCCTACTGTATTGGCCAAAGGCCAGGATTACATGGCGCTGAAAATCAGAGAAGTGGCCAAGAAGCACCGGATTGTTACGATGGAAAACAAGCCCCTGGCCCGGGCTCTCTATAGTCAAGTTGAAATTGGACAACAAATTCCCGAAGAGATGTTTAAAGCGGTCGCGGAAGTTCTCGCGTACGTCTACAAGCTGCAAGGGAAAGTGAAATAACGAGGAAGGAGGATGAACAGTGGGATTTCGAATCAAGGAAGTAGGTACGATTTTATTTGTAATAAGCATTGTTGTCATGATGGTAATCCCACTCCCTTCTGGGCTGCTTGATCTGTTGCTGATATTGAACATCTCCCTTGCGTTGACGATCTTGCTTGTGTCGATGTACACAAAAGAAACACTGGAGTTTTCCATCTTTCCGACAGTTCTGCTGATTACGACGTTGTTTCGTCTCGCCCTGAACGTATCCACTACACGGAACATCTTGTCGCACGGGGAAGGCGGGCAAGTCATTGAAACCTTCGGAAGCTTTGTCGTCGGAGGCAACCAGGTCGTCGGATTTGTCGTGTTTCTGATTCTGATCATCATTCAGTTCATCGTCATTACAAAAGGTTCAGAGCGTGTCGCAGAGGTAGCTGCACGTTTTACGCTGGATGCGATGCCAGGTAAGCAAATGAGTATCGACGCAGATTTGAATGCCGGGATGATTACGGAAGCAGAAGCGCGAGTGCGGAGAAAAAAGATCGAAAACGAAGCAGACTTTTACGGGGCCATGGATGGTGCGAGTAAATTCGTAAAAGGGGATGCAATCGCGGGAATTATCATTTTTATTGTAAACATCATCGGCGGCTTTATTATCGGGATGCTCGTGCATGGCTTCAGCTTCCAGGAATCCGCTTCCCGTTTCACTACCATGTCGGTCGGGGACGCGCTGGTCAGCCAGATTCCTGCCTTGCTTATCTCGACTGCTGCAGGTATTATTGTCACTCGCTCCACTTCCGGAGAAGGTCTGGGAGAGGACATCGCTCGGCAAATGTTCTCCTTCCCGCGTCTGTTGTACATCGTGGGAGGCTGCATGCTCTTGCTCGGCCTTTTCACGCCAATCGGTCTTCTGCCAGTTTTGCCCGTGTCGGGGATTATGGGATTTGCCGCATGGCGCATGGACAAAAAGCAAAAAATCGAGATTCAGGAATCGGCGGACAAGGTGGAGGAGCAACAAATCGAAGAAGTGCGCAGCCCGGAAAGCGTGGTCAACCTGTTGCAAGTCGACCCGATCGAGTTCGAGTTCGGCTACGGTCTGATTCCGCTGGCAGATGTGAAACAGGGGGGAGACTTGCTGGATCGCGTGATCATGATCCGCAGGCAGATTGCGTTGGAGATGGGGATTGTCGTTCCCGTCATCCGCATTCGCGACAACATTCAGTTGCGGCCAAATGAATACATGATCAAGATCAAGGGCAACCAGGTGGCAAAAGGGGAAATTTTACTCGATCACTACCTTGCCATGAGTCCGGGAATAGAAGATGATTCCATTGTCGGGATCGAAACAGTAGAACCTGCGTTTGGATTGCCCGCATTATGGGTAACAGAAGAAAATAAGGAGATTGCAGAGCTTTCTGGCTACACGGTAGTCGATCCGCCGTCTGTGGTGGCGACACACCTTACCGAAATCGTCAAGCGCCATGCGCATGAGCTACTTGGCCGCCAAGAAACGCGAGCGCTTATCGACAACGTTCGAGAAGTGGCGCCAGTTCTGGTGGATGAGCTCATTCCGGGACTGCTGTCGATTGGCGATGTGCAGAAGGTGCTCCAGAAGCTTTTGCGGGAGAAAGTGTCCGTGCGCAATCTTCAAGTCATTCTCGAAGCTTTGGCGGATCATGCCTTGTTTACCAAAGACCCGGATGTGCTCACCGAGTACGTGAGACAGGCGATGTCCAGGCAGATTACGTTACAGTTTACAGAGCCAGGGCAGCCTTTGCGGGTAGTGACAGCAGGCGCTGGTCTGGAAAAAGCAATCTCCGAGCGGGTGGAGCAGTCGGAGCAAGGAAGTTATCTGGCGATGGACCCTGATACATCGCAACGAATCTTCCAGGGTATGTCGGCAGAAGTGAGCAAAATGATCAACTCCGGTCAACAGCCGATTCTCCTTTGTTCTCCGGCGATCCGCATGTATCTGCGTCAGCTGGTTGATCGAATGATGCCCGACGTTCCTGTATTGTCATACAGCGAGCTTGAGCCACATGTTGAAGTGCAAAGCGTAGGGATGGTGAACATTTCGTGAGAGTAAAACGTTACATTGTCGATTCGATGCCAGAAGCGATGGAAAAAATCAGACTCGATCTGGGGATAGACGCAGTCATCCTGAACTCCAAATCGATCAAGACGGGCGGATTGTTCGGTATGTTTGGCAAACAAAAAATCGAAGTGATCGCTGCCGTCGATGAAAAGGTGCCCGAGCGCGGGAACACCTTGGTCGCGGATGAACATCGGTCGAAGGACGTTTTCTCCTCTAAAGGACAGGCCGGCACCTACACGGCTCAACAGGCTTACCGGAAGGCGAATCTGGCGAAGGAGCCTGCCGAGAAGACCGCGACTTTGCCCAATGAGCAAAGAGCAGAAGCTGCTTCGAAAGCAGCTCCACCGATGGTAGCTCCTCGAACGGAAGCGAGAGAACAGCCATCGGTGCAACAGGCGGAAATTCCGGCGCAAGTGCCCCATGTATCACTGGAATCAACAGGTGCTGCCGGAAACAAAGCGGCAAATGACGCCCTTGCCAATGAAGTGCGCGATATGCGGCAAATGTTCCAAAAGCTTTTGGTCAATGACCTGAGCCAACAGCTCCCGCCTGCTGTTCAAGAAGTGCGCAGCCGGCTGGTGAGCCAGGAAGTAGGGGAAGAGGTTACCGCGGAAATCATCCGCAAGCTGCTGGAAGCGAAGAAGCCTGAGGAAACGTGGGATCAGGAGACGGCTTTCGGCGAGGCGCGAAGCATCATTTCTTCCATCGTTGCCTCGTATGCGCCAAAAACATCAGGGATTCGCAGGGATGTGCAGTACGCTTTCTTTTTTGGCCCTACAGGCGTTGGCAAAACAACGACGATCGCCAAACTGGCAGCGAGCAGCATGTTGAAGGAAAAGCGCAAAATCGGCTTTATCACCGCGGACACGTACCGGATGGCTGCGGTGGAACAACTGAAGACGTACGCGAACATCTTGAATGTGCCGCTCGAAGTGGTGTTTTCCCCGAAGGAAATGGTTCCGGCCATGGAGCGTTTAAGCGACTGCGACCTGATTTTTGTCGACACCGCAGGCCGTAATTTCCGCAACGATGAGTACGTGCAAGGCATCCGGGAACTGGTGGAGCATGGGAAGAACAGCATGAATTACCTCGTGCTGAGCCTCAGCTCGAAGTACAACGATATGAAGACGATCGTGGAAAACTTTGCAGAGGTGCCTGACAAGCAGGTCATTTTTACCAAGGCAGATGAGACAAACAGCTACGGTTCCGTTTTGAACATTTGTCACGAGAGCAAGCTTGCACTCTCCTACTTCACTACGGGACAAAACGTCCCAGATGATATCGTAGTGGCTACACCAGAGCTGGTAGCAACGATGATTATGGGAGATTGACTGGATGAGAGACCAAGCAGAACAACTTCGGATGCGCATGCAACAGTCAGGTGCGAAAGAAAAAACGACGCGGTTGGTGACCGTAACGAGTGGAAAAGGCGGGGTCGGCAAATCCAATTTCAGTTTGAATTTTGGACTTGGATTGCTCGAACGGGGCCATAAAGCCGTATTGTTCGACGTCGATCTCGGGCTTGCCAACCTCGATGTATTGATGGGGATTACCCCGAAAAAGCACTTGTTTCACTTGCTTGAGCCGGACACGGATGTGTGGGAGATCATCGAGCATGGGCCAGGCGGACTGGAATTTATTGCCGGAGGTTCGGGCTTCACTCAGATCATGCAGCTGGACGAAGCCAAGCTGGATCGCCTGTTTACTAGGCTTGAGCCGTTGCAGGGCTATGCGGATACGATCATCTTTGATACGGGAGCAGGCTTTTCCAAAGAATCGTTGCGCTTCATGCTCTCGTCTGACGAAGTCATTCTGGTGACGACGCCAGAACCGCCAGCGATTACGGATGCCTATGCCGTCATTAAGATGCTTCACGCGCGAAACCCTGCGATTGTGATTCGTCTGGTCATTAACCGGGCTTCCTCGGAAAGAGAAGGCAGAATGACAGCGGACAAGCTTGCGATGGTAGCCAAACGTTTTCTGGATATGGACATCCAGTCGCTCGGATATGTTTCAGACGACCCGCACGTATCAAAAGCTGTCAAGCAGCAGCGTCCTTTTCTACTTACATATCCGCAATCGCAAGCCGCAAAGAGCATTCGGAACCTGGTTGACCGATACTTGGACAGCCCGACCGGACAGGATGCGAAAACAAATGGACTGAAAGGCTTTCTTGCGAGGCTGAAACACTTCATACGTTGAGACACATAGGTAGGAAGGGAGTGACATTCGATTGAGCAAAATTCGAGTTCTGGTCACAGATGATTCTGCATTCATGCGTAAAGTTATTAGCGACATTTTATCAGGTGATCCTGAAATTGAAGTGATTGATCGAGCAAAGAACGGACTCGAATGCGTGGAGAAATGCAAGCAACTCAGTCCGGATGTCCTCACCCTGGACATCGAGATGCCAGTGATGAACGGCTTGGAAGCGTTGGAAAAGCTCATGGTTGACTGTCCGGTTCCAGTGGTCATGCTGAGCAGCCTGACACGCGAGGGAGCTGAGGCGACGATTCAGGCTCTGGAGCTTGGAGCATTTGACTTTATTACCAAACCTTCCGGACCGATCTCACTCGATATCCACAAAGTGGCGGATCGGCTGATCGAAAGAGTCAAAGCGGCAGCTGCTGTAAAAGGCCGCATGCGCAGGACGCTCAGACCGAGTCGACCTGCCGCGCCGGAACCAACGCGCCAAAGTCCAATTCCTGCCCCCGCTCCGTTGCGCCCTGCGCAGCCGGTGATCAATGCTTTGCCTCGCATCCAAAACAACGGGAAAGCAAGGTTGGTCGTGCTGGGAACATCGACAGGCGGACCGAAAGCGCTGCAAAATGTGCTGACGGCAATTCCGGCCGGGTTCCCTGCACCGATCGCGATTGTCCAGCACATGCCGGCCGGGTTTACGAAGTCGCTGGCGCAAAGGCTCGACTCTCTGTGCCAGATTCGGGTGACAGAGGTAACCGACGGGGAATGGCTGGAGCCGGGCACTGCCTATATTGCACCGGGCGGATATCACTTTGAGGTACAGCAGGTGAGTGGAAAGCTGCAAGCGCTCCTGCACCAGCAAGAGCCACGAGGAGGCCATCGTCCTTCCGTAGATGTCCTTTTTGAATCTGTGAGTCGATTGACAAATGTAGACAAATGGGCAATTATCATGACAGGCATGGGAAATGATGGGACCAAAGGTCTGAAGCAAATGAAGGAGTTTGGACCTGTTACCAGTATTATCGAAGACGAGTCGAGTTGTGTCGTATTCGGGATGCCACGAGCGGCGATCCAGGCAGGACTGGCAGATCATGTGGCCCCATTAGAAAAAATTCCAGAGCTGTTGTGCAAGCTCTTGCACTGATTTTGGGAGGTGGATCACCGATGGATATGAATCAGTATTTGGACATGTTTATTGAGGAATCAAAAGAACACCTGCAAGCAATCAACGCCAACTTGTTGCTGCTGGAAAGTGATCCGGGAAACATTGGGCACGTGAAGGAGATTTTTCGTTCGGCGCACACGTTGAAGGGAATGTCGGCGACCATGGGTTTTGAAGACATGGCCAGCCTGACGCACGAAGCGGAAAATGTGCTCGATCTGATCCGCAACCAAAAACTGACGATTACCAGTGACATTATGGATGTGATCTTCCATAGCGTGGATTTGATTGAGAGCATGGTAATCGACATTACGGAGGGCGGAGATGGTTCCGCTGACGTATCCGCTCCGGTGAAAAAACTGAGAGCGATTGTGGCTGGCGACTATACGGCTGACCAGGAAGTAGCGGCGGCGACAGCGGTAGCCGAGGCAGAAGCAGTGGAAGCTGCCGAAGAGGAAGGAACGCCAGCCGAGGATCACGAGCTGGACGATTACGCTTTGATGGTGCTCAAGCAGTCCAAGGAGCTGGGCAACAACCTGATGTGGATCACGGTGACGCTCAATGAGAACTGCCTGCTGAAAGCGGCGCGCTCCTACATGGTGTTCGACCAGCTTGAATCCATGGGTGAAGTGATCAAGACGAAGCCATCGGTAGAGGATATCGAGAACGAGCGTTTCGAGCAATCTTTTGAGATCGCCTACGTCACCATGCAGTCGGTCGAAAAAGTGCGCAGCACGATTCTCAACATTTCGGAAATCCAGGATGTTGTCATTGAACCGATTCAATTGAAAAGTGAAGCGCCACCGGCTCCGGTAGTCACAGAAGTTGCCGCGCCTGTAGAGAAAAAGCCGGCAGACAACGCCCAGACAGCTGCTGCGAAGAAAGCGACGGCTGGCGGAAAAACAATTCGCGTCGACATTGATCGCCTGGACATTTTGATGAACCTGTTCAGTGAGCTGGTCATCGATCGTGGTCGTCTGGAACAGCTTGCACGCGAGATCGGAAAAAGCGAGCTGCAAGAGACTGTGGAGCATATGAGTCGCATCAGCGGCGATTTGCAAAACATCATTCTGACCATGCGCATGGTTCCGGTGGAGCAAGTGTTTAACCGCTTCCCGCGTATGATTCGCGATTTGCAAAAAGATCTACATAAAAAAGTGAATCTGGAAATCATCGGGGCGGAAACCGAGCTGGATCGCACCGTTATCGATGAAATCGGCGACCCGCTCAACCACTTGCTGCGCAACTCGCTCGACCACGGAATCGAATCGCCTGCCGATCGGAAAAAAGCAGGGAAACCGGAGGAAGGAACTATCGTACTGCGTGCGTTCCACAGCGGCAACCACGTCTTTATCGAAGTCAAAGACGACGGCGCAGGCATCAACAAGGAAAAGGTGCTGAAAAAAGCGCTTGAGCGCGGCATCGTCAATCCGGCGAACGCTGACAGCATGTCGGACAAGCAGATTCATGAACTGCTGTTCGCAGCAGGCTTCAGTACCGCTGAAGTGGTTTCGGATATTTCTGGTCGCGGTGTCGGTCTGGATGTCGTCAAATCGAAAATCGAATCGCTTGGCGGAAGCGTAGGTGTTGAATCCGTTCGCGGACAAGGCACGACCTTCCTGATTCAGTTGCCGCTGACGCTCTCGATTATTTCCGCCATGCTCGTACAAGTCAAAGACGAGAAATATGCGGTGCCGCTTTCCTCTATTATTGAAACAGCCGTGTTCAAGAAAGATCAGATCATGATGGCCCACCGTCAAAAAGTAATCGACTTCCGGGGACGTGTCGTTCCACTCGTTTCGTTGCAAGACATTTTCCAAGTGCCGGACAACGGAGCGGATAAAGAAGATGAAGTGGCGGTTGTCATTGTGCGCAAAGGCGAGAAGATGGCCGGACTGGTCGTTGACTCCTTCATCGGGCAACAAGAGATCGTCCTCAAATCGCTTGGCAAGTACATGGTCAACGTCTTCGCGATCTCAGGCGCTACGATCCTGGGTGACGGACAGGTCGCACTCATCATTGATTGCAATGCACTGATTAAGTAGAGGGAGGGGCAGTCACATGCTCGATCAAAAAGAAATCGTAAGCGAAGTCAAAGTGATTGTGTTCCGTTTGAAAGATGAAGAGTACGGAGTAGAAGTCAACCAGGTGAAATCCATCGAAAAATTGGAGCACATCACTCGCGTTCCACGCACGCCTCCATTTGTCAAAGGCGTAATCAACCTGCGTGGAGTGGTGACGCCGATCATCGACCTGCGCAATCGCTTCGGATTGGAAGAAAGCCTCTATTCCGAATCGACGCGCATCATCATCGTAGCGGTAGGCGAGCTGGAAGTCGGGCTGATCGTCGATGCAGCCAACGACGTTATCGATATTCCGGTCAACGCGATCGAGCCGCCGCCTGAGGTTGTAGGCGGCGTGGAGGCGGCTTACTTGCGAGGGGTAGCAAAACTGGACAAGCGGCTTTTGATTTTGTTGAATCTCGATAAAGTATTGAGCACAGAGGAAATTAAACAGCTGGACTCAATTGAGGGGTAAGAAAGATGGCCTATTTCACAAAGTTTGGAGATTTCCAATTTGACGTGCTGCGGGAAATCGGGAATATCGGTGCAGGACATGCTGCAACGGCGCTCTCCAAGCTGATGCAAAAAGAGATCGACATGAAAGTGCCCCAGGTCAACATCATCCCGTTTGACAAAGTGGCAGATTGTGTCGGCGGAGCCGAAGCAGTTGTCCTTGCCGTATTTTTTCGTGTGGAAGGCGATTGTCCGGGAAACATGTTCTTCATTCTCGATCTGGATTCCGCGAGATACCTGCTTGAACAAATTACGGGAATCAGCAAGGATGTCTATGAATGGGAAGAGCTAGAGATTTCTGCGCTTCACGAGATCGGCAATATTTTGACAGGTTCCTATCTCTCCTCGCTGGCGGATTTTACACAGCTTAATTTGCAGCCTTCCGTGCCTGCACTCGCTGTGGATATGGCTGGAGCTATTCTTAGCTACGGACTGATAGCGTTGGGTCAAGCGGGTGACTTTGCCCTCACGATTGACACAGCATTTTTTGAAGGCAACGAGAAAGTCAAAGGGAATTTTTTCCTTATACCTGATCCTGAATCGCTTCCTATTCTATTTCGTTCATTAGGGGTTCCGTTCGATGGAGATTATTAAGATAGGTATGGCCGACCTCGGTGTGGCAAAGCCGCCGAGTAAATTACGAACTACTGGTCTAGGTTCTTGCGTAGGGGTTGTCCTCTACGACCAGACCCATAAAATTGCAGGAATGGCACATGTTATGCTTCCAGAGTCTTCGCTGGCCAAAAGCGGAGAACTGACGATTGGAAAGTACGCAGATACAGCTATTCCCCATCTGATCAATCTGATGGAAAAGGCAGGGGCGCAAACCCGAAACATCGTTGCCAAAATCGCGGGTGGAGCACAAATGTTCGCTTTCTTGGGAAACAGTGATACGATGCGGATTGGGCCGAGAAACGTCGAGGCTTGCAAGCAGGCTTTGAAGGACGCACACATTAAAATCGTGGCAGAAGATACAGGGGGAAACTGCGGTCGGACGATAGAGATGGATGCCACAAATGGAGTTCTTCAAATCCGTACGGTAAATCAAGGTGTGAAGGAAGTATAAGAATGTTGGGAACCATTTGGATAAATACAGGCATGGGGTTGCTCGCTTTTGTCATTACATTGTGCACGACGCTTGCGAGTAATGTCTGGTTGGTCTCCTTGGAGCGAGCCGGCATTGCTCTGGTGATATTCTTCCTTGCCGCTTTCCCGATTCGCTTTGTGCTGGCGCTCGTCACGCAAACACCAGCCCAGTCTGCAGAAGCAGGCGGCCAAGAGGAGTTGAATGCTCCTCTGGCCGATGGCGGGGATGAGGCGAATCCGCCAGGTCAGACGGGAGAGCAAGCGGCAGCAGAAGCATTTTCTCCGCTGTCCTTCACCAAGCTGGAAACGATCCATCCGTCAGAGGACCCAGCCACCGTTGCAGAGGTCGTTAGGCGCTTAACAGATGAGTAAAGGTTGGTGACTATTCGTGGCACGGCTAACCAGTCAAGAAAAAGCAAAAGAGTTCGATAAATGGGTCATGTGGAAGCAAGAGGGCAGTCGCGAGGCGGAAGTTGACCTGATCACTAAATTTTTGCCGCTGGTGGACAAAGTGGCGAATCGTCTGGCGATCAATTTGCCAGCGAATGTGGACAAGGACGACTTGATTAGCTACGGACGATTTGGGCTGTTGGATGCTTTGGCCAAATTCGATCATACGCGGGGACTGCAATTCGAGACGTATGCCATGTGGCGCATTCGTGGAGCCATGATTGATGGCCTGCGTGAAAATGACTGGATTCCTCGCACCGTTCGAGACAAAGCCAAAAAAATCGAAGAAGCGTACACCACTTTGGAACAGCAGATGCTGCGAATGCCAACCGATCAGGAAGTGTCCGAATATCTCGGAATAAGCGAAAAAGATCTGCAGCAGGTGTTTTTGGAAACCTCTTTGGCTAGCATGGTCTCCATTGACGAGGCAGTAGGGGAAGAGGACGAGCAAAAAACCGCAAGACATTCCTACATCGTGGACGAGCTGACTCCTCGCCCGGAATCGGTAGCAGAAGTCAGCAGCCTGAAAGAAGTGTTGGTCGGTGTGATTGACAAGCTTCCTGAAAAAGAAAGACTCGTCGTCTCCCTGTTTTATTTCGAGGAGCTGACGCTGTCGGAAATTGCTGAGATCATGAGCTTGTCGCCTTCACGCATTTCCCAGCTTCATTCAAAGGCGCTTTTCCGACTTCGTTCCGCATTGTCAAGATGGAAGTCGCAGTTACTGTAAACAGAAATTTACCCAAGCTTGAGAGGGGTAGAATGTATGGAAGGGATCGGGAATTATAGACTAGAGGTCAAGTTATCCGCAGACAAATTAGAAGCAGATATCATTTTGCGCGTAGATGAAGAAGACATCGACAACATTGTCGTCGTGGAATCGGATATTTACAACGCATTGCAACAGCAAAAAGTGAAGGCTGGCATTTTGGAAGACGTCGTGCAGGGGCTATGTACTTTTCCGGCGAAGTATGCCAATGCCAAGGTTACCATTGCACGCGGAGTGGCTCCAGTCCCAGGCGCAGACGCCATCATCGAGTACCCGTACTTGGCGACTGTTTCAGACAATGAAGGGCCGAAAGAGCTGGAAGACGGCCGCGTCGATTATTACAACATAACCAGTATTCCGAATGTCGCCAAAGGACAGCTTTTGGCCCGCAAGACTCCAGCTAGCTCTGGAACTCCAGGGACAGCAGTTACCGGAGAGCCCATCGCTCCCAAAGCAGGCAAGGAAATCAACCTCAAGCCAGGCAAAAATGTCGTGCACAATCAGGAGCGCACGATGCTTTACGCCGCTATTGATGGACAGGTTTCCTTTACCGACCACGACAAGCTGAATGTTTTTCCCGTCTTTGAAGTAAAAGGGGATGTCGATTTTGGTGTAGGCAACATCGATTTTGTGGGAACGGTGGTCATTCGCGGGAACGTACTAAACGGTTTTCGGGTGAAGGCGTCTGGTGACATCCGTGTACTGGGAAGCGTGGAAGGCGCCGAGTTGTACGCGGAGGGCTCTATCGAGATCAAAAGTGGCATTGTTGCCCAAGACAAAGGGGCGATTGTTGCCGGCAAGGACATTCGCACATCCTTTATTCAAAACGCGAACGTCACCGCTGGCAATCAGGTGATTGTGTCTCAAAGCATCATGTTTTCCAATGTGCGTGCAGGGAAGCAAATTATTTGCAAAGGCCCGAAAGGAATTATCATCGGGGGCGTCCTGCAAGCGGGAGAGAAAATTGCTGCGAGAGTTTTCGGCAACACCAGTGCTACACCTACACTCTTGGAAGTAGGCGTGAAGCCAGAACTGCGTCAGGAACTTTCGAACATCCAGAAAGATTTGCAAAATGTGTATGAAAATTTACGCAAAACGGATCAAGGCCTGGGTGTGCTCAATCAAATTTTGCAAACAGGCAAGGAGCTTACCACCGAGAAAAGAATCATGCAAATCAAGCTGACCAACACGCGGCTTGTTCTCGAAAAAGAGTGCAAGCAGCTGGAAGCGCGCAGAAAAGATTTGGAGAGCGAGCTGAAAGGGGAAGGCCCTGCGGCAGTCGAAGCGTACCACGTCATGTACCCCGGGATCAAAATGACATTCGGCAAGCTTGTGCATTTTATCAAACACGAGTATGCACGTACGCGATTTATCGTTCTCGATGGGGAGATCAGTACAGCAACACTCATCTAATAGCCGAATGTGATTTCGAGAGGCGAGGAAGGGGCTGGGCTGCATGAGCTTGAAAGCAGTGGAATTGCAGGTGGCATTGCCACGCACCTTGGAAGTCGGCCGAATCCAAGAGCACCAGATGCAACGGTCCATGCATGAAACGCAATCGATGATCGATCAGCGCAAAGAACTGGACGCGCACATGCGCCATCGTGCGACGGATATTGATGAAACGCAAAAAAATCAGATTCGCGATAGGGAGCAGGGGCAACAGCGAGAGCATGATGAGTCAGGTGACAGCTCTTCCGCAGGACAGAAGAATGCCGCAGCAAAAGACCAAAATGCCCCTTCCTCGGTCTCCATGAGAGATCCGATGCGCGGACGCTTCATTGATATTTCCTTATAAAAGGAACAGAAATTGACAAGCCAGAAGTAAAGGTGGCCAACATGGATCAAGTGTACATCATCCTGATTGGCGCAGGAATCATCACCATGCTGCTTGCTTTGTTCATCCAAAGAAAGTCGCCTGCTGATCATACTGCCGCCATCCAGACATCACGATCAACTGACAAGGCAGATATTGAAAAAAACCTGCAACGCTTGAACAAGCAGTTCAAGCAGGAGACCGCCCTTCTTTCTGCCGAATGGCAAGAAACAAGGGCTGATTTGCTTCGTGAAATCGAATTTTTGCAAAAGCGCGTGGAGCAACTGGAACAACAGTTGGATGAAAGAGTAGTCGTTCGCGAAACCGCCGCTGCTGTAGAGGCTCCGCCAGTCAAAAGCGCAGAGCCTGTATCGGAGCAAGTCGACATGCTTGCCTTGCGGGAACGCTATCGGCGTGTCTTTGAGTTAAGCAAGGAAGGGCTCGCTCCAGACGAGATTGCGAAACGGCTGGGGGCGGGCCGGGGAGAAATCGACCTGATTTTCTCATTGGCGCAAAGAAACGAGCGAGGTTTTGCCGATGCGTAAACGCGAATTGTTATTTGGATTCGGCGCGGGCTTGATCGTGGCTGCTTCGGCTCTCGGGCTGATGGCTCCGAAAAGCGGGGCGCCCAGTCCTGCGCTAACCGAGGCTGAAATCAAGCAGGCTGCCACCGAGCTGCAAATGGTCGTGCTTACGCCTGAAGAATACAAGCAGTGGCAGGAAGAAAAGAAAGTGAACGTGCAGCCTGCTCCAAACGCGCCAAAAGCTCCGGCGGCACCAAACGTCGAGCAGACGAAGACACCTGCGGCTGCCAAGCCCCAAACTCCTGGAGTTAATGAAGGGACACCGCCAAGCGTGAATAGCGTCCAGGAGACGTCGTCAGCCGCTGAGAGCAAGGTAGAGTCTGTTGCAGCTCCGGCACAGACAGGGACGCCACAAGCACCTGCGGTCGAGACTCCCGTCGTGAAAAAGACCGCTTCCTTTACCGTGCCATACAAGGCGACGGCAGAGGGTGTTGCGGCTACGCTCGTCAAGGAAGGTATTTTGCCTGCAAACAATCATTTTGTCGACCAGCTGCGTACGATGGACAAGCTGAATCGGATTCGCGTAGGGACGTATCAGGTTTCCCTGCCCGCTTCTGAGGAAGAGATCGTCAAGCTGATTACTACGCCGCCGAAAAAATAGGGCGGTATTTTTTTGCAAAAATAATGGGATTCGTTTGTTGCAATTGAAAGACCCATATGATATATTCATTTACGGTGTTGAAATCGCACGTCCACCAATTCCGGCAACGGTGCTGCCACTGGCAGAATTGCTTGGAACATGCGGTGAGGCGGAGGTAGGCATCACAAAAACCATTTTTGAAGGAGGTGTGAAATATGGCAGTAATTTCGATGAAACAATTGCTCGAGGCTGGTGTACACTTCGGTCACCAAACTCGCCGTTGGAACCCGAAAATGGCTCGCTATATCTTCACCGAACGTAACGGAATCTACATTATCGACCTGCAAAAAACCGTTAAAAAAGTAGAGGAAGCGTACAACTTCGTGCGTGAACTCGCTCAAGACGGCGGAAAAGTGCTCTTCGTTGGTACGAAGAAACAAGCACAAGAATCCGTAAAAGAAGAAGCTGAGCGCACAGGTCACTACTTCATCAACCAACGTTGGTTGGGTGGTACCTTGACTAACTTCACTACCATCAAAAAACGTACTGCTCGCCTTGCTGAGCTGAAACGTATGGAAAACGATGGCACTTTCGCAGTATTGCCTAAGAAAGAAGTTATCGTACTGCGCAAAGAAATGGATCGCCTGGAGAAATTCCTCGGCGGTATCGCTCACATGGATAAATTGCCAGACGCACTGTTTGTCATCGATCCTCGTAAAGAGCGCATCGCTGTAGCAGAAGCTCGCAAATTGGGTATCCCAATCGTTGCTATCGTAGATACTAACTGCGATCCAGATGAGATCGACTACGTGATCCCAGGTAACGACGACGCAATTCGCGCTGTTAAACTGCTCACTGCAAAAATGGCAGACGCTCTGCTGGAAGGCAACCAAGGCACAGAGCAACAAGCCACAACAACTGCGTAAGCAAGTGTGTAAAAGGGTGGACTGAGGGTGTCAGAGCCCCCGGCCACCCTTTTTTTCTTAGCAAGCATTTGTAACAGTTGACTTGCATTTCCCCTATACTAGGATCGTAACTTTCCAAGGAGGTTTCACTCAATGGCAATTAGTGCACAAGCGGTTAAAGAACTGCGCGAGCGTACAGGCGCAGGTATGATGGATTGCAAACGCGCGCTGGAAGAAACAGCAGGCGACATGGAAAAAGCAATTGACTTGCTCCGTGAGCGCGGTATCGCGAAAGCGGCGAAAAAATCCGGCCGTATCGCAGCAGAAGGTTTGACAGCTACAGCAGTTGCTGGTAACGTAGCAGCAGTTGTAGAAGTAAACTGCGAAACAGACTTCGTAGCGAAAAACCCTGAGTTCCAAGCACTCGTGAAAGACATTGCAGAACACGTTGTATCCCAACGCCCTGCATCCGTTGAAGCAGCTCTGGAGCAACCGTTCAAAGGTGCTGGCGAGTCTTTGGCTCACGTCATCAACGAAAAAATCGCGACTATCGGAGAAAACATCTCCTTCCGTCGTTTCGCTCTGTCCGAGAAATCCGATAGCGGCGTATTCGGTACTTACCTGCACATGGGTGGACGAATCGGCGTTCTGGTCACTTTGGAAGGTACACAAGACGAAGCGCTGGCTAAAGACCTGGGCATGCACGCAGCAGCGTCCAACCCACGTTTCGCTAATCGCGAAGAAGTTTCCCAAGACGAGATCGAACGCGAGCGCGAAGTTCTGAAAAACCAAGCGCTGGCTGAAGGCAAGCCTGCTAACATCGTTGAGAAAATGGTGGAAGGCCGCCTCTCCAAATTCTTCGAAGAATACGTACTGGTTGAGCAACCATTCGTAAAAGATCCAGACAAGAAAGTAGCTGCTCTGTTGAAAGAAGCAGGAGCTACCTTGAAAGGCTTCGCTCGCTTCCAAGTAGGCGAAGGTATCGAGAAGAAACAAGAAGACTTCGCAGCTGAAGTAATGGCTCAAGTGAATAAGCAGTAATAAAGGTATAGGGAACACCTTCGTGTTCCCTATTTTCAAAGCGAGAGTTTCACTTCATGTGAAACTCTCCTGCACGTAAAAAGCAATGTGTGCCGCAGCTTGCAGAAGGAATGCAGGAGGCGCACAGAGAATGATTCATGAATGGAGGCCGTTTCACATGCCACTTCCTGCCTATAAACGGGTTGTGTTAAAGTTGAGTGGGGAAGCACTGGCGGGAGACCTCGGGTACGGAATCGACCCGAAGGTGATTCTCTCCGTAGCGAACCAGATCAAGGAAATCGTAGAATTGGGAGTACAAGTCGCCGTAGTCGTCGGAGGAGGTAACATCTGGCGCGGACTTTCCGGAAGCTCAAAAGGAATGGATCGGGCTACTGCCGACTATATGGGGATGTTGGCCACGATTATGAACTCACTCGCCTTGCAGGATGGGTTGGAAAAAGTGAACGTCCCGACTCGTGTTCAAACCTCGATTGAGATGAGACAGGTAGCCGAGCCATACATACGCCGACGCGCCATTCGCCATCTGGAGAAAATGCGCGTGGTCATTTTCGCTGCGGGAACGGGTAATCCTTACTTTTCTACAGATACAACGGCTGCCCTGCGCGCTGCTGAAATCGAAGCAGAGGTCATTTTGATGGCGAAAAACAAGGTCGATGGGGTCTACTCCGCTGACCCAAGCCTGGACCCAAATGCAGAGAAGTACGATAAGCTGACATTCCTGGAGGTCCTCAACAAAGGATTGGGAGTGATGGATTCGACCGCATCGAGCTTGTGCATGGATAACAGCATCCCACTCATCGTATTTAACATTTCCGAAGAAGGTAATATTCGTCGGGCAGTAATGGGCGATAAAATCGGTACTCTAGTGAAGGGGGAATAAACGATGCCACAAACAGTGCTAAAAGACATGGAAGATCGTATGAGCAAAGCGATCCTCGCTTTGAAAAAAGACTTGTCCAGCCTCCGCGCTGGCCGTGCTAACCCTGCGATGCTGGACCGCGTCATGGTTGACTACTACGGTTCGCCAACGCCAATCAGCCAATTGGCTAACATCAGCGTTCCGGAGCCGCGCATGCTGACCATCCAGCCTTGGGACAAAACAGCGCTGAAAGAAATTGACCGCGCGCTGCAACAGTCCGATTTGGGCATTTCTCCATCCAACGACGGGGTAATCATTCGCCTGATCATTCCTCCGCTTACAGAAGAACGCCGCAAAGAATTGGTGAAGCTGGCTGGAAAAGGCGGAGAAGAAGCGAAAGTTGCCATCCGCAACATCCGTCGTGATGCGAACGATGACATCAAAAAGCTGGAAAAGGCTGCGACCATTTCCGAGGATGAATCCCATCGTCATCAAGAAACGATCCAAAAAACGACAGATAAGTTCATCGCTGAAGTCGACAAGATCGTAAAAGACAAAGAAAAAGACATCTTGGAAGTATAAATTTTAGGGCGATCCCCCTCATTTGAGGGGGATGCACGTCTATATCTCTCATTACGGGGGAACACTTTATGTTAGAACATCTGGCGCGCAAATGGAGCCGCAAGGAAAAACAAACGGTACCAGCCGAGTTGGATCGTTCCGGGAAAATCCCGCAGCATGTTGCGGTGATTATGGACGGCAACGGTCGTTGGGCCAAAATGCGCAATTTACCCCGGGTCGCCGGGCATCGAGCAGGCATGAAAACGGTCAAGGAAGTCGTAAAAGCTGCTGACGAGATCGGCGTGCGCTACATGACCATGTACGCTTTTTCTACTGAAAACTGGAAGCGACCGCGGGACGAAGTGGATTTTCTCATGAAGCTTCCGCAGGAATTTTTGTCGACAGAATTGGATGAATTGATCGAACGGGACGTGCGTATCCGCATGCTCGGCAGCAAAGACGAGCTGCCGTCGCATACACTAGATGCTCTCTTGGAAGCAGAAGCACGTACGCAAAACAATCAAGGGCTTCAATTGTGCTTTGCCATGAATTACGGTGGCCGCGACGAAATCGTCAAAGCTGTTTCCGTATTGGCTTCGAAAGTAAAAGCGGGCGAACTCGATCCACAAGACCTGGATGAAGAGGCGATTTCCCGCTATCTGTATACAAGCGATATTCCAGACCCTGATCTTTTGATCCGCACCAGTGGAGAAATTCGCTTGAGTAATTTTATGCTTTGGCAATTGGCTTACACAGAATTGTGGTTTACGGATGTGCTCTGGCCTGATTTTACCCGTGAACACTTTTATCAAGCGATTGTGGAATACCAAGGCCGAGCTCGTCGCTACGGGGCGGTATAGCCGAGAGGTGGAATCAGTTGAAGCAACGAATCATAACAGGCTTGATTGGTGGAGCGGCATTTCTGTTTTTTATCTACCAAGGTGGAGCCTGGTACTCACTTTTGGTGTTATTACTGGCCGTCATAGGCCATTTTGAATTTATGCGGATGGCTGGCATTCAGCCATTCAATGTGGCAGGGATACTCGGATACGTGCTCATGGCCAGTTTGCTGTGGCCATCGCTCGCGTTTTCTGACTGGCTTCGCATCAGCATGCCGGATCTGATGCTGCCTGTCCTTTTGCTTTTGTTGATTTACTCCGTTCTGCGGAAAAATCAGTTTCACATTGAACACGTCGCCCTTACACTGGTGGGGGCGTTATACATAGGCTTCGGTTTTACATACATGGCCGCAGCCCGCAATCTTCCAGACGGATTGATGCTCACTGCGCTTGTGATTGCTGCGATCTGGTCCACAGATTCGGGGGCCTATTTTGTCGGGAAAGCAATCGGAAAGCGAAAGCTCTGGCCCGAGATCAGTCCGAACAAAACGGTCGAGGGCGCGCTTGGCGGGCTGGCAGCGGCCGTTCTGATCGTGATCGTCATCAATGCTTGCTTCGGCAGCATAGCATTTGACAAGGCACTAACGATTGCCCTGGTTGCCGGCATCATTGGACAAATGGGCGACCTGGTAGAATCGGCATTCAAACGTCATTTTCAGGTAAAAGATTCAGGACAGCTCATTCCCGGACACGGTGGCGTGCTGGATCGCTTTGACAGTTTTCTGCTTGTCTTTCCGGTTTTGCATCTACTAGGTATCGTCTGAAACCTGGTGCATATAGAAGAGATATAGAGGGTGAAATCAGTGAAAAAAATAGCGCTCTTGGGTTCGACTGGCTCGATTGGAACAAGCACCTTGGAAGTGGTTGAACAGCACCCGGAAGATTTTGCTGTCGTCGCCATGGCAGCAGGGACGAATGTGGAGCTGTTTGCCAAGCAGGTCGAAAAGTTTCGGCCTGAGCTTGTTTCGGTGGGGAGCGAGCAAGCGGCTGTCCAGCTTCGCGAACAGTTGGGAAGCGGACATAAACCCGAGATTGTTTTCGGATCAGCGGGGCTTGAACTGGTTGCCTGCCACGATGCCGCCAGCTTTGTCATGACAGCGGTGGTCGGCAGCGTAGGCGTGGCTCCTACCCTTGCCGCTATCGAAGCGGGCAAGACGATTGGACTAGCAAACAAGGAAACGCTGGTGAGCGCAGGTCCCGTTGTGATGAAGCGGGCGAAAGAAAAAGGGGTTTCCATCATCCCTGTCGACAGCGAGCACTCTGCTGTCTTTCAATGTCTGCAAGGAGAAAGAGCAAAAGATGTAGCCCGTATCATCTTGACTGCTTCCGGAGGCTCGTTCCGCCATTTGAGCCGCGAGGAGCTGCAACAAGTGACGGTAGAGCAAGCACTGGCGCACCCGAACTGGAGTATGGGCGCAAAAATCACCATTGATTCGGCTACCATGATGAACAAAGGCTTCGAAGTAATCGAGGCCCATTGGCTGTTTGATATGCCGTACGAGCACATTGACTGTGTGCTGCATTATGAAAGTATCGTTCACTCTATGGTAGAATACAAAGACCGGGCCGTTATGGCGCAGTTGGGCACACCTGACATGAAGGTGCCAATCCAATACGCCATGGGGTATCCCGGCAGACAAAATTTGAGTACAGAACCTCTTGATCTGGTCAAAATCGGCTCGCTTCATTTTGCTGCCATGGATTTTGAACGCTATCCTCTGCTACAATTGGCGTATGAATGCGGGAGAGCGGGCGGTACGCATACCGCTGTCCTGAATGCAGCCAATGAAGTCGCTGTCGACCTTTTCCTGAAAGGCGCCATTGCGTTCCTCGACATCGAAAAGGTTGTCAGACAGACGTGTGAGGCCCATGAGGGAGTACATAATCCCGAGCTGGACGAGATTTTTGCGGCTGATCAGTGGGCGCGCGCTCATGCGCTTGCGTCCGTTTAAGAGACTGGATCTAGACACTCCAACGAAAGGTGGCTGTTCACTTGCCTTTTCCCAACATGGATTCCGTTGAATCAATTCTCGCGATTGTCGTCGTTTTTGGTGCGCTCGTTTTCGTGCATGAGCTGGGGCACTTTCTCTTGGCTAAAAGAGCCGGGATTCTGTGCCGCGAATTTGCGCTGGGAATGGGGCCGAAAATCTTTCGCGTGAAGCGGGGAGAAACGGAATACACGCTTCGCCTCCTCCCCATTGGAGGTATGGTCCGCATGGCGGGCGAAGACCCCGAAATGGATATGTTGAAACCGCACATGGAAGTAAGTTTGGAGCGGGATGCGTTAGGAAAGGTAACCCATATTTTGCTGGACGGACCGGGTACTGCTTCCCCTCGTGCGATCACGGGGACAGTGGTTCGTTTTGACTTGGAAAACGATTTGTATATCGTAGTGGATGTGGCAGGAGAAGAGCGCCAGTTTTCCGTTCATCCGCAGGCGCAGTTGGTCAAGGATGGACAAGAGGTGCAGATCGCGCCATTGAACAGACAGTTTAAAGGAAAGACGATCTCGCAGCGCTTCTGGGCGATTTTCGCCGGACCTTTTGCCAACTTCTTGCTGGCGTTTCTGTTGTTCATCGCTATCGGTCTGCTGTACGGCGTGCCGAAAGACATCCCGTATCTGGGCGAAGTCAGGGCAAATGGACCAGCGGCTGAAGCTGGCTTGATGCAAGGAGACAAAATTATTTCGATTCAGGGACAGCCTGTGGCTTCCTGGAAAGAAATCGTCCAGATTATCAGTACATCGCCGGGCAAGGAAATGAAGTTTGAGTATGAGCGCAATGGACAGCGCAACTCCGTTTTGGTCAAGGTCGGAAAAGACGAAAATAACGTGGGCAAAATCATGGTGACGAACCCGTTGACGTACGCCCCGGGAGAAGTGTTGAAGTACGGCGCGTCCTCGACTTACGAGTTTACGGCGATGATTTTGAAAAGTTTAGGGATGCTCTTTACGGGTTCAGTCGGGCTTAACGACCTGAGCGGGCCAGTAGGCATCTTCAAGATGACCGGAGAGTTTGCTCAGCAAGGCATGGCCATTTTGATGAAATGGGCAGCCGTGCTCTCCATCAACCTCGGACTGTTCAATCTGTTGCCGCTTCCGGCACTGGACGGAGGAAGACTCGCCTTCCTCGCGGTAGAAGCGCTGCGTGGACGTCCTGTTGATCCGCATAAAGAAGGAATGGTTCATTTTCTGGGCTTTGCTTTCTTGATGTTGCTGATTCTTGTTGTAACCTGGAACGATCTGCAACGGTTGTTCTTCCAATAACGTACTATCATGATGAGTAGAATACAGACAAATTTAAAGGATGGTGCAAAATGTACAAGCGCGAGGAGACGAAACCGGTTTTTGTGGGAGGCGTGCAAATCGGTGGCCAAAAAAGCGTAGTAATTCAATCGATGACGACAGCAGACACGCGTGATGTAGAAAAAACACTGGCCGAGATTCAAAGACTTCACGATGCTGGTTGCCAAATTGTCCGCCTAGCCGTCATCAATCAAGACGCAGCGCTCGCCATCAAAAAAATCAAGGAGCGTTCCCCGCTGCCGCTTGTTGCCGACATCCATTTTGACTATAGGCTGGCGTTGACAGCGCTGGAAAGCGGCATCGACAAAATCCGGATCAATCCGGGAAATATCGGGTCCATTGAAAGAACAAAGCGCGTTGTGGAGGCTTGCCGCGAGCGGAACGTTCCGATCCGCATCGGGGTAAACTCCGGTTCGGTCGAGAGACGACTGCTGGAGAAGTACGGATATCCTTCGCCAGAAGCGATTGTCGAGAGTGCGCTTGACCACGTGGAAATTTTGGAAGACCTGAACTACGACAATATCGTCATTTCCTTGAAGTCGTCCGATGTGCCGACGATGATCCAGACGTATTCGCTGATGGCGCAAAAACGCAACTATCCGCTGCACGTTGGGGTGACAGAAGCAGGAACACAGTTCTCCGGCACGGTCAAGTCTTCCGTCGGCATCGGTACAGTTCTGTCGATGGGAATCGGCGACACGATCCGCGTATCCTTGACGGCTGATCCGGTAGAAGAAATCAAGGTTGCCAAGCAGATTTTGCGCAGCCTCGATATCGTGAACAACGATCCTGTCGTGATTGCCTGCCCGTCTTGCGGCCGTTGTGCGATCGATCTGATCGGCTTGGCTACAAAGGTCGAGGATGCGATTTCCACTTTGAAAGTGCCGTTGAAAGTAGCCGTCATGGGATGTGCTGTAAACGGGCCGGGGGAAGCGCGCGAAGCGGATGTCGGCGTTGCGGGCGGAAACGGTGAAGGTCTGATTTTCCGCAATGGTAGAATTGTTCGCAAAGTGAAAGAAGATGAATTGTTCGAAGAGTTGATGAAAGAAATTAACGAAATGGTCAACGAGAAAAAGCCGACTGAAGTAGGCTGATCATTGTTGATTGCTGACGAGGCATAAGGAGGACACGCACGTGTTGAAGCAAAGTCAAATGTTGATTCCTACCTTGCGGGAAGTGCCTGCGGATGCGGAGATTGCCAGCCATAAGCTGCTTCTCCGCGCCGGTATGGCCCGCCAACTGGCTTCCGGTATTTATACATACCTGCCATTGGCGCTTCGGACCCTGCATAAAATCCAGGCCATTGTGCGTGAAGAGATGAACAACGCAGGCGCCCAGGAGCTGTTGATGCCAGCGATGCAGCCGGCTGAGCTGTGGCATCAGACAGGCCGTTGGGACGTGTACGGGCCAGAACTCGTACGTCTGCGCGACCGCCACGACCGCTCCTTTGCGCTCGGACCGACGCATGAAGAAGTCATTACCAGTCTGGTTCGTGACGAGATTAACTCTTACAAAAAACTCCCGATCAACCTGTATCAAATTCAAACGAAGTTCCGCGATGAAGTGCGTCCGCGCTTCGGTTTGATTCGTTGCCGCGAGTTTATCATGAAGGATGCGTATTCCTTTGATACGACCCAAGAAGGACTGGATCGCAACTTCCAGGCGATGTACGACGCCTATACGAACATTTTCACCCGCGTTGGCCTGAATTTCCGTGCAGTAGAAGCGGATGCAGGCGCGATCGGCGGAAAAGGCACGTATGAGTTCATGGCTCTGTGCGACATCGGCGAAGATACGATTGCTTATTCCGAAGAAGGCGATTTTGCCGCCAACCTGGAAAAAGCAGAAGTCGTGTACAAGCCAGCAGCAAAACCAGCTGCAGAAGCGGCAGCAAAAGAAAAAGTGCACACGCCAGGCAGCAAAACGATTGATCAACTCGTACAAGCTTTGCAAGTCGAAGCGAAGCAAATCATCAAGAGCCTCATCTACCGCGTAGACGACAAGCTGGTGATGGTGCTCGTTCGCGGCGATCATGAGCTGAATGAAGTGAAGCTGAAAAACATGTACGATGCAACCTTCGTTGGATTGGCGACAGAAGCGGACATCGTTTCCGTGACGGGAGTACCTGCCGGATTTGTCGGCCCTGTCGGTATCGATGCCGAAAAAGTGGAAATCGTTGCGGACAACTTCGTGCAGGACGTGCACGATGGCATCGTCGGCGCCAACGAGACGGACTACCATCTGGTGCACGTCGTCCCAGGCCGCGATTTTGCCGTTTCCCGCTATGCTGATTTGCGCAACATCACAGAAGGCGATGAATGCCCGCGTACGGGTGGCGCGATCAAGTTTGCGCGCGGCGTAGAGGTTGGACACGTGTTCAAGCTCGGAACGAAATACTCTACGGCCATGGGCGCTACCTTCCTGGATGAGAACGGCCGCAGCCAGCCGATGATCATGGGTTGCTACGGTATCGGCGTATCGCGGACGATTGCAGCGGTCATCGAGCAAAACAACGATGAGAATGGGATTATTTGGCCGGTAGCTGTCGCGCCTTTCCATGTACATGTGATCCCGGTCAATGTTAAAGTAGAGGAGCAGCGCCAAATCAGCGAACAAGTTACGGAAGCCCTGCAAAAAGCAGGCGTGGAAGTATTGTTCGATGACCGCCCTGAGCGTGCTGGCGTGAAGTTCAAGGATGCAGACCTGATCGGACTGCCGCTGCGCATTACCGTATCGGACAAAGCGGCGCAGGAAGGCACGATCGAAGTACGCGTCCGCAAAAATGGAGAAACCGTAAACGTGAAGCTGGAAGACCTCGTATCCGAAGTGAAAGCGATGCTTGCTCGCGTGGATCATACGGGAGCCGCCCTGTTTGGCATCGAGTAGCTTGCAGGATTGAAGGAAGATTTTGTCGAATTTTACGGGGTACTCCCCTAGTCACAATGGGAGTACCTCTTTTTCTTGTTTTTGGGAGGGTGGAATACCGTGGACCGTATACAAGAGCAAAAACAGCGTTTCTCTCTGTTACTCAAGCAAATGGAAGTACCTGAAGAATGGGTCAACCGCTATTTTCTTGACGGGCAGATCGACAAGCTGGAGCTGTACAAACAAAACAAAGAGTGGGTTTTCCATTTTACCTTGCCCAAGCTTTTGCCCGTCGAAGCTTATGCAGCTTTCACGAAGCGATTGACGCAGTCCTTCTCCCATCTGGCGAAAGTCGATGCCAGGTTTTGCTACAGGCAGAAGCCTGCGCTTGATTTTGTCGTGGAGCAGTATTGGGACTTGCTCGTCGGGGGACTGGAGCCGACGCTCAATTCCTTGGCTGCAACGTTGCGTACCGCGAGAAAACAGGTGGAGCAGCAAGAAGTAAAAGTGTACTTGCCGACCGAGATGACAGTCGAAGTAGCCAAGCGAAAGCGCGCTGACAACGAATTGCTTGCCGCTTTCCAAAAAGCGACGGATACTTCCATGCGGTTTTCCTTTCATGGTGAGGAGAGCGATGAAGCGTACCAGGCTTTTGTCGAGCAGCGGAATGAAGAAGAGCGGGCACTGGTTGAAGTCGTCATGACGGCGGCAGCCCAGGAAAGCAAAGGCTCCGACAAAACAGAAGCCATCACGACATTGATGATGGGCTACGAGATCAAAGACGCCCCGATCCCGATCTGCGAGATTCAGGAGGAAGAGCGCCGAATCGTGATTCAAGGTGCCGTGTTCAACGTGGAAGTAAAAGAACTGCGCAGCGGCCGTCACTTGCTGACGTTCAACGTGTCAGACTATACGGATTCATTGACGGTCAAAATGTTTTCGCGTGACAAAGAAGACGTCAAGATGCTGGAAGCACTCAAAGACGGCATGTGGGTCAAGGTGCGCGGGAGCGTTCAGCATGACACCTTTATCCGCGAGCTGGTGATGAATGCCAATGACTTGAACCAGATCGAGCAGGTCATTCGCCGCGACCAGGCGGAAGAAAAGCGGGTGGAGCTGCATTGCCACACGCCGATGAGCGCGCTGGACGCAGTAGCTTCCGTCAAGTCGCTTGTTTCCACAGCGGCCAAATGGGGTCATAAGGCGATCGCGATTACCGACCACGGGGTTGTGCAGGCGTTCCCGGAGGCGTATTCGATCGCGAAGAAAAACAACATCAAGTGCATTCTCGGCATGGAAGCCTACGTGGTGGAAGATGGCATCGACATCGTCTACAACCTGAATGCAGACAACAACTTGCCAATCGACGAGACGACAGAATACGTCGTGTTCGATACGGAGACGACGGGGCTGAATGCTGCCGAGCACACGATTATCGAGATCGCTGCGGTAAAAATGAAAGGGTCGGAAATTGTCGATCAATGGACAGAGCTGATCGATCCGCAACTGGAGATCGGGCCAAAGACGACGGAGATCACGGGGATTACGAACGAGATGCTGCGCGGTCAAGACACGCTCGACGTCGTGCTTCGCAAGTTCAAGGATTTTACCGGCGACGCCGTGCTGGTTGCGCATAACGCCGAGTTTGACAAGGCGTTTATTAACGCGTGTGCCAAGCGCATCGGGATGGAGCCGTGGAACAACCCGTTTTTGGACACATTGCCCCTGGCGCGGATGATGTACAAAGGCATGCGCAACTACCGTCTCGGTTCACTCGCCAAGAAGTTTAATGTCGAGCTGATCAACGCTCACCGGGCGTTGGACGATACAGTCGCACTCGCACACGTCTTCCAGCAAATGCTTAAAGATATCAAGGAAGCGCAGATCAAGTCGCTCGCCGAGCTGAACGAAAAAAGCAACGAAGAAGCCGATTACAAGAGCGGACGTCCTTTCCATGCCACGATTTTGGTGAAAAACAAGGAAGGTCTCAAAAACTTGTACAAGCTCGTCAGCCGCTCCCACGTGGAGACGTTCTTCCGTTGGCCTCGCATCCAGCGCAGCCAGCTGAGCAAATACCGCGAAGGCTTGCTGATCGGGACGGCGTGCAAAGACGGAGAGCTGATGCAGTCGATTTTGCGCGGGAAGTCGCCCGAAGAATTGAAGGAAGTCGCTGCTTTTTACGATTTCCTGGAGATTCAGCCTATCGCTCATTACTCGCCGCTGCTCCGCAACGAAGAGATTCCTTCGCTGGAGACGATGAAAAACTATCACAAAATGATCGTGGACATGGGAAAAGAGATGGGCAAGCTGGTCGCTGCGACAGGCGACGTTCATTTTCTCAATCCACAGGATGAAATTTTCCGCGATGTGTTCCTGTTGTCAAAAGGCGATCCGACAGCAGGGAATCAACCGCCTTTGTATTTGCACACGACAGATGAAATGCTGGAGTCCTTTTCCTACCTCGGCGAAGAGCTGGCCAAAGAAATCGTCGTGACGAACACCAATGCCATAGCCGACATGATCGAGGACGTCAGCCCGATTCCAGACAAGCTGTACACCCCGATTATCGAGGGAGCAGATGATGAACTGCGGGAAATGTGCTACAACAAGGCGAAGCTGCTCTACGGCGATCCATTGCCGGAGCTGGTGGAAAAGCGTCTGGAAAAGGAACTGAACAGTATCATCACGCACGGCTTCGGGGTTATTTACTTGATTTCGCAGCGTCTGGTGACCAAATCGCTTCAGGATGGTTACCTGGTCGGCTCGCGTGGATCGGTCGGCTCGTCCTTCGTGGCGACGATGTCGGAAATTACCGAGGTAAATCCGCTGCCGCCGCACTATCGCTGCCCGAATTGCAAGCATAGCGAATTTATTACGGACGGTTCCATCGCTTCCGGTTTCGACTTGCCTGACAAAGAGTGCCCGCAGTGCGGAACCAGTTTTGCAAAAGACGGACAGGACATTCCGTTCGAGACGTTCCTTGGCTTCAAGGGAGACAAAGTTCCCGATATTGACTTGAACTTCTCGGGTGACTATCAGCCGCGAGCCCATAAATACACGCAGGAGCTTTTCGGCGCAGACTACGTATATCGCGCAGGAACGATCGGTACTGTCGCGGAGAAGACAGCGTACGGCTATGTGAGGAAGTACGCTGATGAGCGGGGCATGACTTTGCGCAATGCAGAGATATCCCGGATCGTGAACGGATGCACGGGCGTCAAACGGACGACTGGGCAGCACCCGGGCGGAATTATTGTTGTTCCTGACTACATGGAAATTGAAGATTTTTGTCCGATCCAGTTCCCGGCAGATGATAATGAATCCGAGTGGCGCACGACTCATTTCGACTTCCACTCGATCCATGACAACTTGCTGAAACTCGATATTCTCGGACACGACGACCCGACCGTCATTCGCATGCTGCAAGACTTGACAGGCATGGACCCGAAAACGATCCCGCTCGACGACAAGAAGACGATGTCCATTTTCAGCTCGACAGAAGCATTGGGTGTGACACCGGAGCAGATTGGGACGAATATGGGAACGCTTGGAATCCCCGAGTTTGGAACCAAGTTCGTTCGCCAGATGCTTGAGGATACGAAGCCGACGACATTCGCCGAGCTTGTCCAGATTTCCGGGTTGTCTCACGGTACGGATGTATGGTTGAACAACGCCCAGGATTTGATCCGCAACGGCATATGTAAACTGCCTGAAGTTATCGGTTGTCGTGACGACATCATGGTTTATTTGATCTATAAAGGTTTGGAACCGTCCCGCGCATTCAAAATCATGGAGTCTGTGCGGAAAGGGAAAGGTGTGCCGGAAGAGGATCAGGAAGAAATGCGCAAAAACAACGTACCGGATTGGTACATCCAGTCTTGCCAGCGCATCAAGTACATGTTCCCGAAAGCCCACGCCACGGCTTACGTGATGATGGCTGTGCGGATTGCCTACTTCAAGGTGCATCGTCCGCTTGAATTTTACGCGACTTACTTCACTGTGCGGGCAGATGACTTCGATATCCCGTTGATGGTCAAAGGCTCCGCTGCCATCCGGCAAAAAATCGACGAAATCGAAGGCAAGGGCCACGACGCGCAGCCGAAAGAGAAAGCGCTGTTGACCGTGCTAGAGATGGCGCTGGAGATGGTGGAGCGCGGCTTCCGGTTTGCCAACGTCGACCTGTATGAATCGGACGCGACACGCTTCCTGATCAAAGGCGACTCGCTGATTGCTCCGTTCAACGCTTTGCCAGGCTTGGGCACGAACGCTGCGATCAGCATCGTGGAGGCGAGAGAACAAGGGGAGTTTTTGTCGAAGGAAGACCTGCTGTCCCGTTCCCGCATCTCCAAGACGATTTTGGAGTATCTGGAGGAACAAGGCGCTCTGAAAGGACTGCCGGAATCGAACCAGCTGTCGCTGTTCTAGTCCGGCCTAGCGGGCCCTCGTATCCAAAGGTTGTCAGCGAAGGGCTGTTATGCTATAATTTTTTTGGAAATACTGGTTTTATACGCATGGCAGATCGAGAGTGGGGAAACCCACTCTTTCTTTCTGGTTACACCTCATGGTTCAAACGTAAAGGAGGTACTTGCTTGAGCAAGGTAACGGGCATCGTCACCGAACTGGTCACGCCCATTGTTGACGAATTGGGTTTGGAACTGGTTGACATCGAGTACAAAAAGGAAGGCAGCAACTGGTTTCTGCGCGTGTTTATCGACAATGAAACTGGCAACATCGACATCGATGACTGCAGCCTTGTCAGCGAGAAGCTGAGTCAAAAACTTGACGAAGTAGATCCGATTCCGACTGCATATTTTTTGGAAGTATCTTCGCCGGGTGCTGAGCGTCCGTTGCGCAAGGATAAGGATTTTACCAAAGCTGTCGGCAGGCATGTGCACATTACAACCAAAGAGCCGATAGAAGGAGCAAGCCAGTTCGAGGGCGAACTGATATCGTACGAGGACGGCAAACTGACTGTTAAAGAAGCGAAAAAAACGTACGTGATTTCCCAAGAGCAAATTGACACGGCACGAATGGCAATCGTTTTCTAGATTGCTGGTGGCCGGTGGGTAAGTAAAGGAGGAGGCAACGAAAGTCATGAACGGCGATTTTATCGAGGCTCTAGAAGCCATTGAGAGAGAGAAAGGCATCACCAAAGACGTGCTGATCGAGGCCATCGAAGCGGCTCTTATCTCTGGATACAAACGTAACTTCAACTCGGCCCAAAATGTACGGGTGGATGTAAATCGTCATTCAGGTATGGTTCGCGTGTATGCACGCAAAGAAGTGGTGGAAGAAGTTTTTGACCCGCGCCTGGAGATTTCCCAGGAAGCTGCCCAAGAAATCGATCCGAATTTTAGACTGGAAGATATCGTGGAAATCGAGGTTACGCCTCGTGACTTCGGACGAATTGCTGCACAAACCGCGAAGCAAGTGGTGACACAGCGCATTCGCGAAGCGGAGCGCGGCCTCATTTACAGCGAGTTTATCGAGCGCGAAGACGATATCGTTACAGGGGTTGTCCAACGCATGGACGCCCGCAATTATTACATCGATCTTGGCAAAGCGGAAGCTGTTATGCCGATCACCGAGAAAATGCCGTCCGAAGATTTCAAGTCGCAAGATCGCGTGAAGGCATACATCATTAAAGTAGAAAAAACCACCAAGGGTCCGCAAATCGTCGTTTCCCGTACTCATCCGGGACTTTTGAAGCGCCTCTTTGAATTGGAAGTGCCAGAGATTTACGATGGTGTGGTTGAAATCAAGTCCGTTGCTCGCGAAGCAGGCGACCGTTCCAAAATCGCTGTTCATTCCATCAACCCGGATGTAGATCCTGTAGGGGCATGTGTTGGTCCAAAAGGCATGCGCGTACAGACGATCGTCACCGAGCTGAAGGGCGAGAAAATCGACATCGTCCGCTGGTCTGAAGATCCGGCCGAGTACGTAGCCAACGCGCTCAGCCCGGCGAAAGTGCTTCACGTTGAAGTCAACCTCGCGGAAAAAGTAACCCGTGTCATCGTGCCGGATTACCAATTGTCGCTTGCGATCGGAAAACGTGGACAAAACGCTCGTCTCGCTGCCAAGCTGACTGGCTGGAAGATCGACATCAAGAGCGAATCCCAGGCAGATCAAGAAGGCATCGTCTACCCGAAAGAAGTAGAGGGCGATGAAGGAGTCGACAACGAATAGTCATGAAGCAAAAAAAGATCCCTTTGCGTAAATGCATTGTTTGCCAAGGAATGTTTCCGAAAAAGGAATTGATCCGCGTGGTCCGAACGCCGGCTGAAGAGATCGTCATCGATCTGACGGGAAAGGCGGCAGGACGCGGTACCTATGTGTGTCGGCAGGAAAGCTGTCTGAAGCCGGATGCGTTCGCATCGGGAAAATGGAAAAAAGTGCTGGAACGTGCCCTCAACATGTCCATCTCGGAAGAAAAGTACGACGCTTTTCGCGAGAAGTGGCTGGAGATGATGGGACGATGATCCCGAAGGCAGCTCAGCTGCTCGGAATTGCGATGCGCGCGAGAAAAATCGTGACAGGAGAGGAATTGGTCATTACGTCTATCCGCAATGGCCAGGCTCGTCTGGTTTTGCTCGCATCAGATGCATCAGACAATACCGCCAAAAAAGTCAAGGATAAATGTTCCTATTACGGGGTCTCATGTATAACCACAGGCGACCGACATTCATTGGGACACGCAATCGGAAAAGATGGGCGCGTTACCGTGGCGGTGACCGATGGGAAGTTGGCTGAAAGCATTCAGCGTCTGCTCACCTAACTTAGAAAGGGTGAAGTTTATTTGAAGACACGTGTGTATGAATATGCCAAACAGCACAACATGAGCAGTAAGGAAATCCTCAATTTGCTAAAGCGATTGAACATAGAAGTAGCAAATCATATGAGTATCATGGAAGAAGGGACGATTAAGCGGATCGAGGATCACATGGCCAAATTGCGCGCCGGTTCCAAGCCGGAAGGACGCAATACGCCAAGTGATGCAAGACCAAAGCCAATGGACGAACAACGACGCCCCAACGAATCCAGAGGACAGCAGACCCCATCCCAGCAACAGCCGGGGCAAGGTCAGCAGTCACAAGCTGCCAAAAGCGATAGACAAAACGATCGCGGCGGTTTTGCTACCAGCAACAATCGTCCAGTCAACACCACAGCAAGTGGAAAACAGCCCGATCAGCAAAGTCCTCAACATGGAAAAAATCAGGGGAAGAATCAGGAGAGAAGACCAAACCATATGAGAAGTCAACCTGCGAAACCGAGTGACCGCAAACCGCAAAACCAACAACGACCACAAGGCCAAGGCCAACAAAGACCACAGAACCAACAGCAAAGACCGCAAAACCAACAGCGTCCTCCGCAACAGGCTGCTGCGACCAGCCAAACCGAGACGCGCACAGGTGATGAGTTTGAAGACAAAGTAAAACTCCCATCCAACGTCGGTATGGAAAAGCGCGAGAAAATCAAAAAAGCGCCGCAAACGCAAAAGACGTTTGAAGACAATAAAAAGAGCCAGCCTTTCCGTGGCGGCAATAACCGCAACAACCAAAACAACCGTCGTGGCGGCAATCACAACCAGCGCGGTGCCCAAAAAGCGCAGCGCCCTGTGATTGAACCACCAACAAAAATCACTTTTACCGATTCCTTGACAGTGAACGAGTTGGCTGTGAAACTGCGCAGAGAACCGGCGGAAATCATCAAAAAGTTGTTTAATTTGGGGATCATGGCAACGATCAACCAATATTTGGAACGCGAAGCGATTGAGTTGATCTGCGCTGACTACGGCGTAGAAGTGGAAGAAAAAATCATCATCGACGAGACAAACTTCGAAACGCTGGAAGAAGTAGATGCGCCAGAAACCCTTTTGGAGCGTCCTCCGGTTGTTACCATCATGGGTCACGTTGACCACGGAAAAACGACTTTGCTCGACGCCATCCGCTCTACCAACGTAGTAGCAGGCGAAGCAGGCGGTATCACCCAGCACATCGGTGCTTACCAGGTAGAGATCAAAGGCAAGAAGATCACGTTCCTCGATACGCCTGGTCACGCGGCGTTCACAACGATGCGTGCGCGCGGTGCGCAAATTACGGACATCACGATTCTCGTGGTTGCAGCCGATGACGGTGTTATGCCACAAACCATTGAAGCGATCAGCCATGCGAAAGCAGCGAACGTTCCGATCATCGTAGCTGTGAACAAGGTCGACAAACCGGAAGCCAACATCGACCGGATCAAGCAAGAACTGACCGAGTATGAACTGGTTGCAGAAGAATGGGGCGGCGAAACCATTTTCTCTCCTCTGTCTGCCAAACAGCGTACAGGTATCGAAGAATTGCTGGAGTACATTTTGCTCGTCGCAGAAGTTCAGGAGCTGAAAGCAAACCCTGACAAGCGCGCGCGTGGTACGGTAGTAGAAGCCGAGCTGGACAAAGGCCGCGGTCCTGTAGCGACCATCCTGGTACAGCAAGGAACACTGCGTGTCGGCGATCCGATCGTAGTCGGTTCTGCTTATGGCCGTGTTCGTGCGATGGTGAACGACAAAGGCCGTCGTCTGAAAGAAGCCGGCCCATCTACGCCAGTGGAAATCACAGGTTTGAACGATGTGCCGCAAGCTGGCGACCAGTTCCGCGTATTTGAAGACGAGAAAAAAGCTCGTGCGATCGGGGAAGCCCGCGCAGTCAAACAGCGCGAATCCGAGCGCCGCGAAAGCTCTCGCGTATCGCTGGACGATCTGTTCCAACACATTCAGGAAGGCGATATCAAAGAGCTGAACCTGATCGTAAAAGGCGACGTGCAAGGTTCTGTAGAAGCTCTGCGCGGCTCCCTGGAAAAGATCGACGTCAACGGTACCCGCGTGAAGATCATTCACACTGGTGTCGGAGCGATTACCGAGTCCGACGTAACCTTGGCGAACGCATCGAATGCCATCATCATCGGTTTCAACGTGCGTCCTGAGCCAAACGCTCGCAGCATGGCTGAACAAGAGAAGATCGACATTCGCCTGCACCGCGTTATCTACACCGTCATCGAAGAGATCGAGCAAGCCCTGAAAGGCATGCTGGACCCTGTTTACAAAGAAAACATCATCGGTCAGGCAGAAATCCGCGAAGTATTCAAAGTATCCAAAGTCGGAAACATCGCTGGTTGCTATGTAACCGAAGGCAAGCTGAGCCGTGATGCAGGTGCCCGTCTGATTCGCGAAGGCATCGTCATTTACGAAGGCAAGCTGGACACCTTGAAACGCTTCAAGGATGACGCTAAAGACGTAAACGCAGGTTACGAGTGCGGTCTGACCTTGGAACGCTTCCAAGACCTGAAAGTTGGCGACGTTGTCGAAGCTTTCGTCATGGTTGAAGTGAAGCAATAATGATAGCGGGGGTGCAGATCGAACTGTTTCTGCCCGCTTGCCAAAACTTGAAAGAAAAACGGGCCATCGTCAAAAGTCTGATTGCCAAGCTGCGAAGCCGTTTCAATGTCTCCGCAGCTGAGGTGGCTTATTACGAGCAGTGGCAGCGTACCGTGTTGGGTATCGCTGCCGTTGCTAATGAAATGTCATTTTTACAACAAGAAATGCAGGCTGTGGTGCGATTTGTGGAAAACCATCCCGATGCCGAGTTGATTCGGGTCGATACGGAATACTACGAATAGGACAGCCAGCGGAGGTGAGAGTAAATGAACAAAACACGGATTAGCCGCGTCGGTGAAGAAATCAAAAAAGAACTGAGCCTCGTTTTGCAGCGTGGATTGAAAGATCCTCGCGTCGGCTTTGTCACAGTAACGGATGTAGAAGTAAGCAGCGATCTTCAGCTTGCCAAAGTATTCGTCAGCATTTTTGGGTCTGAGGAAGAGCGCAAAGCCTCTCTGGCAGGACTGACAAAAGCAAAAGGCTACCTGCGTACCGAAATTGGCAAACGCGTGAAGCTGCGCCATATCCCTGATTTCGTCTTCAAGCTGGACGAGTCGATTGACTACGGTACCAAAATTGAGTCGATCCTGCGGGAAATCTCCACAGAAGGAGAGAAACAGGATGAATCGTAATCAAGCAACAGTAGAGGAAGCGGCCCGTTTTTTGCGGGAGCATAACCGCTTCCTGGTTCTTTCCCATATCAGTCCAGATGGCGATGCTACCGGCTCCGCACTGGGAGTCGTGCTCATGCTAGAGCAGCTGGGAAAAGAATACGTGGTGGTAAACGAAGGGGAAACGCCGCTCAAGTTCAACTTTTTGCCGCGTTTTGACCGCTTGCGGGACCTTCGCAAACAACCGCTTGCTGAAACATTTGAGGCCGTAATCGCCGTAGACTGTGCCGATGAGTCACGGATGGGCGATGTACGGTCTTTATTTGCTTCTGGAGCCGCTTTGTTGAATATTGATCATCATCCGACAAATGACGATTTCGGAAGCGTCAATCTCGTTCGTCCGGAAGCGGCAGCTACGGCGGAGATTTTGTTCGATGTGGCAGAGCAGGCGGGGATTGCTTTTAACGAAGAACTCGCTCTGTGCATCTACACAGGGCTTTTGACGGACACAGGCGGTTTTCGCTATTCCAACACGACGCCGCGCGTCATGGAAATTGCCGCACGCTTGCTCAGCTATGGCGTGAAGCCGGGCGAGGTTGCGGAGCGCTGCCTGGAAGAGATCACTTTTGCCCATGTCAAAGTGCTGCGGCGTGCGCTGCAGACGCTGGAGCTGTCTCATGGAAGTCTCGTCGCTTCGATTGCCGTATCTGTCGGCGATTTTTCAGAAGCAAATGCTCAACGCGAGGATGCGGGTGGTCTGGTGAACTACTGCCGCAATATCGAGGGCGTCGAGGTAGGCGTTTCTTTTGTCGAGGCAGAGTCGGGAGTCGTCAAGGTGAGTATGCGCGCCCGCGATCGCGTCGACGTGTCTGCCATCGCCAAGCAGCTTGGCGGCGGAGGGCATGCCAAAGCATCCGGCTGCACGGTCAGGGGAACGATTGCAGAAGCGAAGCAAAAGGTATGGGACGTATTGGAACCAGCATTAGGAGTGAAACACGATGAGTAGCAACCATGGCGTGCTGGTAATCGACAAGCCGGCGGGTATGACCTCCCACGACTGCGTGGCGCGTATCCGTCGGCTGTATGGTACAAAAAAAGTCGGGCATACGGGAACACTCGATCCGGATGTGACCGGAGTGCTCCCGATATGTGTCGGGAACGCTACCCGGCTGGTGGAGTATTTGCAAGAACTGCCCAAGCGCTATTCGGTGGTCATGCGCCTCGGCTCCGCGACTACGACGGAGGACGCTTCGGGAGAGCTGCTGGAACAGGCGCAAGTAGACGCTGCGTCCATTACGCAGGAGCGCATCGAAAGCTTGTTTGCCTCCTTTTTGGGGGAAATCGAACAAGTGCCGCCGATGTTTTCAGCCGTCAAAGTAAATGGAAAGCGTCTTTACGACTTGGCGCGAGAAGGCACTGTGATTGAGAGACAGGCGCGCAAAGTTACGCTTTACGAGTTGACGCTTCAGGAGATCAAGACAGACCAAGACTATGTCGACATCTCTTTCTCCTGCACGTGCTCGAAAGGTACATACATGCGCACCTTATGTGTTGACCTCGGACGCTCTCTGGGTTATCCTGCCCATATGAAGCTGCTTCGGCGAATCAAGAGCGGTCCGTTCATGGAAGGGGAGGCGATTCCTCTTCAGGAACTGGAGGAGCGGGCTGCCAATGGGGGGGATCTCTCCCGTTATCTTGTCTCCATCCCACAGGCGATTTCATTTTTGCCGTCTTATCAGGTCAAGCCGGAGCGAACCCGCGCGGTACGCAACGGACTGGCGACTGCACTGCCGGGTGTAACGGCCGAGGTTGGCAGCTTGATCTGCCTGTTTGCAGGGGAAGAGCTGCTTGGCATTCATCGCGTGTGCCGTGGGGACAAAGGTCTTTTCGCCAAAGCAGAAAAAGTCTTTCCAGCCGAGGTGTAAACCGTGAAAACGATCTCCCTGACCTATCCACTACCGAATGAATTGCAAGCGAAGCCGTGCGCAATTGCACTTGGCTACTTCGATGGTGTACATATTGGACATCGCCGAGTCATTCAAAAGGCGATTGATACAGCAAAAGCGAACGGATGGGAAAGTACCGTTCTGACTTTTGACCCTCATCCGCGCGAGGTTCTTGGGCAGAGCGGCTATACGAGCTACCTGACTCCTCTGTCGGACAAACTGGAACAATTCGAGAAGATGGGGGTAGACACGACGTATGTCATGAAGTTCGATATCGGGTTTGCTGCGGTTTACCCGGAGGACTTCATTACCGAGTGCATGCTCCCGCTCGCTTGCCAGCATGTTGTGGTCGGATTTGATTACACTTTTGGATACAGAGGAATGGGAACGGCCCACACGCTGCAGGAGATGAGCAAAGGCCGCTATGGCCTCGACATCATCAGCCCGGTTAACCGCTTGGGCGAAAAAGTGAGCAGCACGATCATTCGCGAGTATCTCCACCACGGCAACGTAGAGCAAGTGCGTCACCTGCTTGGCCGTCCGTACAAGGTTCGCGGCAAAGTCGTGCACGGCGACAAGCGCGGGCGCACAATCGGCTTCCCTACAGCAAACGTTCGGGTCAACGCTCCGTATTTGATCGGCAAAAACGGCGTGTACGGAGTGCGGTTTACAGTCGATGCGAAAAGCTACTACGGGGTTATGAATGTGGGGATCAAGCCTACGTTTGAACTGGAGAAGAAAGAAAAATCGCTAGAAGTACACATTTTCGAGTTCTCTGGTGAGATTTACGACAAAGAGGTAGAAGTAGAGTTCCTCTTCTATATCCGCGAAGAGCAAAAATTCGCTGGTGTGGAAGCTCTGATTGCGCAAATTGGCCGGGATGTAGACGCGGCGAAGCAAAAGTTTGCGAGCGGAGTCTCGTAAAACGAATCTCTTTGCTTTTTCAAAAATGGTATGCTATAATTCAAAACGTTGTACAGATAACCGCAGCTTGGCTGTCCGATGCTCACCGACGGCAGACTCGGCTAACGGGATATAAAAAAAGGAGGTGAGTCATGATGGCATTGTCTCAAGAGCGTAAAACTCAACTGATTCAAGAGTTCCGTACTCATGACAACGACACCGGTTCTCCGGAAGTTCAAATCGCTATCTTGACCGAAAACATTAACAACCTGAACGGACACTTGCGTACGCACAAAAAAGATCACCACAGCCGTCGTGGTCTGTTGAAAATGGTAGGTCAACGCCGTAACCTGTTGACATACTTGCGTGAAGCAGATGTTCAACGCTATCGTTCGGTTGTAGACCGTCTGGGTCTGCGCCGCTAGTCAGCGTTTTGCAAAAAGCGGGTTCTTCCCGCTTTTTCTATCGTGTAGGGGAGCTTGGCACATCTGTTGTCAGGCTCTCTGAAACGATACAAATAAAGTGATTCAAGCGTGATGAAAATGGCTTCAAAAGAAGCTTTTTTTATTATCCAAAATGACTGCCAAAGCTCACCATTTAATTTTCATGGTGGCAGGAAATAATACATACAGGTAGAAAACAAAGTGTAGATATGCACATTGTCGTGAAGGAGGACTGCTAGCATCATGGAGCAACAATACCGTACATACGATTTTGAACTGGCAGGCCGCAAGCTGACCCTGGAATTTGGCAAAATGGCCAAACAGGCTCACGGATCGGTTCTGGTTCGGTACGGCGATACGGCAATCCTGTCTGCAGTTACAGTCTCGAAAGAGCCAAAAGCCCTTGATTTCTTCCCGTTGACTGTTAACTATGAGGAACGTCTCTATGCAGTCGGAAAAATTCCCGGCGGCTTTATTAAAAGAGAAGGTCGTCCAAGCGAAAAAGCGATTTTGGCAAGCCGCTTGATTGACCGCCCAATTCGTCCCCTTTTCGCAGAAGGATTCCGTAACGACGTACAAATTGTCAATACTGTTCTGTCGGTTGATCAGGACTGCTCACCGGAAATCGCCGCTATGATCGGTACGTCTGCCGCTCTTTGCGTTTCCGAAATTCCGTTTGAAGGTCCGATTGCCGGTGTCATCGTTGGGCGCATTGACGGCGAGTTCATCATCAACCCGACTGTGGAGCAGGCAGAAAAAAGCGATATTCACCTCGTAGTCGCAGGTACACACAAAGCGATCAACATGGTCGAGGCTGCCGCAAATCAAGTGCCGGAGTCTGTCATGCTCGAAGCAATCATGACAGGTCACGAGGTTATTAAGAAGCTGGTTGAGTTCCAAAACCAGATCGTGGCAGAAATCGGCAAAGAAAAAATGGAAGTCATCCTGCATGAAGTCGATCCGGAAATCGATCAGGCTGTGCGCGCATTTGCAGAAGCACGTCTGAAAGAAGCGGTTCGGATTGAAGAAAAGCAGGCTCGTTACGACGCGATTGACGCGATCAAGGACGAGACGAAAGCGCATTTCGCTGCCAAAGATCCGGAAAACTATCCGGAGCAGGAAAAGATGATTGGCGAAGTGTTGGGCAACATCGTCAAAGACGAAGTTCGCCGCCTCATTACCGAAGAAAAAGTTCGTCCGGATGGACGGGCTCTTGGCGAAATTCGCCCGCTTTCCAGCGAGACAAGCATCTTGTCCCGTACGCACGGTTCCGCGATGTTCACCCGTGGTCAAACACAAGCTTTGAGCGTGTGCACGCTTGGGGCGCTGGGTGATGTGCAAATCCTGGACGGACTCGGTCTGGAAGAGTCGAAGCGATTCATGCACCATTACAACTTCCCGCCATACAGCGTAGGTGAAGCTCGTCCACTGCGTCCTCCAGGCCGTCGTGAAATCGGGCACGGGGCGTTGGGTGAGCGCGCGATTGAGCCGATCATTCCATCTGAACACGAGTTCCCGTACACGATCCGACTGGTTTCCGAAGTCATCGAGTCCAACGGTTCGACGTCGCAAGCTTCCATTTGCGCGAGCGTATTGGCTCTGATGGATGCAGGGGTGCCGATCAAAGCACCTGTAGCAGGTATCGCAATGGGCTTGATCATGAGCAAGGACGAACAGTCTTTCTCGATCTTGACAGACATCCAAGGCATGGAAGACCACTTGGGCGATATGGACTTCAAAGTGGCTGGCACCGAAGCGGGTGTAACCGCGATCCAGATGGATATCAAAATTTCCGGGATCAACCGCGAAATCTTGGAGCAAGCTTTGGAGCAAGCGCGTGAAGGTCGTTTGCACATCCTGAAGCACATGATGAGCACCATTTCCAAACCGCGTGAAGAGCTGTCTCCTTATGCGCCTAAGATATTGACCATGTCGATCAATCCGGAGAAAATCCGCGATGTCATCGGCCCACAAGGTCGCGTCATCAACAAGATTATCGAAGAAACCGGCGTAAAAATCGACATCGAGCAAGATGGACGAGTTTTCATCGCTTCGATCAATCACGAAGCGAATCTGCGTGCGAAACAAATCATCGAGGACCTGGTTCGCGAGGTTGCTGTCGGCCAGATTTATCTGGGAACCGTCAAGCGCGTAGAGAAGTACGGAGCGTTCATCGAGCTGTTTGCAGGCAAAGAAGGCTTGTGCCATATCTCCCAATTGGCAGAAGAACGCGTAGCCAAGACGGAAGACGTAGTTGCTGTTGGCGACAAGGTGCAAGTGAAGGTGACAGAGATTGACGATCAAGGTCGCATCAATCTGTCCCGCAAAGCTGTACTCAAAGAGCAAGCTGCGGCTCAGGCCGAAAATGCTCCGACCCAAGCAGAATAATCAACAAACAAAAGGCTTCGTCACTCGAAGAAATTCGTGTACGGAAGCTTTTTTCTTTTGGCCAAAAATGTCTAAGTCACTCGGTATGCTCATACATTGGACAAAGAGAGACTTGTACGTACATAAGGAGGGCTGGCTCCACGATGGCGGAAAGAAAGAGCAGGCTTTGGGTTACGGTCTTTGTCGCAGTCGGAATGATCATGCTGCTGCAATACCAGCCAATTCACGAATATATCAGCTTTGTGAAAAAGGAACAGACCGTAACGGCGGAAAAAATTTTGGATGAAAAAGAACGGTTGCGCGCCCAGGTGGAGAAGTGGAAAGCCGAGCGGGATGAAGCGCCGATCGACGCGGTCATTGATCCGACATGGAAAGCCATTCCCGGCTACAACGGGCGAATCGTCGATGTGGACGCTTCCGTCGAGAAAATGTTGGCAACGGGAGTAGCAGGACCGGAAATGTTGGTATATAAAGAAGTACCTCCCGCGATTTCACTTGACCAGCTTGGAGCACAGCCGATCTATCGCGGAAATCCGAAAAAGCCGACGATCTCCTTCATGATAAATGTGGCCTGGGGCAACGAATATTTGGACTCCATGCTGGATACGTTGGATAAGCATCAAGTGAAGACGACGTTTTTTCTGGATGGCTCGTGGGTCAAACGCTATCCGGAAGAGGCGAAAAAAATTGCAGCGCGTGGACACGAGATTGGCAACCATGCCTACTCGCACCCTGACATGAGCACCCTGGGCACGCAGCGCATTCATCAAGAGATCAGTCGGACACAGGAGATCATCAGCAAGACGCTGGGGATCAAGCCCATCTTGTTCGCCCCTCCTTCGGGTGCATTCAACAAGCAGGTGGTTCAAATTGCCCACTCCTCGTACCAGATGAAGACGATTATGTGGACGGCGGATACGGTAGACTGGAAAAAGCCTTCTCCCAGCTTCGTGATTAAAAAGATCAGCGGTTTGATGAGCAACGGAACATTGGTGCTGATGCACCCGACAGCCGCGTCACAGGCGAGTCTCGACCAGTTGCTGACAATCGCCAAGAAAAAGGGGCTTCAGCCCGTCACCGTCTCGGAAGTTTTGTCCAGCCGCCGACTCCCGTGATGGGAAAACAAGCTCATTTATTGTGGAGACAAAAGAAGTTTGCTATAGTTAGACGTGTTTACAGCCATTTCCCGGAAGTTGCGGATAGAGAGATGATCAACCGAGGAGGATTTGCGTGATACAACGTCATACATGTGAAAACGGTCTTCGAATTGTGACGGAAAAAATTCCGTCCGTTCGCTCTGTTGCTTTGGGCATCTGGGTGGGGACCGGTTCGAAATATGAACAGGAGAAAAACAACGGGATTTCCCATTTTCTTGAGCATATGTTTTTTAAAGGTACAAGTACCCGGTCTGCGAAAGAAATCGCGGAGACTTTTGATGAGATCGGCGGAAACGTAAACGCCTTCACATCGAAAGAGTACACCTGCTATTATGCGCGAGTGCTCGACCAGCACGCACCGATCGCGTTAGACGTGCTTTCCGATATGTATTTCCACTCTGTCTTCGACGCAGAGGAACTGGAAAAAGAAAAAAATGTCGTCATTGAAGAAATCAGCATGTACGAGGATACGCCTGACGATCTTGTGCACGATTTGATTGCCAGGGCTACTTACAGCAAACACCCGCTCGGCTACTCGATTTTGGGTACGGAAGACGTCCTGCGCAGTCTGAAACGCGACGATTTGCTGAGCTACATCGACGCCCACTACCTTCCGTCCAATACAGTGGTGACGGTAGCGGGGAACTTTGATGACAACCTCATTGAAGAGATCAAGAAGCGCTTCAGCGGCTTTTCGCGCCAAGGCAAGCTGGCGCCTCTGTCAGAACCCGAGTTTGCTGCGAATGTAATCGCCCACAACAAAGCGACTGAGCAGGCGCACTTGTGCCTGTCCCTGCCAGGGTTTAAAGTCGGTCACCCGGATGTGTACTCGCTCATTTTGCTGAACAACGTATTGGGAGGCAGCATGAGCTCGCGTCTCTTCCAGGAAATTCGCGAAGAGCGGGGATTGGCATACTCGGTCTATTCGTACCATTCTTCCTACAAGGAAGCGGGAACTTTCACTGTGTATACGGGCACAGCGCCTGAGCACGTGGGTCAAGTGTTCGATATCGTGACAAACGTCCTGCGCGATGTGGCTGACCGCGGCATCTCCGACAAAGAGCTGAACAAAGGAAAAGAGCAGCTGAAAGGCAGCCTGATGCTCAGCCTGGAAAGCACCAACAGCCGGATGAGCCGCCTTGGCAAAAACGAGCTGCTCCTGGAACGCCACCTCAATCTGGACGAGATCATCGCCAAAATCGACCGCGTCTCGCACGAATCTGTCCTGGCTGTCGCGCAGGAGCTGTTCCGCTCGAAGCTGGCGATGGCGATGGTAAGCCCGCTTGAGGGATACCCTGCCAACGTGAAAAACGACATTTTGCTATAGCTTTTCCCTTTGCGAAAAATCCGGCATAGCCCGGATTTTTTTGCGTATATCAACAGTAACGCAAACAAGGACAAAGGGGGGCTTGGCCAATGCGGCTTAGCGAACTGGGCGGCAAAGAAATCATCGGCTTGGACAACGGGGAAAAAATGGGGGTGATCAGCGACTCCGACCTCGTCATCCAGCCGGAAAACGGCGCGATTCAGTCGATCATTTTGCCAGGCAGCAGCTTTTTTGGCTTCGGCAAAAAACGCGAAGACCTGGTGATCCCGTGGAGCTCCATCGTGAAAATCGGTCCGGACATGGTCATCGTCTCGCTCGGACAAGAAGAGACACAGGCTTCGCAAAAGTAGGCTCTGCTGTCACCGAAGTAGCGCAAGCCGAATAGGATGGGGGTAGAGCGCATGGACTTCCGACAACTTTTTCAAAAGGAAAACCTTTGCGTTCCGATCATTTAATGCAGTAAAATGTGTGGAAAGGGGAACGCAGCATGCTAACGGGCATACATGTTGCCTTCATTGGCGGAGACGCTCGCCAGCTGGAAGTCATCAAGCGATGCATTCAGCTGGACGCCAGTGTCACGTTAGTTGGCTTCGACAACCTGGAAAGCAATTTTACAGGGGCAACGAAGAGACCATTAACATGCGATGTGTTGAAAGACGTGGACGCCCTCATCCTGCCCATCGTAGGAACCGATGACCAAGGCTTTGTGGAAAGCATTTTTTGCTCCAAACAAATGCAGCTTCTGGATCAACACGTGGAGAGCTTGCCTAAGCATTGTGTGGTATATACGGGAATGGCTAAACCTTACCTGAAAAAACTGTTGGCATCCAAGCAAGTTCCGCTTGTGGAACTGCTGGATCGAGATGACGTAGCCATATACAACTCCATCCCTACTGTGGAGGGAGCGCTGATGATGGCGATTCAAAATACGGATATCACGATTCATGGATCTTCGTCAATTGTTTTGGGATTGGGACGAACAGGTTTGTCTATGGCCCGGGCCCTGCATGCACTGGGAGCCCGTGTAAGAGTGGGGGCTAGGCGTCAGGAACACTTGGCACGCATCTATGAGATGGGATTGACTCCCTTCCCGATCAGTGAGCTAAAGCAACAAGTCACGAATGCTGATTTCATTTTTAATACCATCCCGCAGCTACTACTCACGGCAGAGGTAATCGCTCAAATGCCGCAGTCGGCGTTTATTCTCGATCTTGCCTCCAAACCGGGAGGGACAGATTTTCGATACGCCGAAAGAAGAGGCATTAAAGCGCTTCTCGCTCCCGGATTGCCTGGAATCGTTGCACCGAAAACCGCAGGGCAGATTTTGGCCCAGACTTTGTCTCGTCTCATTGCGGAGCAGAGGAAAACCAGGGGGGAGTCATCATCATGAGCAGTCTGCAGGGGAAGACCATTGGTTTCGGATTGTCTGGATCGCATTGCACGTTTGAAGAGACGATGCCGCAGATCAAGCGATTTGTGGATGCTGGAGCAAGAGTCATCCCGATTGTTTCGAATACAATCATGACGACGGATACGCGTTTTGGCACCTCGCAAAGCTGGCAGCAGCAAATCAAGGATTTGACAGGGGAGGAACTGATTTCAACGATTCCCCAGGCAGAACCTTTGGGCCCTTCAAAATTGTTGGACGTTATGTTGATTGCACCATGCACAGGCAGCTCGACCAGCCGCCTGGCAAACGCGATTACCGACAGCGCCGTCCTCATGGCGGCCAAAGCGACCATGCGCAATTTGCGACCGCTTGTCATCGCAATCTCCACGAACGATGGTTTGGGATTAAATGCTGCCAATATTGCCAAGCTGTTGGCGGCGAAGAATATCTATTTCGTGCCATTCGGGCAGGATGCTCCGGATAAAAAGCCAAACTCGCTCGTAGCCCGCATGGATCTGTTACTGGAAACATGCGAGGCAGCATTGGAAGGTAGGCAATTGCAACCCTTGCTCATCGAAAGGTTCAACTACTAAACAAAACGACAGAAAAAACAATTTACCTGCTTTTTTGCGATTAGGAGGAGAGTAAGAGATGGCTAACCAACTGACTTACAATGTAGCAGTAGTCGGTGCGACTGGCGCAGTCGGACAACAAATGATTCGCTTGCTGGAAGAGCGCAACTTCCCCATTAAACAGCTCAAGCTGCTTGCTTCTGGACGTTCTGCCGGCAAGACGGTCACGTTCAAGGGACAAGAAGTTGTCCTGGAAGAAGCAACTCCTGATAGCTTTGCGGGAATCGATTTTGCCTTGTTTAGCGCGGGTGGCTCCGTGAGCAAGGAACTGGCTCATCATGCAGTGCGCCACGGTGCTGTCGTCATTGACAATACCAGCGCGTTCCGGATGGACCCGGATGTTCCTCTGGTGGTGCCTGAAGTAAACATGGATGCCGCTCTCGCCCATAATGGAATCATTGCGAATCCGAACTGCTCCACCATTCAGATGGTAGCCGCTCTGAAACCCTTGTATGATCGTTTTGGAATAGACCGCATTATCGTTTCTACTTACCAGGCAGTTTCTGGCGCAGGCCAATCGGCAATCAATGAGTTGCACGAACAGAGCCGCGACGTGCTTGACGGCAAAGAGGCACAATGTCAGGTTCTGCCTGTTGGCAAGCTGCCTGTTCACCATCAAATTGCCTTTAACGCGATTCCGCAAATTGATGTGTTTACCGACAACGGTTTTACTTACGAAGAGATGAAAATGGTGAATGAAACCAAAAAAATCTTCGGTGATGACACGGTGCTGGTTTCTGCCACATGCGTACGCATTCCGGTCGTTTACGGACACAGTGAGTCGGTATACGTCGAATTGAAACAGGATTACGACCTGAACGAAGTAAAAGCACTCTTGGAAAACGCCCCTGGCGTAGTGGTGGTAGACGCGCCGCAAGAACAGCAGTATCCTCTGGCTACGGATGCTACTGGCAAGCTGGATATTTTTGTCGGCCGCTTGCGTCGTGATCTCCATCACCCTCGAGGACTGCATATGTGGATCGTATCTGACAACCTTCTCAAAGGTGCAGCATGGAATACAGTACAAATCGCTGAAGAACTCATCAAAGCAAGAGCATAGGGGAGAGGTTTGTGAAGATTCTCGTCCAGAAGTTCGGTGGTTCTTCCTTGACGACGGAAGATTGCCGGATGCGGGCAATCTACCATATAGAAAAGGCGATCGACGAAGGCTATGCCCTCGTCGTTGTCGTATCGGCCATGGGGCGCAAGGGTGACCCATATGCAACCGATACTCTTTTGCAGTTGGTTCGCTCCAATGGGAACCAACTGCCTCGTCGTGAAATGGATATGCTGATGCATACGGGGGAAATCATCTCCGCTACAGTCATGTGCAGCATGTTGAACGCGCGTGGAATCAAAGCGACGATTTTGACAGGCGGTCAGGCCAACATCGTGACCAGCGACGATTTTACCAACGCGCAAATTACGACCATTGACCCGAGCCGCATTTTGCAAGACTTGCAAGCGGGTCAAGTGGTGATCGTTCCCGGGTTTCAGGGAAGGACGGTCGATTGGGAAATTACGACGCTCGGCCGCGGGGGCAGCGACACGACAGCAACAGCGCTCGGCGTTGCCCTGCAAGCGGAAATGGTGGACATTTTTACCGATGTGGAAGGCATCATGACAGCGGACCCGCGGATCGTCGAAGAAGCGCAGCCGCTGGAAATGGTGACTTACACGGAAATTTGCAACATGGCTCACCTCGGAGCAAAAGTCATCCATCCACGAGCGGTAGAAATCGCGATGCAGGCCAACGTGCCGATTCGTGTCCGCTCTACGTTTTCGGACGACCCTGGCACACTTGTGACGACCATGCTGGAGATCGGCAAAAAAGGCTACTCGGTTCAGGACAGAGTCGTCATGGGGATCGCCCACGTGCCGAATATTACGCAGATCAAGGTAGCCAACAAGGAAGGGTACTACGATACACAGCTGCAAGTTTTCAAAACCATGGCAACCAATAATATCAGTGTCGATTTCATCAACGTGAATCCGTTAGGGGTTGCTTACACGGTTCACGATGAGATGGGAGCCAAAGCAGCCGAGCTGCTGACGGACATGGGATATGAGCCGCAGCTCTTGCCGCATTGCGCGAAAGTGTCGGTAATCGGGGCAGGAATGACGGGAGTGCCGGGCGTCATGGCACAAATCGTAGAGGCATTGACGCAGGAAGACATCCAGATTCTTCAGTCAGCTGACTCCCATACGACCATCTGGGTTTTGGTGCATGAGATGGATATGGTGCGGGCCGTACGCGCCTTGCATCAGCAGTTCAATCTCCATGCCCACCATATGTGAGCGATCTTATCTTCATTTTTGATGCCTACTGATCACAACAAGAGGAGTTGGAAAGCTAGTGGCACGTTTTGGTCGGCTTGTTACCGCGATGGTAACGCCTTTTAATGAACAATTACAGATCGATTTCGATAAAACGGAACGCCTGATCGATCACCTGATCGCAAACGGAACGACAGGGATCGTGCTGAGCGGCACAACTGGCGAATCGCCGACGCTCTCCCGTGCGGAGAAGCTGGAGCTGTTTCGCCACGCAGTCGCTTATGCAAAAGGGAAGTGCCATATTATCGCTGGAACAGGCAGCAATGACACCGCAGCGAGCATCGAGTTCACCGAGGCTGTTCAATCGATTGGCGTAGATGCCGTGATGGTCGTCGCTCCTTACTACAGCAAGCCGTCTCAGGAGGGCCTGTACGCTCATTTCAAAGCGCTGGCAGAGTCCACAGAGCTTCCGGTCATGCTGTACAACGTGCCGGGCCGTTCTGTCGTGAATATGACTGCGGAGACGACCTTGCGCTTGGCCCAGCTGCCCAATGTGGTCTGCATCAAAGAAGCATCCGGCAATTTGAGCCAAATGGCGCAAATTATCGAGCATGCTCCGGAAGGCTTTGAGCTGTACAGCGGTGATGACGGACTGACTTTGCCGATTTTGTCCATTGGCGGAGTGGGGATTGTCAGTGTAGCCAGTCACGTTGTCGGCCGGCAAATGACGGAGATGATGGACGCTTTTTTCCAGGGCAACCATGCGGAAGCGGCGAGCATTCATCGCAAGCTCGTGCCTGTGTTCGACGGACTGTTCGCTTATCCAAGTCCTGGGCCGACAAAAGTCGCTCTGGAAAAACTGGGAGTAGCCACTGGTGGAGTTCGTCTGCCATTGGTCGAGCTGAACGAACAGGAAAAAGCGTTTGTCCACTCCTTGTTCGCCTAAGAAGCCCAATAACAAGAAGACCAAGAGCCATTCCATAAACGGGATGGCTCTTTTTCCTTGTGTTCAGGTTTTCACTTCGGGTATAATGAAAACAAGTGATTTGGGGCGGTTTTTTTGAGTGGACATGACAACTAAATATAGGAGGTTACACGTTTGGCAAAGTCGAATCACTCTGTTCTCATTTTCGCCCTGGGCGGAGTCGGCGAAATTGGGAAGAATATGTACGTGGTACAAAGCGGGGACGACATCGTAGTGATTGATGCCGGATTGAAATTCCCGGAAGAGGAAATGCTGGGAATTGACATGGTGATTCCGGATATCACCTACTTGGAAGAGAACCGTGATAAAGTTCGGGGTATTATTATTACGCATGGACACGAAGACCACATCGGCGGCCTCAGCTACGTGCTGAAGCATTTGAAAGTCCCGGTTTATGCGACAAAACTTACCCTCGGTCTGATTGATGCAAAATTGAAAGAAGCGGGTATTCTAAACGAAACGAAACGAGTATTGATCAACAGTGATTCAGAGGTTGTCCTCGGGAAAATGAAAGCGACCTTTTTCCGGGTGAATCACAGTATCCCGGATTGCGTGGGAGTATGCCTGGACACACCGGAAGGCTACGTCGTCCACACCGGGGACTTCAAGTTCGATCAAACACCAATCAATAACCAGGCAGCCGACTTGGCCAAAATGGCGATGATTGGCGATCGTGGAGTGCTGTGCCTGTTGTCGGACAGTACCAATGCAGAACGTCCAGGATTTACCGGATCGGAGCGCTCTGTTGGCATCGCGATCAAGGATGTTTTCAGCAAGGCGACGGGACGCATCGTCGTTTCTACCTTCGCATCCAACGTTCACCGCATTCAGCAGGTCGTGGATGCAGCGGTGCAGTTCAACCGCAAGCTGACGGTTGTTGGCCGAAGCATGCAAAATGTCATGAATATCAGCAGAGAGCTGGGTTATTTGTTCGTTCCGGACGGCTTGATTGTCGAGAGCGACGAAATCAACAAGCTGCCTGCTGAGCAAGTCGTTATTTTATCTACTGGAAGCCAAGGAGAGCCAATGTCTGCGCTCACACGCATGGCCCGATCCGCCCATCGGAAAATTGACATCCTTCCAGGAGATACGGTCATCATCGCAGCGACCCCGATTCCGGGGAATGAAAAGTATGTTGCACGCACGATTGACCAGCTTTCGAGAATTGGCGCTGACGTCATTTATGGCGGCCATGGACCAAACGGAACCGTCCACGTCTCCGGTCATGGCAGCCAGGAAGAGTTGCGCCTGATGTTGAATTTAATGAAGCCTAAGTACTTTATTCCTGTTCACGGCGAATACCGGATGCTCAAAACGCACTCGCTCCTCGCTGAACAGGTTGGCATCCCGGAGGAGAACATCTTTTTGCTGGATAACGGCGACACGGTGGAAATCTCCGGTGGACGGGCGCGTTACGGCCCGAAAGTCCACGCGGGCAATGTCCTGATCGACGGCCTTGGTGTCGGCGATGTAGGAAACATCGTACTTAGAGATCGCAAATTACTGTCACAAGATGGCATACTGGTAGTTGTCGTTACACTCAGCAAACAAAATGGCACGATTCTTTCTGGTCCAGACATCATCTCTCGCGGTTTCGTCTATGTGCGTGAATCCGAGGAATTGCTGGATGAAGCGAATCGCATAGTGACCCAAACACTTGTCAAGTGCATGGAAGAAAACGTAAATGAATGGTCATCCCTCAAAAACAATGTAAAAGAATCGTTGGGACGTTACCTGTACGAACAAACTCGTCGCCGTCCGATGATCTTGCCGATTATCATGGAAGTGTAAGCAAGCAAAAGAGTCAGGAATCCTCTGTAACCACGGGGGTTCCTGGCTTTTTTTGGCTTGCCCGGGCGCATGATTTTCCCACCTGCTATCCATACTACAGAGGAAAGGGAGGGAGTATCATCCATGTCGAAGCAACCATACAACCAATTTTTAAATAAGCCCCCATTTGCAAGCACAGCACTGAACAATAACAAAGGCCCAGCGCCACAAAGCTCACCTCCGGAAGAGCAGGAGCCTGCCGTTGCTCCGCCTGAAGCGCCTGCGCAGGAAGATCCGAAGAAAAAGCTCTTGGACTCCATCACCCAGCTGGGGCAAACGAATGTTCCGCAACTGGAAAGCAATATTTATTGTATGACCATTATCGGGCAAGTAGAAGGGCATATTCAGCTGCCTCCGCAAAACAAGACGACCAAGTACGAACACCTCATTCCGCAGCTCGTGGCAGCCGAGCAGAACAACAAAATCGAAGGCGTACTCGTCATTTTGAACACGGTCGGGGGAGACGTTGAAGCAGGGCTGGCGATCGCCGAGATGGTGTCGTCGATGTCCAAGCCGGTCGTGACGCTCGTTCTTGGCGGCGGACACAGCATTGGCGTGCCGATTGCAGTTGCCGGCTCGTATTCTTTTATCGCGGAGACAGCCACGATGACGATTCATCCGATCCGCTTGACTGGCCTTGTGATCGGCGTGCCGCAAACGTTTGAATACCTGGACAAAATGCAGGATCGCGTCGTCAGCTTTATCGCTCGCCACTCCAACATCTCCGAAGAAAAGTTTCGCGAGTTGATGACGCGCACAGGCGAGTTGACCCGCGACATCGGAACAAACGTCATCGGTGTCGATGCCGTCAAGTACGGCTTGATCGATGAGGTCGGAGGCTTGGGCAAGGCGTTGAAAAAGCTGAATGAGCTGATCGAGAAAGCACGCAGCGGGGAGGAGCGCGTTCTCCAATGATTTTGTACTCGATTATCCCGACGGAAACGGTATTTGCCAATATGGAGCAGGTCGAAAAGCAGGAGCTGGAAGAAATTACGAACGGTCACGCTACGATGTTGGTAGAGCGCACCGGACCGTATGAAGGAAGAATTGTCCGTTTGATCAGTCCAGACCCGCAAGATTATTTGAAACCGCACTATGCCCCTGGACAAAAAGTTCAATTTCGCCCCGAATGGCTCGTCTAAGAAGTCCTGTATTTCTATGAATTTCCTGTGTTATACTAATTGTGTACGAACAGCAGCCGAACAAAATACGGCTGCCTTTTTACCATTTTGTACATATCTGGAAAAAGCACAAGAAGGAGGCGTGCCATTGAGTAGAAGAAAAAAAGAGCGGTCGCAAGCGGCATTGGCCTCGGTTGTCAAAATAGAGCTGCTGGGATTGCTCATTATTGTGCTGTCCTTGATCGGACTGCTCGAAAGCGGGTGGCTGGGCAAAAACGTTCTGGCTTTTCTGTTCCGCTTTATTGCGGGCTCCTGGGATTTCTTGCTCCCGGTGCTGATGATTGTCATGGCTGTGTTCATGATGTTTACCCGCCAGGCACCGCGCTTGACGTATCGCGTGCTTGGCATCGTGCTGATCATGGTGGCGATTTTGACCTGGGACCACATGATTTTGTACAAGCAGATCACGGCAGACGGCAAGTTCGCGGAGCAGAGCATCATCCGCGTGACCTGGGACCGGGTCTGGCTGGATCACAGTCAAAAAGTATCCACAACCGGAGTAGGCGGAGGCATGGTAGGCGCTCTGTTCTTTGCCGTCACGAACGGTCTGGTCGGGACGATCGGGACGGGCTTGATGATCGTCTTCTTGTTCCTCGTCGGCCTCATGTTTCTGTTCAATCTGTCTTATGTGAACATTGTGATGTTTCTCCGCGACAAAATGGCGCTTTTTTACGGAAAAGCAAAGGAGACCGTCAAAGACTCCGTGCAGCTTTTGCAGGAAGAGAGCGAGCGCAGAAAACAAGCGACGAAGGAAGCCGACGAACAACGCAAGCAAAAGCTGGCAGAGACCGCCGATCAAGAGGCGACTCCGCTACCTGTTAGAGAGATCAGGACGGCGCACGATGAGCAGGCAAATGAACAGCTCGTCATCCCGGTGATTCGCGACTTTGCCGACCGGATTGCTCTGGAGGATGAAGAGACTGTAGAGCCAGCCGCAGCAGCACGTCCGGCGAAGACTGCCACAGCGCAAGCGACACAGGAAATTACGTTTGCCCTGGAGGGAGACGAAGAGATTTTCGGGACGCTGGAGACAGCAGAAGAACAGCCAGCCGCACCTTATGAGCTGCCGAGCTTGCAGATGCTCGCCAGACCGCGCCAAGCAGGTACAGCCAAAGACGTCGATCACACCTCGAATGCGGCCAAGCTTGTGCAGACGCTAAAAAGCTTCGGCGTCAGCGCGACGGTTTCCGAAGTGCACCGCGGGCCAGCAGTCACCCGGTACGAGGTTCAGCCTGCCACCGGGGTAAAAGTGAGCAGAATTGTCAGTTTGACAGACGATTTGGCCTTGGCTCTGGCTGCCAAAGACATTCGCATCGAGGCTCCAATTCCAGGGAAGTCGGCAATCGGGATTGAGGTACCGAACTCCGAGGTAGCGGTCGTATCGCTGAGAGAAGTGCTGGAAGCGCCGCAATACCAGGATGCGCCTGGCAAGCTCACCGTAGCTTTGGGCCGTGATATTTCTGGCGAGCCGATTGTCGCTGACCTGACGAAAATGCCGCACTTGCTTGTGGCCGGAGCCACGGGAAGCGGGAAGTCTGTCTGCATCAACGGCTTGATCATGAGCATTTTGTTCAAGGCAAGACCGGACGAAGTCAAGCTGATGATGGTCGATCCGAAAATGGTCGAGCTGAACATTTACAACGGAATCCCGCATTTGCTGGCTCCGGTAGTGACCGACCCGAAACGGGCGTCTGTCGCCCTGAAAAAAGTCGTGGCCGAAATGGAGCGGCGCTACAACCTGTTTGCGAAAACGGGCAGCCGCAACATCGAAATGTACAACGCCCAGGTGCAAGGCACACCTTTGCCGTACATCGTCGTCATCGTCGACGAGCTTGCCGACCTGATGATGGTAGCTCCTGGTGAAGTGGAGGACGCCATCTGCCGCTTGGCACAGATGGCGCGTGCATCGGGGATTCACTTGATCATTGCCACACAGCGCCCGTCTGTCGATGTCATCACGGGTGTCATCAAGGCGAACATCCCTTCCCGCATTGCCTTCGGCGTGTCTTCCATGGCGGACTCCCGCACGATTTTGGATATGGGAGGAGCCGAGAAGTTGCTCGGCCGAGGAGATATGCTGTCGTTGCCGATGGGAGCATCCAAGCCGATTCGCGTTCAGGGCGCTTTTGTATCGGACAAAGAGGTGGAGGAAGTCGTCCGCTTTGTCAAAGAGCAGCAGGAAGTTCGCTACAACGAAGAAATGATTCCTGGCGAAGTGCAAGAGGAACAGCAGGCTGTCGTGGATGACGAGCTGTACGATCAGGCTGTACAGATCGTGTCCGAAGCACAGACTGCTTCCGCATCGCTGTTGCAGCGCCGTTTGCGGGTCGGTTATACGAGAGCCGCACGGTTGATCGACATGATGGAAGCGCAAGGGATCGTAGGGCCGTATGAAGGCTCCAAACCGCGAGAGGTTCGCGTTCCGCGTCCTTCTATCGAATCCAATATATCCTAGGGATGGACTTTGCTGGAAAAACATAGCCAGCAAAGTCTTTTTTTTGCTGGCGAGAGGGATATTTTTTTTCGTTTCCACCCGTTGTTCAAAAAGATTTGACTTGCATGATACACGCCCCTCATGTAAAATTTTTAACAGATTGAGGGAAATTGTTGCTATCACGTCTCATGAGAATCAGAGGTCTGACGTCCTACCTGTTGGGATGGCTCGAAGGACAACAGGAGTGAATTGACGATGAGCATTAAAGGAAACGTTCGATCACTTTTCCTCTTGGTTATGGATAAAATCAAGAGCGATATTGAAAGCGGACAGCTGCGTGCTGGTGAACGCCTCCCGTCCGAAGCCGAACTATCCAAACAGTTAGGTGTAAGCAGGGCAACACTTCGCGAGGCGCTTCGTCTTCTGGAAGAAGAGAAAATTGTCATTCGTAGGCATGGAGTCGGTACTTTTATCAATTCAAAACCTGTTTTTTCAGGGGGAATTGGGGAACTCTTTAGTGTGACGGATGCAATTGAGCGTCAAGGGTACGCGGCAGGAACGATGATCCTGAAGACATCCTTTGGCGAATCTGGGGAAGACGAGCGTAAGAGCTTGGCCTTGAATCCAGGCGAAGGCGTGCTGATGGTAGAACGCATTCGGACAGCTGACGGCGAACCTGTGGTCTATTGCATAGACCGTATTCCCGCGCGCTTGGTGCCAGAAGGCTATACGGCTGGCGGAGAGTCCATTTTCAAATGGCTGGAGAGCGCTACTGGGGTGCGGATCGCTTATGCGGTGGCTCACATTGTACCCATGGGCTACAATGAAAAGGTTTCCAATCTGCTGCATTGCGACAAATCCACACCGCTGCTCTTGCTCAAGCAGATTCATTACGACGAAAGTGAAAAGCCTGTTTTATACTCCCATAACTACTTCAGAGCTGACAAAATTCACTTTCACGTCGTGCGGAGACGGTTGTAACCGTGAGGGAAACCTCACTCAACAATTTTCATCAACTAAAAACAGGGGGTAATCTCAGATGAAGAAAGTTCTATCCGTGCTTTCTGTGGCAACACTCAGCCTGTCGCTGGTTCTTGCCGGATGCGGAAGCAAACCAGAAGCACAACCTCAAGGTCAAACTGGAGGCGCTGAAGGCGGTGCCAAAACAGCTGTCAAAATTGGTATGGTTACTGACGTTGGCGGCGTAAACGACAACTCCTTCAACCAAAGTGCTTGGGAAGGTCTGCAAAAATTCCAAGCCGACATGAATCTGCCGAAAGACAGCGTTAACTACCTGCAATCTACAAGTGATGCTGAGTATGTACCTAACCTGACTCAATTTGTAAAAGACAAATGGGATCTGACTTGGGGTATCGGTTTCCTGATGGGCGACCACCTGAAAAAAGTTGCTGACGAAAACAAAGATGCAAAACTGGCGATCATCGATGCTGAAGTAGACGCGCCAAACGTAGAATCCGTACTCTTCAAAGAGCACGAAGGTTCTTTCCTCGCTGGGGTAGTTGCAGCGAAAATGTCCAAAACGAAAACAGTTGGTTTCGTGGGCGGCGTTGAAATTCCAGTTATCAAACGCTTCGAAGTTGGTTTCGAAGCAGGTGTGAAAGCTGCTGATCCTAGCGTAAAAGTAATCAAAGTATACACAGGTGCATTTGACAAGCCTGACCTTGGCAAATCCACTGCTTCCCAAATGTACGGTCAAGGCGCTGACATCATCTTCCACGCTTCCGGCGGTACAGGTGATGGCGTATTTAACGAAGCAAAAGACCGCAAAGCTAAAGGCGAAAACGTTTGGGTAATCGGTGTAGACAAAGACCAATCCCTGACTTTCGGCGATGAGATCACTCTCACTTCCATGGTAAAACGCGTTGACGAAGCTGTATATCGTGTATCCAAAGACCTGTCCGAAGGTAAATTCGAGGGCGGTAAAATCAAATGGCTCGGTCTTGCTGAAGACGGTGTAGGCTTGGCTTCCACATCCACGAAGAACGTTCCAGAAGACGTACTGAAGCTGGTTGATGAGTACAAGCAAAAAATCGTTAAAGGCGAAATCCAAGTGCCAGACAAGTAAAACGATGAAGCGGCAAAGGGACAAGGCTGGTTCGAGGAACTGGCCTTGTTCTTTACCTTCACATTAACCCAAAAAAATGGGGTGAGCATGGTTGAGTTCGGTAAAAAAAGTAGTTGAGATGCGAGGGATTACCAAGCGGTTCCCAGGGATTGTGGCAAACGATAACATCACGCTTTCTGTCAAGCAAGGCGAAATTCATGCGCTTCTCGGCGAGAATGGCGCAGGCAAGTCGACGTTAATGAACATTTTGTTTGGCCTGTATCAACCGGATGAGGGCGAAATCCTCATCAACGAAAAAGCAGTGAAAATTACAAGTCCGAACGTTGCCAACGAACTTGGCATCGGGATGGTACACCAGCACTTTATGCTTGTGGAGACGTTTACGGTAACAGAAAACATTGTATTGGGAAACGAACCGAAAAACGGGTTGCAAATAGATATCCAGAGCGCGGAAAAAGCGGTGGAAAAGCTTTCGAATCAATACGGACTAAAGGTTGATCCTAGAGCAAAGATTCAGGATATCTCCGTAGGTATGCAACAACGCGTAGAGATCTTGAAAACGCTTTATCGCGGGGCCGACATCCTGATTTTCGACGAGCCGACTGCTGTTCTGACCCCTCAAGAAATTCATGAACTCATTGAAATCATGCATAACTTGGTCAAAGAGGGCAAGACCATTATTTTGATTACCCACAAGCTGAAAGAGATTATGGCGGTATGTAATGCCTGCACCATCATCCGACGCGGAAAAGTGATTGACTCTGTATTGATTAAGGATACCAATCCGGATGAGCTTGCTGCGAAAATGGTCGGACGTGAAGTCAGCTTCCACGTGGACAAGATAGCAGCAAAACCGAAGGAAACGATCCTTGCTGTCGAAAACGTGACAGCGATGGGCAACCGGGGTGTCAACGCACTGAACAATCTCAGCCTCGAAGTTCGCGCAGGCGAAATTCTCGGGATTGCAGGCGTAGACGGCAACGGACAGAGCGAACTGATTGAAGTATTGACCGGGTTGCGCAAAGCGACCAGCGGCCGTGTCCTTCTCAATGGTAAAGAAATCACCAACGAATCTCCGCGCAGCATTTCCGAATCGGGCTTGTCCCACATTCCGGAAGACCGTCACAAGCGCGGATTGGTTCTCGATTTCACCATGAGCGAGAATATGGTATTGGAAACGTATTTCCATCCAACGTTTAACAAAAACGGTTTTCTCGATTATGGCGCGATTGACAAGCATGCGGCCAAACTTATCGAAGAATTTGACGTGCGCACGCCTTCGATCTACACGCCAGCGCGCGCTTTGTCCGGTGGTAACCAGCAGAAGGCGATTATTGCCCGCGAAGTGGACAAGAACCCTGATCTGTTGATTGCGGCGCAGCCTACTCGCGGTTTGGACGTCGGGGCGATCGAGTTCATCCATCGACGTCTGATTGAACAGCGCGACAACGGAAAAGCGGTTCTCCTGCTCTCGCTTGAGTTGGATGAAATCATTAACGTATCCGACCGGATTGCCGTTATTTACGAAGGCAGCATTGTAGGAATCGTCGATGCCAAAGCGACAAGTGAACAAGAGCTGGGCTTGATGATGTCCGGTGGAAAACGAATGCCTGGAGGAGGAAACGATGAATAAAGTGATAGCCGTCTTTACAAAAGAATCGTTCCTCGTCCCTGTAGTGGCAATCATTCTCGGCTTGTTGACGGGTGCGATTGCGATGCTGGCAGGGGGCTTCAACCCGATTCAGGCTTACATGGCCCTGATTGAAAAAGTATTCGGAAGCGCGTACAACTTCGGGGAAACGATTCGCCAAATTACGCCGCTGATTTTTACGGGTCTTGCAGTGGCGTTTGCCTTTCGGACAGGTCTTTTCAACATCGGGGCTGAGGGGCAGTTCATCGTAGGGATGATCGCTGCTACAACCGTTGGGGTTTCTTTTGACCTGCCTGCCTACATCCACGCTCCGCTCGCTGTTATTGCGGGTGCGGTAGCAGGTGGCTTGTGGGGTTCCATTGCCGGTTACTTGAAAGCCGCTCGCGGCGTGAACGAAGTAATCACGAGCATCATGTTGAACTGGGTTGCTCTGTATTTGGCTAACTGGGTGATGAATGCTTTCTTCATTCCAACTGGCCAACAACGTTCGGAAATGATCAAGGAATCATCGATGATCACGATCACATGGCTTTCGCAAATGTTTGACAGTGCCCGTCTGCACTGGGGAACACTGATTGCTGTCCTTGCCGCTATTTTCTTCTACGTCATTCTTTGGAAAACAAAGTCGGGCTATGAATTGCGCGCAGTAGGTCTGAATCCGCACGCATCCGAATACGCCGGGATGAACGTCAACCGCAATGTCGTAAAAGCGATGTTCATTGGTGGAATGTTTGCGGGAATCGGTGGAGCTTGCGAGATTTTGGGAGTCTTCCATTATCAAGCGATCATGACGGCGCAGCCTGGCTATGGTTTTGATGGAATTGCGGTTGCCCTGATCGGCGGAAATACGCCATTGGGTGTCGTGCTTGCCGCGATTTTGTTCGGTATCCTCACGTTTGGGGCGGCTGGAATGAAATTCGGCGCGGGCGTTCCTGTTGAGTTGATCCGTGTCGTAATCGCCTCGGTTATTTTCTTCGTGGCGGCACACGGCATCGTGAAGATTTTTGTTAAACCAATCTTGCAGAAGAAAAAGGAAGGTGGGCACTGATGGATTGGGGATTAATTATTAGCAACCTCGTTCATGATACCATCGTGTTTTCCACTGCCTTGATTTTTGCCTCTTTGGGCGGGCTCTACTCGGAGCGCTCTGGTGTCGTGAATATTGCCCTGGAAGGCATGATGATCATCGGTGCTTTTACAGGTGCCGTGCTGACCTACGCGTTTCAGGATTCGCTGGGGCCTTTGGCTCCTTGGATTGGCTTTATCTTGGCCGGGGTTGCCGGAGCGATTTTCGCGCTTCCGCATGCGGTGGCTTCTGTCACCTTTAAAGCGGATCAAACGGTCAGCGGCGTGGCCCTGAACTTTTTGGCGGCGGGCTTGTCTGTCTACTTGACGAAAATTATTTTCAACGGCGCAGGCCAGACAACGACCTTGTCGAGCGTCTTTACAAAATGGAGCATTCCGGTTCTCCATGACATTCCGTATTTGGGACATGCCATCTTTGAGGCGTACCCAACCAGCTTCCTTGCGTTTATTGCCGTGTTCTTTACCTGGTATTTGATCTTCAAGACGCCATTCGGTCTGCGTCTGCGCGCAGTTGGTGAGCATCCACGCGCTGCTGATACAGTGGGGATCAACGTGAAAAAAATGCGTTACACAGCTGTCATGATCAGTGGGGCGCTGGCTGCATTGGGCGGTGCGACGATCTCTTTGACCACGACGAGCAACTTTTCCCATAACACCGTATCGGGACAAGGGTTTATCGCCATTGCGGCGCTGATTTTCGGAAAATGGCATCCGGCTGGAGCCATGGGAGCAGCTCTGTTCTTCGGGGTTGCCCAGGCGATCAAGTCTTTGGTGCAGATTTTCGGTTTGACCAAGTACATTCCGACTGAATTTATTTTCATGCTTCCGTACGTGCTGACCATCTTGGTCATGGCCGGTCTGGTTGGACGCTCCAGCGCTCCAGCTGCCTTGGGCAAGCCGTACGATACAGGCTCTCGTTAAGTAAAAGTTGACATAATTTGCGTCTGGAACCGGTTCCATCCCCTGTGCGATAATTTTTGATGTGAGATTGCACGGGGAGGGAATAGAATGAACCGCTGGCTACAAAAGCACAGCCGTTTACGTTCTGCCGGGATTCTGGGCGCATTTTTTGTTTGTCTTTGTTTCGTGGCAATCGGTACAGCGCAAGCAACAGAACCAGGTCCGGTGATATCGATTGTGGTGGACGGACGGGGAGTGGACTCGGATGTGCTGCCGCTGAAACAGAACGGACGGATGCTGGTGCCGATTCGCGTGATCGGGGAAGCGACTGGCGCGCAGGTTACATATGATGCCACCAACCGAAGAGTAGCGTTTAATCAAAAAGGCGAACACGTGTCTTTGGATATAAACAGTCGACTCGCCTATGTGAACGGGAAGCGCGTCACGCTGGAGACGGCGCCGATCATTGTCAACAAGCGGACGCTGGTGCCGCTCCGGTTTGTCAGCGAGGCGCTCGGCTATCAGGTAGAGTGGGATGCACTCGCTTCCGTGGCCCATGTGCAAACAAAGCCTGTCGAAGATCGCGCCGTAAGCGTACCGGAAGCCGGGAATCCGTACGTGGTTCAGCAAAAGGATACGCTGGGAGCGATTGCGCTTCGGCACGGGACGACGATGAGTGCGATCAAGCAAAACAACTACTTGTCAGGCGATCAGTTGACAGTAGGGCAAATTTTGTTTTTGCCGCACGCTGCGAAAAAAGCGGAGCACCCGCTGTCGAGCAAAGTGGGAGATCAGCGTCTGCTAGGAAAAGGCTATTCGTTTCCTTTTGACGATGCGAGCTGGTACGAGCCTTACGGCGACAGCTTCGGATCGGATCGAGAATGGACGGAAAGCAATAGCGGAAGTGTCCGCAGGCACGAAGGCATCGATATCATGGCCCCGAAAGGAACGCCTGTCTACTCGGTTTCCGATGGGACGATTAATCGGGTGGGCTGGAACACTTACGGTGGCTGGCGAGTCAATATTACGGATAAAAATGGGCAGTTTCGCATGTATTACGCTCACTTGAGCGCCTACGCACCGGGATTGCGAATCGGCGGCGAGGTCAAGGCAGGACAGTTGATCGGCTTTGTCGGGGATACGGGCTACGGAGGAACGGGCACCGTGGGGATGTTCGCTCCGCATCTGCACTTTGGGCTGTATCGCAACGACAACGGACGGGCTGTCGATCCGTATGACTATTTGCGTTTCTGGGAGCAAAAGAAAGTAGTAAGCTTGTTTGCTTAATGGGACAGACTATACGATAGGGAATCCTGATCAATGAAAAGGAGGACTTCGTATGTGGATTTGTCCGTACTGTGGCGGAAATCACGGTTTGCCTTTTCACGACGAGCAGTTGGACGGGGTGCTTTGCCTTTCTTCCGATTGCGGCCGATTCGTGGAGGAAGACGCTGTTTCAGATAACACCCGCGACTGGGATTATATGGATTTGTAGCAAAAAGAGCGAGTGCGCCGGAAAAGGGCGGCTTGCTCTTTTTGCTTGTAAACAGGGAGAAAACAAAGCACAAGACGGCGAGGAAGAGAGTCGTACGGAAAGCCAGGGGAGCATACGATGGAAGACGGGGCAATTATAATGGAAGATTCTGATGAAAGATGGCCTGCCAATTGGTTACAATAGAGAAGTATACGCAGATGGAGAAGGGAGAAGTTGCAATGAAAGCACAGACGTCTGATATCGCGTTTCAAAGCTCCCAAATTAACGGGATGAACGTACATATCCTTCCGACCGCCAAATTCAAAACAACGACAATTGTGACGATGATTGAGCAGGCTTTGTCGGAGGAACACGTGACCAAGACGGCGCTTTTGGCCATGGTCATGAAACGGGCAAGCGAGCGTTTTCCGGAAACGAAGCTCCTGCGCGCGCACCTCGATTTTTTGTATGGCGCCATTTTTGATGTGGATGTCATGAAAAAGGGCGAACGGCAAATCCTGCAAATCTACATGGAGGTGCCGAATGAAAAGTACCTGTCCGAAGGCGATGCCCTTCTGGAACAGGCGATTCAGTTCGTAGGCGACATGCTGGTGCGCCCTTATGTACAAGACAATGCTTTTGCGCAGAAGTATGTGTCGCAGGAAAAAGAAACATTGAAAAAACGGGTCGAAAGCCTGATTGATGACAAGATGAAGTACGCCAACCAGCGGGTAACGGAAGAGATGTGCAAAGGCGAGCCTTTTGCCCTGTTGGTTCAAGGACGGGTGCAAGACTTGTCTGCCATCACGGGACAAGAGCTGTACCGCTATTTTAAAGAAATCACAACGTCCAACCCGATCAACGTGTTCGTAGTGGGGGACGTGGAGCCAGACGCAGTGGCCGCAGCGATTCGCACCCATATCCCGCTGGAGCGCAAAGAAGTTGGCGAGCTGCAAATTGGTGGCGCAGCCAAGACGGTTTCGGAGGAAAAAGAAGTCGTCGATCGACTCGACGTGAATCAGGCCAAGCTGAATATCGGCTGCCGGACACAAGTCACGTACAAGGATGACGATTATCCGGCGCTGCTCTTGTACAACGGCATTTTGGGCGGATTCCCGCACTCCAAGCTGTTTGTCAATGTGCGGGAAAAAGAGAGCCTCGCTTACTACGCTGTATCGCGTCTGGAAAGCCACAAAGGCATCATGATGATCATGTCCGGCATCGAGGTGGGCAAATACTCGCGCGCGGTGGAAATCATCAAGGAACAGCTGGAGCAGATGCGCGCAGGCAACATCTCCGAAGAAGAACTGTCGCAGACGCGAGCTACGTTGTCCAACCAGTTCCGTGAGTTGCTGGACAGTGCCCGCGGCATGATCGATTTTACCTACAATGGCGTCATCAGCGGCCGCAAGCGGAAGCTGGACGAATTGCTCGCCGGGATTGAACAGGCCAGCATCGAAGATATCAAACGGGTGGCGAACAAGGTAGCGATCGATACGATCTACTTGCTGCGCGACAAGAAGGGAGAGGCGTAATCATGCAGACGACCGTTTTTGACCAAGTAAATGAAACCGTCTACCACGAAACATTGGACAATGGGCTGCAAGTCTACCTTGTTCCCAAGCAAGGGTTCAGCAAGACGTACGCCGTTTTTACTACGCGTTACGGCTCGATCGACAGCCATTTCAAAACGCGCAGCGGGGAAGAAATCAATGTGCCGGACGGGATCGCCCATTTTCTCGAACACAAAATGTTTGAGAAAAAAGACCGGGATGTCATGCACGAGTTCAGCAAGAACGGCGCATCGTGCAACGCCTTCACGAGCTTTAACCGCACAGCTTATCTGTTTTCGTGCACAGACAAGCTGGATGACAACCTGAATCTGCTGCTGGACTACGTGCAAGACCCGTACTTTACAGATGCCAGCGTGGAGAAAGAAAAAGGAATCATCGGCCAGGAAATTACGATGTACGACGACAATCCGGACTGGAAAGTCTACATGAACCTGCTCAAGGCCATGTACCAAAAATATCCGATCAACATCGAGATTGCCGGCACGATCGAGACGATCTCGCATATCACAAAAGAGTACCTTTACCAGTGCTACGAGACGTTTTACCATCCGTCGAACATGCTGCTTTTGGTGGTGGGCTCGTTCGAACCGGAGTCGATCATGAAGCTGATCCGCGAGAACCAGACGAAGAAGGAGTTTCCTCCTGCTCCGCAGATTACCCGCGTGTTCCCGGATGAGCCTGCCGCTGTGGCGCAGGCCAAAGTCGAAGCGTTTCTCACGGTCGGTCTTCCGAAGTGCATGATCGGCATCAAGGAAAAAGAAACGGGACTGTCGAAGGAAGCGCTGCTGAAACGGGACTTGACGACAAAGCTCATTTTGGACATCGCGTTTGGAACCAGCTCCGCCATCTACGAGCGGCTGTACGAAAGCGAACTGATTACGGAGAGCTTTGATTTTGACTACAGCAGCGAAAAAGACTACGCCTATACGATTATCGGGGGAGATACGCCAGACCCGGACCGTTTGGTGGCGACTATCAAAGCGGAAATCGCACAACTCAAGCAAACAGGCATCAACCAGGAAGAGTTCGAGCGGGCCAAGCGGAAAAAGATCGGAAATTTCCTGCGCTCGCTCAATTCCGTGGAGTTTATCGCGAACCAGTTTACAAGCTTCAAGTTCAACGGCAACGATTTGTTCTCCGTCGTGCCGACGCTGGAGTCGATTACATTGGAAGAAGTGGGTCAACGTCTGAACGAGCATTTTCTGGAGGAACAGATGGCAGTTTCTATCGTGCGTTCCGCTTCGCCGCAAGAGTAAGGAGTGGGCATGATGGAAAAGACGCCTTGGGCGTTTATTTCGGGAGCCTCTGGAGAAATCGGCCAGGCGATCGGCACCTATCTGGCTGAGGCAGGGGTTCCGCTTTACCTGCATTACAACCGTTCGGAAAGCAAGCTGGATCGTTTGGTGCAGCTGTGCCAGGAAAGAAATGTACCTTTTTGCAAGCTACAGGCGGATTTGCGGGAGCCGGCGCAAATTGCCGCGATGTTTGCCCAGATGCCGTCACCGCCGCTGTTGATTGTCAACAACGCTTCGGCCGATCACGTCGGACTGTTTACCGACGTGTCGGTCGAGATGTTTGACGAGCTGGTCGCGCTGAATGTTCGCTCTGCTTTTTTGGTCTGCCAGGCTGCGTTGCCGGCCATGCTCCGTGAGCGATATGGACGGATCGTCAATGTTTCTTCGATTTGGGGGCTTACGGGCGGTTCCTGCGAAGTGCTGTATTCGTTGACGAAGGGCGCGATCAACACGTTTACCAAAGCGTTGGCCAAGGAAATGGCGCCCAATGGCATCACGGTGAACGCCGTAGCCCCCGGCGCGATTGCTGGCGGGATGATGGCGCGTTTTTCCCCTGACGAAGTGGAGATGATCGCAGAGGAAATTCCGGCGAACCGGCTTGGCGATCCGCGCGAGGTGGCGGCTGTTGTGCGGTTTCTGTTATCGGCAGATGCCAGCTATGTGACGGGGCAGATCATTAGCCCGAACGGCGGCTGGTATACATAAGCTTGGGCGTGCATAATTTCCGAGAAATAGTGGAAATCTACCTCCTGTGTGGGCAGCAGAAGACTCTATTGCCCCAACGAAAAAAGGAGGGAATTTCCTTATGTCGATTCTGGACAACTTTCGCGACTGGAAAGAATTTCTCGGAGACCGAGTAGAACAGGCCAGACAGGCTGGGATGGAAAGCCAGACGCTGGAAAACGTAGCGTATCAGATTGGAGGCTATCTCGCCGAGCAGGTTGATCCGAAAAATGATCAGGAGCGCTTGCTGAAACAGCTTTGGGACGCGGGCGATCAACAGCAACAACAAGCGCTGGCTTCCCTCATGGTGAAGCTCGTGCAAAATCCAGATAGCCTGAACAAAGGCAATTAGTCTTTTAAATCCCCTATTCACGGGGATTTTTCTTTTCGCGTTTGTTTGTCGAACGATACGAACGTGATATACTACAGAGGAAGATTATTCTGTCTTGGCGGAGAGGATTCTATATGGAAGCGAAAAAAGAATGGTACATGGAGTACGAAATTGCCCGTAACCGTCCTGGTTTGTTGGGTGACGTGTCTTCTATTCTGGGGATGTTGAACATTAATATCGTCACGATCAACGGTGTCGATACGATGCGCCGCGGCATGTTGCTTTTGACAGATGACGATGAAAAAATGGAGGTTTTGCGCAACGTTGTGCAAAAAATGGACAACATAACCATAACGAGGTTACGTCCCCCTACCATGCTGGATCGTCTCGCTGTTCGCCATGGACGCTACATCGAGCGTGACAGCGAGGACAAAAAAACGTTCCGCTTCGTCCGTGACGAGCTGGGGCTGTTGGTAGACTTCATGGCTGAGATTTTGAAAAAAGAGGGCCATCAACTAATTGGAATCCGGGGAATGCCTCGTGTCGGGAAGACAGAATCGATGATTGCAGCCAGCGTGTCTGCGAACAAGCGCTGGACGTTTATTTCATCTACTTTGCTGCGGCAGACAGTGCGCAATTCCTTAGCCATTGATGAATTGTCTACTGATCATGTATATTTGATAGATGGAATTGTTTCAACGCTGCGATCGACAGAGAAGCATTACACCTTGCTTCGGGAGATTATGAACTTTCCTGCCGCGAAGATCATCGAGCATCCGGACATTTTTGTAAGAGAATCAGAGTACGAAATATCTGATTTTCATTACATTATCGAGCTTCGTCACTATCCGGATGAGGAAATTACATACGAGCTGATCAACAATCGCGGCTTCGATAATTTTGACATGAATTAAGGAGGGGCAGCTGTGTCTGAGCTAGGTCAAGTCCTGCAAAGGGCCCGCGAAGAAAAAGGAATCACGCTCGACGACATCCAACGAATCACCAAGATACAGCGGCGATATTTGGAAGCCATTGAAAGAGGTCATTTTCATGTACTTCCCGGCCACTTTTACGCGCGTGCGTTCATTAAGAGTTATGCGGAAGCCGTTGGTCTCGACCCGAATCACATCCTGACGCATTTTCAGGCCGATTTGCCAGCCCAGCCACCTACGGAGCAAGTGGAAAGACTGCGTCGCAGGAGAGTTGCTTCCGCGAACAACCCGCTACAGGCAGGAAGATGGGTTACCAAGACGTTGCTGGTGCTTTTCATTGCCTTGATTATTGGCGTTATTTACATCGCAGCGGTAAATAACAACGGCAATACAATCACCCAGCCTGTACCAAGCGGAACGGTCAATCCTGGAGCGGAAATCGTCACTCCGGGCAATGGTGGAGGGGCTACTACTTCTCCGATTGCGCAGCAGCCGCAACCGCCATCTACTGTCACACCTACTCCTGATCCGGGAACGACAACGCCGGAGCCGGGAGAGGTAGCCTCTTCAGCGACGATCACATTCGAGTCGCAGCAAGGCTCCATGTACAATTACTCTTTGCAAGGCGGAGAGAAAATTACGGTTCATTTGAAAGTGAAGGAAGACAGAAGCTGGTTCGGTGTATCGGAAGGAAAAGGCAAGAAGTATGTGGAGGAAGGCGAACTGCGAAAAGGCGCCAAGGAAGAGATCACGATTGAATTGAAGAAATCGGCGTATGTCCGCCTCGGAAAGCCGACGGCCTTGGAGCTGACCGTGAACGGAGCTGCGGTCGATACATCCAAAATGAAGTTCATGCCGTCGAACCTTACCATCAAAATGAAAGAGGCAACAGCACAGTAGGCAAGCATTATGCTTGCCTTTCGTACTTTCGTCTCTTTTGACACTTCCTTTAGGCTTATATTATACTGGATAGGTGTAATATGGGCTGGTATGACCAATTGGAGGAAAGAGGAAAAAAGATGGCAGAGAAGGTAGGCACGCGTGAAAAAGTAGCGATTGTTACGCTGGGCTGTGAGAAGAATTTGGTCGATTCCGACATGATGGCCCATCTGATAGATGAAAAAGGCTATGAACTGGTTGACAATCCGGAAGAAGCAACCGTGGTCATCGTCAATACCTGTGGCTTCATTGATGCCGCCAAGGAAGAATCTGTGAACAAGATTCTGGAGATGGGCGAGCTGAAGGAAGCCGGCAAGCTGAAATCGCTTGTGGTGGCAGGCTGTCTCACACAACGCTACAAAGAGGATATCTTGAACGAGATCCCTGAAGTGGACGGCATTGTCGGAACAGGCGATTTTATGTCGATTACAGGGATCATTGAAGAATCGCTGGAAGGCAAGCGTCCGATTTTTGTGGGCAACCCAATCTTTGCGTACGAAGATGTCGTCAAGCGAAAAGTGAAAGAAGGCACGTATTCGGCATACATTAAAATTGCCGAGGGATGCGACAATGCCTGTACCTTCTGTAGTATCCCCCTGATGCGCGGCGGATTCCGCAGCCGGACGATCGAGTCCATTCTGGAGGAAGCCCGCCATCTGGCGCAGCAGGGGATTGTGGAGATCAGCTTGATTGCCCAGGACTCCACGAACTACGGTACAGATATTTACGATGGCAAGTTGATGCTTCCCGAGCTGCTCAACCGGCTCGCCGAAGTGGAGGGAATCGAGTGGATTCGTCTGCATTACGCATACCCGGGCTTTTTTACAGACGAATTGATTCAAACGTTTGCTACGAATCCAAAGGTATGCAAATACATCGACATGCCATTGCAGCACTCAGAAGACCACATTCTGAAAAGAATGCGTCGTCCGGGTCGCCAAACGGATATTCGCGAGCTTGTCGGTAAAATCCGCGCGCAAGTACCGGATGTTGCCCTGCGAACTTCCTTGATTGTAGGCTTCCCTGGCGAAAACGAAGAGGACTTTGCCAAGTTGTCCGACTTCGTGAAAGACATCCGTTTTGACCGTTTGGGTGTGTTCACTTATTCGAATGAAGAGGACACCCCGGCTTCCCGTCTGCCTGATCATGTGGACGAAGAGGCCAAGGAAAAGCGGGCGAACATGCTGATGGAAATTCAGCGTGAGATTGCAAGCGAGCGCAATGGCCGCTTTGTCGGCCAGGAGCTGGACGTCCTGATTGAGCGTTACGAAGGGCGCAACGACATTTATGTAGGCCGGACGCAATACGATGCCCCGGAAATTGACGGGGAAGTATTCGTAACCGGATTCAAAGGCAAATTAGGCTCAATCGTAAAGGTAAAGATCACACACTCCTATGAATACGATTTGGCCGGGGAGGTAGTCTAGGTGAATCTCGCCAACCGCATCACCCTCGCCAGGATTTTCCTGGTGCCGGTAGTTATGTTTTTTCTGCTGGTGCGTTACAACATCGGGACATTTTCCATTGGCAGCCTGACGATGACGTATAACGAGCTGATTGCGGCTTTGGTGTTTATCCTAGCAGCCAGTACGGACGGACTCGACGGTTACATTGCACGCAAACGCAAGATCGTGACCAATCTCGGAAAATTTTTGGACCCGCTTGCCGACAAGCTGCTCATCTCTGCTGCCTTGATTTCCTTGGTGGAGATGCAGCGGCTGGAGGCGTGGATTGCGATTGTGATTATCAGCAGGGAGTTTGCTGTAACAGGTTTGCGCCTTGTTGCTGCGGCTGAAGGACAGGTAATTGCTGCCAGTGCTTTGGGTAAACTGAAAACATGGGTGCAGATCGTGGCGATTACAGCCGTCATGATCCGCAATTTCCCATTCGGCTTTTTCGGGATTCCCTTCGATGAGGTAGCCACTTGGGCCATGGTTGTGATTACGCTTTATTCCGGGTACGACTACTTTGCGAAAAATCGCAACGTCATCCAATACTCGTAGTTACGGGTATTGGTCTCTTTTTTCACAAGACTCTTCTCTTGCGCCACTATCGGTGATAAACTGTTTGGTTAGAGGCTTTTCTACTCTCAAAGAGAATGGATGAGGAAAATGAGAGCGGAGATTATCGCAGTAGGTACCGAGCTTTTGCTAGGCCAGATTGCCAACACCAATGCTCAGTTTCTCTCGCAAAAACTGGCGGAAATTGGTGTCGGAGTGTATTTTCATTCCGTTGTCGGCGATAACACGCAGCGGTTGCAGCAGGTGATCGCCCTCGCAGCCGACCGTTCCGATCTTGTCATTTTTACGGGTGGGCTTGGACCGACTCAGGATGACCTGACAAAAGAAACAGTGGCAGGGCACGTGGGCGTCGGACTGGAGACAAATCCGGAAGCCATGGAAAGAATTGAACAATTCTTTTTGCAACGTGGGATTGTCATGACGGAAAACAATCGGAAGCAGGCGCTGGTTCTCTCAGGCAGCCATGTCTTCCCCAATGACTTCGGGATGGCGCCTGGGATGGCGATCCGTCATGACAGTTGCACGTTCGTGCTTCTCCCTGGACCGCCTAGCGAGCTGTACCCGATGGTGGAGCATTACGTCATGCCGTACTTGACGGATCTGTTGCCGGAGAAGCGAGTATTTCATTCTCATGTGCTGCGCTTCTACGGGATCGGTGAGTCTGCTCTGGAGGAGCGGTTGCTGGATCTGATTGAAAAACAGGACAACCCGACGATTGCTCCGTATGCAAAAGAATTTGAAGTAACGCTGCGGATTACGGCGAGGGCCTCAACGGCAGAAGAAGGAGAAGTCTTGATTTTGCCGGTCGAGGAGGAGATTCGCAAGCGCGTTGGCGAGTACGTGTACGGGATGGGTGAGGATTCTTCCCTGCACGATGTATTGGTAAGCGAACTGAAAAAGCGAAACGAGACCATCGCGTGTGCAGAGAGCTGTACAGGCGGCACGATCGCTTCGCTCATTACTTCCGTTCCTGGCAGTTCGTCTGTTTTCCAAGGAGGCATCGTTTGCTATACAAACGATGTGAAAAAACAGCTGCTCGACGTGCCTGAAGAAGTGTTGTCCACAGACGGCGCAGTCAGCCGCCAGACAGCGCAGCTGCTTGCGGAGAATGTACGAGCCAAGCTGGGAGCCACATACGGAGTTTCCGTGACGGGTGTGGCTGGTCCCGATCCATCGGAAGGCAAGCCTGTAGGTCTTGTCTACGTAGGGATTGCGGGTGAAGGGATGCCAACAGTAGTCAAAGAGCTTCGCCTTGCAGGCAGAAGAAAGGCGATTGTTGGGCGTGCCGCCAAATTTGCGCTATTTTATGCGCTGCAAATGCAAAAAGAAAGGTGACGTTTTCATGACGATGTTTTCTGATTTTCCTTTACATAAATCCATTTTGCAGGCGATCCACGATATGGGCTTCGAAGAGCCATCGCCGATTCAGGCAGCCTGCATTCCGAAAGTGCTGGACGGAGGAGACTTGATCGGTCAAGCACAGACCGGAACGGGAAAAACAGCGGCTTTCGGGATTCCGCTTGTAGAAAAAATTACACCAGCCAATCGCGTACAAGCGATTGTGTTGACCCCGACTCGCGAGTTGGCCATCCAGGTTGCCGGAGAGCTTTTGCGCATCTCCAAGTACAACAAAGTGCGCACACTGCCAATCTACGGCGGACAGTCCATCGGTCACCAGATTCGCGCTCTGCGCCAAGGCGTACAGATCGTGGTGGGAACCCCTGGACGCGTCATGGACCATTTGCGTCGCAAAACGCTGAAGCTGGAGAATGTACATACGCTCATTCTCGATGAAGCGGACGAAATGCTGGACATGGGCTTCATCGAAGATATCGAAACAATCATCAATCATATGCCGGAAGAGCGCCAGACGTTGCTCTTCTCTGCAACGATGCCGCCTGAAATCAAGCGTTTGGCTACCCGTTACATGAAACAGCCGCAAACGATCGCTGTCAGCCGCGAAGAAGTGACAGCGCCGTTGATCGAGCAAGTGTACTACAAAGTGTTCGACCGAAACAAAGTGGAGAGCCTGTGTCGCATTCTCGACAGCGAAGATGTAGAGCTTGGCATCATCTTTTGCCGTACCAAACGCGGCGTAGATGAGCTGTCCGAAGTGCTGCAATCCCGCGGATACTTGGCAGATGGCTTGCACGGTGACCTGTCCCAGGCACAGCGCGACAAAGTGATGAACTCTTTCCGTGAAGGCTCGATTGAATTTTTGATCGCAACAGACGTAGCAGCGCGCGGGATCGACGTAGGCAACGTCTCGCACGTAATCAACTACGACATTCCGCAAGACTCCGAAAGCTACGTGCACCGGATCGGCCGTACAGGTCGTGCAGGACGCAAAGGAATCGCCATGACATTGGTGACGCCGCGCGAAGTCAGACAGATGATGTTCATCCAGAAGCAGACAAAAGCGCAAGTGCTGTCCCGCAACGTACCGTCGCTTGAGGAAGTGGCGGAGCGCAAGCAAGAACAGCTTCGCGAGCAGCTGACAAGCCTTTTGGAGAGCGATGCGATCGCGGATATGTACCAAAAGGTTGCGGAATCGCTCGTCGCCCAATACCCGGCCGAGAAAGTCGCGGCTGCTGCGCTGCATCTGGCTTTCCATTCCGAAGCAGGCCAAATGCAGGAGGCAGAAGCGTACAACTTCGGAGAGACGGGTGCTGCAAAAGGCATGGTTCGCTTCTTCCTGAACGTAGGCCGCAATGCGAACATGAAGCCGCAAGATTTGGTGCGCGAGATTTCCGAGTCGGTAGGCATTCCTGGCAAATCGGTTGGCCGCATCGACATTTTCGAGAACTTCACGTTCGTGGAAGTGCCGGAAGAAGTGGCGGCATTCGTTTACGAGTCGCTGCGCCAAACCCGCATCAACGGCAAACGCATCAACCTGGAGCCGGCAAAGCCGCGCGGTGCAAAACGCTCCTAATTGCTCAGGTGAAAAACAGACAGCCATTTCTCTGGAACTATCCAGAAAATGGCTGTTTTTTACGATGCGAATATTTGTTCGCAAAAAACACTTGGCAAACGGTTCTATCTCGATGTATGATGAAGACAAGCAAAAGAGATGCGAAAAGTGAAAGGGTGTGTACCATTTGTCAGATCGTCGCGCAGCTTTGGAGAGTGCATTGCGTCAAATAGAAAAGCAGTTCGGAAAAGGTTCCATCATGAAGTTGGGAGAGGTGTCCAACGTTCAGATTTCGACCGTTTCCAGTGGTGCGTTAGCGTTGGATATCGCATTGGGTGTAGGTGGATTCCCACGTGGCCGTATCGTCGAGATTTATGGTCCTGAGTCTTCCGGTAAAACAACCGTAGCGCTCCATGCGATCGCAGAAGTACAACGTCAAGGTGGACAAGCGGCTTTCATCGACGCCGAGCATGCACTGGACCCTGTCTATGCAGCGAAGCTGGGCGTGAACATCGATGAGTTGCTGCTTTCCCAGCCGGATACAGGGGAGCAAGCATTGGAAATTGCCGAAGCGCTGGTGCGCTCCGGTGCAGTAGATATCATCGTCGTGGACTCTGTAGCAGCACTGGTTCCAAAAGCAGAGATTGAAGGCGAGATGGGGGATTCCCACGTAGGTTTGCAAGCCCGCCTGATGTCGCAAGCTTTGCGCAAACTGTCCGGTGCGATCAACAAGTCCAAGACAATCGCGATCTTCATCAACCAGTTGCGTGAAAAAGTAGGCGTGATGTTCGGTAACCCAGAGACAACTCCAGGTGGACGCGCTCTGAAATTCTACGCCAGCGTGCGTCTGGATGTTCGTAAAGCAGAATCGATCAAAGTCGGTAACGATATCCTTGGCAGCAAGACCAAGATCAAGGTCGTGAAAAACAAAGTAGCGCCACCGTTCAAAGTCGCTGAAGTGGACATCATGTACGGGGAAGGGATCTCCAAAGAGGGCAGCATCCTCGATATCGGTTCCGAAATCGATGTGGTACAAAAAAGTGGTGCTTGGTACTCCTTCAACGAGGAGCGCCTCGGCCAAGGACGGGAAAACTCGAAAGTCTTCCTCAAAGAAAACCCGCATATTGCTTCCCAAATCGAGACAAAGGTTCGCGAGTATTTCAGCCTCAATCCAGGCTCTGTTCCTGAAGCAGAACCAGTCGTCGATCCTGAGCAAGACGAAGAGCCAGCATTTGACCTTGAGTAATGGAGCATAAGTGAACAGCCTGTCGATGAGACAGGCTGTTTTCTGTGACAGACGTCCCGAGGCTTTTCTATGTTCTATTAGATTGAACAACAAAGCCGAAGAAAGGAGTGGGCCAAAATGAAGAGCGGCCAAATCACTGCCGTTCACCGCGACAACAAGCAAAAACAGCGGTATCACATTGATTTGGATGGGGAGTATGCGTTTACGGTACATGAAGACATACTGGTAAAGTACAACCTATTTAAAGGCACCGATGTGGACGAGTCGTTTTATTGTGAAGTGCTGGTGGCGGAAGAGCGACACAAGGCGTATTTGGGCGCCCTGAAATACTTGGGGATGCGCCCGCGCACCCGCAGTCAGTTGCAAGCGTATTTGCTGGACAAAGGCTTTGATGCAAAAGTTGCCGATGAGATTTGCCAGCGTTGCGAAGATCACGGATACATAGACGATGAAGCATTTGCCAAGCAGTGGGTGGAAGAACGGCTGCGCCTGAAGCCGCGAAGCTCCTACATGCTGCGCATGGAACTGGCGCAGCGCGGGGTAGACAAGGCGATTGCCGAAGATGCCGTGCAAGGCGTTTCAAGAGAGGCTGAACTGGAAGCTGCCCGCGCTTTGATAGAGAAGAAAGCGCGGCGGATCACAGGAGCGCCGAATCCTGACGAGGAGCGAAAACTACTCGCCATGCTGATGCGCAAGGGCTTCTCGCATTCCATCATCCAGCAAGTTCGCACAGAATTGCGTCAGAGAAGGGACGAAGAGCGCTGACTCTATTTGCATGATCTTGACAATTCTTGTTCACAAATAATAAAATAGGTTTGTATTTACTTGGTGTATCATAACTTTTGACGCTTTGCTCACTCGTTGCCTGTGAAACAACTGAACAACCGTGCGATAGCAGTACGGATTCAGCGGACCGAGTAAAATCGGTCTTGTTTTTTAGCGAATGCTCTATGTGAGAGCAAAACGAAAGCGGCACTCCATGAAAAACGAATGCTTGGAAAGCGGGGAGATCTTACAATAAGGAGGTGAAACGAAAAAGTCTATGGAGCCTATACTAACAGTTGTCATCGTGCTCGTCGCCCTGCTCATCGGCTTGGGTGCTGGCTACTTCATTCGAAAATCGATTGCGGAAGCAAAGATCTCCAGTGCGGAGGAAGCTGCACGCCAGATCGTCGAGGAAGCGAAACGGGACGCCGAAGCCGTTAAAAAGGAAAAGGTGCTGGAAGCCAAGGATGAAGTGTTCAAACTTCGTTCCGAAGCAGAAACCGAGTTGCGCGAAAGACGCAACGAGATCCAGCGTCAGGAACGGCGCATTCTTCAAAAAGAAGAAACGCTGGACCGCAAGATGGAACAGTTGGAGCGCAAAGAGGAAGAATTGGCTGAGCGCGACCGCGCCATCGCAGAACTGCAAAGCAAGGTAGAGCACTTATATAAAGAACAAGTTTCCGAGTTGGAACGCATTTCCGGATTGACGCAGGATGAGGCGAAAAATATCATTCTGACTGACGTGGAAAATACCGTTCGCCACGAAATGGCCGTGATGATCAAAGAGATAGAGACGCAGGCCAAAGAAGAGGCGGACAAGCGCGCTCGCGAAATTATTACCACCTCCATTCAGCGCTGTGCAGCTGATCACGTAGCAGAGACAACCGTTTCTGTGGTGACGTTGCCAAACGATGAGATGAAGGGACGGATTATCGGACGGGAAGGACGAAACATCCGTGCTTTGGAGACGTTGACGGGAATCGATCTGATCATCGACGACACTCCGGAAGCAGTCATCCTGTCTGGCTTTGATCCGATCCGTCGGGAAATCGCCAAGACAGCGCTCGACAAGCTCGTTGCAGACGGACGCATCCACCCGGCCCGCATTGAGGAAATGGTGGAAAAAGCGCGCCGCGAAGTAGACGAGCGTATCCGTGAATACGGAGAACAAGCAACATTTGAAACTGGCGTACATGGCCTGCATCCGGATCTGATCAAGATTTTGGGACGACTGCGTTATCGTACCAGCTATGGTCAGAACGTGCTGAAGCACTCGATGGAAGTGGCTCATCTCGCTGGCTTGATGGCAGCAGAACTGAAAGAAGACGTGAAGCTGGCCAAACGTGCAGGTCTTCTGCACGATATCGGAAAAGCGATTGACCATGAAGTGGAAGGCTCACACGTGGAAATCGGTGTGGAGCTGGCCAAGAAGTACAACGAGCATCATGTTGTTGTCAACAGTATTGCTTCTCATCACGGTGATACCGAACCAACTTCCGTCATTGCCATGCTCGTGGGAGCGGCAGATGCTCTGTCTGCTGCACGTCCAGGCGCACGCCGTGAGACATTGGAAACTTATATCAGACGTTTGGAGAAACTCGAAGAAATCTCTGAGTCGTTCGATGGCGTAGAAAAGTCTTATGCGATTCAAGCGGGACGCGAAATTCGCGTAATGGTTCAACCTGACAAGATTGATGATGCGGAAGCTACCCGTCTGGCACGGGAGATCACAAAACGAATTGAAAATGAACTGGACTACCCGGGACATATCAAAGTAACGGTCATCCGTGAAACACGGGCAGTCGAGTATGCAAAGTAAAGTGGCTAATGGCCACTTTACTTTTTTTCGTGCGCCCAGCATG
>NZ_DOTK01000021.1:0-27012 GCF_003521185.1 Brevibacillus sp.
CCCGTCCGCCGCTAGGGTCCGAAGACCCTCGCTCGACTTGCATGTATTAGGCACGCCGCCAGCGTTCGTCCTGAGCCAGGATCAAACTCTCCAATAAAGTTTGTTGCTGGTTCAAAGCTGGCAAATCATTTAATGATAGACTCATCAACGCTTTCGCTGTTCAGTTTTCAAGGAGCAATTACTTGTTGTGAATCCGTTGAGTGTTCATCGTTTTTCGTGATGGCGTCTCAAGGACAAGAACTAATCTATCATGGCCACTATACAAGAGTCAATAGGTTTTTCAAAAAAGTTTTCAGGTGAAATGTTCTTCCCCCAGTTTTCTGCGTCTCACATACTTGGAAAGCTCATTGGGAGAGGCTATTCTCGCGTACATGCGAAACATGATGGAGTACCTCTCTTCCATAGCACGCTTCACCAAATAATCGATTCGTTTGTCGCTAAAGTCGAGCAGCATTTCTTCCAGCTCCCGCTTCAGCAAATACTCTAGTTCTTGCACTTCTTTGGCATTAAACAAAAACCCTAACAACGATATCGCCTCCGCCTTACGAGTCTCTCCTCTATCCTTTCCATCACAATTCAACCCTATTCAAATTAAAAAGCCTCCCGTTTAGGAAGGCTTCAATTTCTTGGCAAATCAGAATTATTTCAGCAAGTTTAATTGCTGCAGCTGCTCCCCGAGTGTTGCCTTGAGGATCAGTGGCGTAATCGAGCTCTCGACGACCGCTGCGATAAAGAGCGCGACAATTACAGTCAACACGGCAACTGGAAATTGCTTGAGGGTGTCATACCAATCATTTTTCACCCGTTCCCCATTATGCGGCGCAAACAGCAAACCGACAGAGCGCAAGCTGAGCAAACCGAGCCTGATCCCGATACCAGCAGCAAACAGCACAGCCGGCAGTTCAAATATCCCGTGCGGCAAAATTCCCGCGCTAAAAATCACCCATGGATCAACTCCGGCAGCACTGTACTTCGCGATGATGAATCCGAGCAGCACGCCATTCGCCAGCATCCCAATTATGGGAAAGAATGCAAAAAACAACCCGAGAGCCATCATCATCAAGGAGCTGAGCACATTGTTGGAAAAAATCATCCAAAACGTAGCCAGCACTCCCCCGCCGCTCTCTTTGATTCGCTCCGCTATTTCTTTCAATTGTCCCATCAAGCTCTGTACCACGGTTTCCACCGCAGGAGCCTGGAAGTAGCCAATTAAACCGCCCCCGAGAAAAATAAGACAAGCGGCCAAGAAAAACCGTTTGTTATCAAACCACAGACGCTGCAGTTTTTTCTTCATGAGCCACGCTCCTTTACTGCCTCTTACTTTCACTATATGCATTGTACCTCAACTATAGCCACGAGGCCAAAGAATATCCTTGTCTCCCCTGCATAAACTGTTATCGGACAAAGGAGGTGCCTAACGATGAAATTTATTTACGTCGTGAGCGCTCAGCGCTTGAAGCAAATTCTCATTATCGCTGCGGCCATTTTGCTAACCGCGGGCATCGGCTATGCCGAGCGCGATACGATTGCGGCTTTTTCCAGCAATGGCAATAAGCAAGGCCCCCAAGCCATCTACAAGGTGGATACCAAAGACAAAAAAATTGCCCTCACCTTTGACATCAGCTGGGGCGAAACACGCGCACTCCCCATCCTCGACGTGTTAAAAGAAAAAAATGTGAACAAAGCAACTCTGTTTCTCTCCTCCCCCTGGAGTCAGCGCCACCCGGAAATCGTCAAGAGAATCAAGGAGGACGGGCTGGAAATTGGCTCGCACGGTCATAAACACGACAACTACAGCAAATATACAGACGAGGAAATTCGCACGCAAATTACCAAAGCCGATTCCATCCTGACCGAGATGACGGGGAAAAAACCGACGCTTTTGCGCATGCCAAACGGTGATTTTGATAAACGGGTTCTGGAAATCGCCAACCGTTTGGGTTACACGGTCGTTCAATGGGATACAGACTCCAAAGACTGGATCGAGCCGAAAAAGGATGTCATTGTTCAAAACGTCCTGTCAAAAGCACACCCGGGCGATATCGTCCTGCTGCACGCCAGTGACTCGGCCAAGGAAACACACCTTGCCCTCCCTATCATCATTGACCAGCTGCGCAAGCAAGGATACGAATTTGTCACGGTGTCCGAACTGATCGCCGGCACCAATATCCAGAGTAAAGAAATCAACTGATTGCCAGACTACTCCCTACAAAAAGCAAAAAAGCTGACTCATGTCCGATGAGGTCAGCTTTCTCTTTTTACCAGGCGGTGCAGATGCATCACTTGCCATACGTTGCAAAAAAGCAACGGAACCAGCATGGACAAGGTCGCATGCACGTTGTCTTCCTTCAAGGCCGGAATCCATTCCAGTGACGTCACCACAAACATGAAAAACATCGTGGGAATCCATGCCGTTCTGTTCGTCAGCTTCACTTTTCCGTAAGCGGTAGCCAAAGCAACGATCAAGAGCAGGATCGGCTCAATAAAGTATGTCCCGATTCCTTTTCCTTCGCCAAGCGACGTGTAACGGAGGTAAATCATATCAAAAAAGACAAAGAGGATCAAAAACACTTGAACGCTCTTCCACATGGACGGCGTTTTGAAAATCGTTTTGGCAAAATAATTAATCGTCATATAGGCGAAAAAACCCATTTGGGCCACAATGCTAATGGTCATCCCGTACAAAAGATACATCAGCGTGCCGACAAAAAAGTTGCCCGCGCTGCCTTCCAACAGCTTGTCCAAGTCAAAAATAAAGGCGACCAGGACTCCGCCCAATCCACCCAAGAGCAACGTGGTGACAAAGAGCCAGCCATACTTTCGCAAACTCACCAAACATTCCCTCCATTCCACATCGAATATGATTGTACCAATGGATACAAGAAAATACTAGCGTAAGAACAAAACAAAATGCGCACGTTACTCTTAGGCAGAGTAAAGAAGGAGGTGTCCACCCCATGAGAAAGAAGGCATTGTCTTTTTGGCTATCCGCATTTGTCTGTCTGGTCCTTTCCAGTTGCTCAAGCGGCGGACAAGCGCAAAGTTCGTCTCAGCCTGATTATAAGAGTGTCAAAGACATGGTGCTGGACATATTGCAGACTGACGAAGCCAAACAATCTGTTGGCAAAATGATGAAAGATGAGAAGTTCAAGCAAAACCTGATGATTGACGAGTCCACTGTTCGGACCACATTGATACAAAGCATGACCAATCCGAACAGCCCCCACATCAAGGAGGCCTTCAAAGATCCGAAATTCGCCAGCACCTTGGCCAAATCGATGAAGGATGAGCAAAAAACTTTGATGAAGGACTTGATGAAAGACCCCGAGTACCAAAAGCAGCTTATCAGCGTAATGAAAGACCCTGAGTTCGAAAAAAACCTCATGGACTTGATGAAAAGCGCAGCTTACCGCCAACAAACGATGCAGGTCATGAAGGAGTCTTTGCAAAGCCCGCTGTTTCAAGCCGAGTTGATGAAGCTAATGACCAAAGTCTCCGAAGACATGACCAAGCCGAAAGAACTGAAACCGAAGAAAAAAGGCAAAAGCGGCGGGGATAGCGGTGGAGATTCTGGCGACTCCTCTTCCTAACAAAAAAAGGTGAGCTCCCGAAGGGCGGGCCCACCTTTTTCCTGTCTTTTGTGCTTACTGCTGTTCACATTTTGCCATAACGCGTTTCGCCATATCCATATACAGCTGCCCGATTGCGCTATCCTCGCGATAAACAGATGGAGAGTAATCTGGTTCGGACGGATGATTCTCAGGTTGTCCCAGCGGAATTTGCGCCAACAGCTCGGTAGTCAGTGTCTCCGCCAGCTTCGCTCCGCCACCGCGTCCAAATACGTATTCTTTGGAACCATCTTTCGCCTCGTACCACGCCATGTTCTCCACGATGCCAAGAATCTCGTGTCCCGTCCGCTTTGCCATCGCACCGGCACGCGCCGCTACAAAGGCTGCCGTAGCGTGTGGGGTCGTCACAACGATCTCCATGCTCTGCGGAATCATCGTGTGCACATCCAAAGCCATGTCACCCGTTCCTGGCGGCAAGTCCAGCAGCAAGTAGTCCAGCTCTTCGCCCCAGTGAACTTCCGTAAAGAAGTTGCGCAGCATTTTGCCAAGCATCGGCCCACGCCAAATGATCGGCGAGTTGTCCTCTACGAAGAAGCCCATGGACATGACCTTCACGTTTTGCTTTTCTACCGGAAGGATTGTTTCTCCGATAACGGTTGGGCGCTGGTCGATGTTCATCATGTCAGGCACGCTGAAGCCGTAGATGTCAGCGTCGATAATCCCGACTTTGTTCCCCAGGCGGGCAAGCGCGACTGCCAGGTTGACCGTCACTGTCGATTTTCCAACTCCGCCTTTACCGGAAGTAATCGCGATGAAGGTCGTGTTCGAATCCTTGGCCAAAATCGGATTGAGCAGAGGTGCTTGTCCCGGCGTCATGTTGTGGGTTTGACCTCCCTGAGTATTGCGGAGCTGGGCGCTGAGAGCCGCACGCTCCTCGTCCGTCATCGAGCCAAACTGGACACGTACTTCCTCCGCTCCAAGCGCTTTAACAGCCCCTATGACGTCGTCTTCGATCTTGGCCTTGAGAGGACAGCCGGAGATCGTCAATACGACTGTCAGGCTAACTGTAGCGCCTTCAACACGTATGTCTCTGATCATGTTCAACTCGACCAGGCTGCGATTGATCTCAGGGTCTTTTACATCGCGCAGCGCTTCCAAAATTTGTTCTCTGGTCAACATGCTTGTTCACCTCATCTATAGTCTTGGCAATTGATTTCATACCGTTCTTACAAGGTAGTTTGCGCGTTCATTATAGCACATTCAGACGAGCGGCACACAGTCGCCGCCCGCTCAAGGTGCAATTGGCGCTTTTTCTCCGGAATACTGCCGCAAAATCCCCTGGTAAATCGCATTCGCCATAGCTTTTTGGTACTCCGTGCTCTGTAGCCGTTTTGCCTCTTCCGTATTGCTGACAAACCCAACCTCGACCAATACAGCGGGGCAGTTTACCTCGCGAATCAAAAACACGTTGTTCGTCTTGCTTGGAACACGATCGGTATTGCCCAGCACCCGTTTGATCTCATCCTGAATCAGGTACGATACCTCTCCGCTTTTTTTGAAAGTCGGCGAGTAAAAAGTTTGCGCACCCGACCACTTGGGCGAAGGAATCGAATTTACATGGATGCTGACCAGAAAATCGGGAGAGCTGTCGTTCACCAGTTTCACCCGGTTGCGGATATCTTCCGACTTTCTTTTTTTGGCCCGATCAGCTTCCGGTGAAGCGAGATCCTTGTCTTCCTCCCTTGTCATGATGACAAATGCACCTGACTGCTGGAGAAAATCGCGCAAGTACATACTGATTGCCAGCGTCACCTCTTTTTCCACCACATCGCCTGAACTGGACGTAGCCCCGCCATCTTTGCCCCCGTGTCCCGGGTCGATGGCAATAACGGTTCCGGTCAACGGCAATGACCATGCCGTCCACGACGAACGGTCCGGCGATTCGTAGGTGAACAACACCACCAGTAAAGCGAAAGCCAGTATCCAGCCTACCCCTTTTCGTGTCACGGCGTATCGTCCCCTTTGTCCCATTCTCTCGTTTCATCATATGGACAAACATGGACAAATATTCCGTAGGTCAGTAGCCTGGAACCAAAAGGCTGATCATGCGCTGGGACAAAATGCAAAAAAGCTCCCGAACCAAAAAGGTTCGAGAGCCTTGCCAAACAAAAATTAACGTTTGGAGAACTGAGGTGCGCGACGAGCAGCTTTCAAGCCGTATTTTTTACGTTCTTTCATGCGTGGGTCGCGAGTCAGGAAGCCAGCGCGTTTCAGAGCGCCGCGCAGTTCTGGATCTGCTTTCAGCAGAGCGCGAGCAACGCCGTGACGGATTGCACCAGCTTGGCCAGTTGTTCCGCCGCCGTTTACGTTAACCAGTACATCGTAACGACCAAGAGTCTCAGTCAGAACGAGTGGTTGTTTTACGATCAATTTCAGTGTTTCCAAACCAAAGTAAGTATCCATTTCACGTTTGTTGATCACGATGCGACCTTCACCTGGAACCAGGCGAACACGTGCTACGGAGTGCTTACGACGACCTGTACCGTAGTATTGTACTTGTGCCACGTATATTTCCTCCCTTTACCTTAACCGCGAATTTGCCAAACTTCTGGTTTTTGTGCTGCATGTGGATGCTCAGTACCAGCGTAAACTTTCAGCTTAGTGAACATTTGACGTCCCAAGCTGTTTTTAGGCAGCATACCTTTTACCGCCAGTTCGAACATACGAGCTGGTTTTTTGTTCAGCATGTCGCCAGCAGTAGTCTTTTTCAAACCACCTGGATACAGGGAGTGAGTGTAGTAAATTTTGTCTTGCAGCTTGTTACCTGTCAGTTTCACTTTGTCAGCGTTGATTACGATTACGAAATCGCCAGCGTCAACGTGAGGAGTGAATTCAGGTTTCAATTTGCCGCGCAGGATAGAAGCTACTTCGCTTGCCAGACGGCCCAGCGTTTGGCCTTCTGCGTCAACGATGTACCATTTGCGCTCAACTTCGAGCGGTTTCGCCATATATGTGGTACGCATTTTTGTCCCTCCTAAATATCTTACCTTTACATGTCCATCTACTTATAACCAAAACAACCGAAACTTGCAATGGAAGATAATTGCTGTTACGGGTGAGCAACTCTTCCAGGTGTTCCATTAATCACGATCTTGTCTTTCAATCCCGGGGCTAGAGTGGGGCTAGGCGGGGTTAAAATACCAAGGAATATCGTACTACATCGCAGTCTCGTAGTCAAGTGCCTCCACTTGGTCTAATAGTTGGAAATCTGTCTGTTAATAGACGACTTCCCACATCGTCAAACCTTTGGCTGGCGCTGTCTTCCCTGCCATTTCCCGATCGCGTGCGGCAAGAATCTTTTTGAGTTCATCGGGATGGCGTTTGCCCTGCCCGACTTCCACCAAGGTGCCCACAATAATGCGCACCATGTTGTACAAAAAGCCATTGCCCCGGCACGTTACCCATACTTCGCCGCCGCTGCGCTCTACTGTCAGGCTGTAAATCGTGCGGACCTTGTCCTCGACAAACGTTTTGGCTGAGCAAAATGACGTAAAGTCATGTTCTCCTACCAAATGACAGGCAGCTTGCTGCATGGCCGCAACGTCCAGCGGAAAACGAATATGATCCGCATAGCGATGACGAAACACATCCGGCGCAGGGTTGTTGTCGATGCAATACCGATACTCCTTCACCTGCACGTCAAAACGGGCGTGAAAGGACTCTGCCACCTCTTCCACAGAGCGGATCACGATAGCATCAGGCAACTGGTTATTCAGCACGAATCGCCATTTATCCAAAGGAATATGACTGTCCGTATCAAAATGAATCACCTGGCCGCGTGCATGCACGCCTGCATCCGTTCGTCCTGAACCGTGAATCTGGATCGATTCCCCCGTAATTCTCGTCAACGCCGCTTCAATCTCCCCTTGCACCGTCACCTGGTCTGGCTGCACCTGAAAGCCGCTGAAGTCTGTTCCGTCGTATCCTAAAACACAGCGCAGCCGTCTCATGCTCGCCACCATCCAATCGTAATCGCCAGCAAGACGCCTGCAACGGCCATTCCTGCATCTCGCCAGGAAAAGGCAAGCTTGTGCAACCGGGTCCGTCCGACACCTCCGCGATATCCTCTGGCTTCCATAGCGAGAGCAAGATCCTCTGCCCGGCGAAACGCGCTGACGAACAGCGGAATCGCAATCGGAATCAGATTCTGCGCGCGTTTTATCAGGCTGCCACTCGTAAAGTTGGCTCCTCTGGCAGTCTGCGCCTTGATGATTTTGTCCGTCTCTTCCATCAAGGTAGGTATGAAACGGATCGCAATCGACATCATCAGGGCAATATCGTGCACAGGGACGCCAATCCGGGCAAATGGGCCAAGCAGACGTTCAAGCCCCTCCGTCAAATCGATGGGCGAGGTGGTCAGCGTCAGCAAAGAGCTGATGATCACCAGCAACCCAAGACGGAAGGAAATGAAGATTGCTTGCTGCACCCCGCGTTCCTCCACAGTAAACCAGCCCCACTGGAAGTAGACGGTACCGCCTTTGGTCATGAAAATGTGCAGGACGATGGTGAACACGATCAGTATCCAGACAGGCTTCAAGCTTTTCAGAATATAGCCAAGCGAGAGCCTGGACAGCAGTCCGGCATACAGCGTAAAAGCGATCAATACTGCGTACGTTAACGCATTGTTAGCCAAAAAGACTAACGTGGCAAAAAGAATAATAAAGAGCAGTTTGCTTCGCGGATCAGCGCGATGTAAAAAGGAATGCCCAGGTACGTATTGACCAATGGCTATATTTTGCAGCATGCCTAGCCCTCCTTTGGTACGGAAAGACGTTCCAGCAGATGGGCAATCAACTCTTCTTCCCGATAGACGGAGTTCGGCAGACCTTCCTTGTCCGGCAGCATCTGGTTCAGCCTCGACACAAACGCAACCGTCTCAGGCACATCCATAGCCAGCTCGCGGAGTCGTTCTGCCTGCATGAAGACTTCATCCGGCTTGCCCTGCAAAGCCACTTTTCCCTGCGCCAGCACGAGCATATAGTCGGCATACCTCGCCGCCTCTTCCATGCTGTGAGTGACCAGGAGCGTCGTCAGCTTCTGCTCCTGATGAATGCGGTAGATCGCTTCGAGGATCAAATTGCGCCCTTCTGGGTCCAAACCGGCTGTCGGCTCGTCCAAAACGAGAACTTTCGGCTGCATGGCCAGAACACCCGCCAGCGCTACACGCCGCATTTGCCCTCCGCTCATGTGAAACGGGGAGCGATCCTTGACTTTTTCGTAATCCAGACCAACGATCTCAAGAGCTTCCCGCACCCTGGCATCCACCATCGCTTCCGGCAATTCAAAGTTTGAAGGCCCAAAGGCAACATCCTTCGCTACCGTTTCCTCAAACAATTGATGTTCCGGGTACTGGAAAACAAGACCGATATCCCGCCTTTGCTCATGCGGCAATCGCTGCTTCGCGGTGATTACCGTGTCACCCAAGGTTATTTTCCCGGCGCTTGGCAAAAGCAAGCCGTTCAAATGCTGGATCAATGTCGACTTGCCGGAGCCTGTTTGCCCGATAATCCCTACAAAAGCCCCCGATGGAATCGTAAACGAGATGTCGTGCAAGGCTATACGCTCAAACGGTGTTCCTTTTCCGTAAACATGGCTTACCTGGTCAAAAGTAATCTGCATACGTGCTCCACCAGCTCCTCTTGGTGCAGTACAAACGGGAGATCAATTCCTTTGGAAGCCAGCACATGCCGAATCCGGACAGCGAATGGAACATCCAGTCCGACTTTCTTCAAACGCTCGACCTGATTAAACACCTCTTCAGGCGTTCCTTCCATCAGAACTTCTCCGGCATTCATCACGACGACCCGGTCTGAGTAGATCGCTTCATCCGGGAAATGCGTAATATTGATGATGGTAATCCCTTCGTCACGATTCAAGGTCTTCACCAGTTGCAGCACTTCCTGTCTGCCCTGGGGGTCCAGCATAGCTGTCGCTTCATCCAAAATGATGACCGATGGCCGCATTGCCATGATTCCGGCAATCGCCACGCGCTGCTTTTGTCCCCCTGACAAGCGGTGCGGCTGTGCCAGCAAGTACGCCTCCATCCCTACCGAAGCCAATGCCTCATCAATACGCTGCCGCATCTGCTCGGGATCAACCCCCATGTTTTCAAGCCCGAAGGCGACATCATCCTCCACGGTAGCCCCGACAATCTGATTGTCAGGGTTTTGGAAGACCATGCCTACATGACGGCGTATCTCCCAGACCATCTCTCCCTTGGCAGTATCCATGCCAGCGACAAGCACCCTCCCGCCTTCAGGAAGCAATAAGGCGTTCATCAGCTTCGCCATCGTAGACTTGCCGGAACCGTTATGGCCCAGTACGGACACAAAGGAACCTTTTTGAATGGTCAGATCGACATCCTTCAATACAAGAACGTGACTGCCATTCTCTCCATCGTAGGAATACGAAACATCTTGCAGTGCCAGCAGGCTCTCTTCATTCATGAGGTGTTTCCTCCCCAGCCTTCAACAGACCAGCAGGATTTCTCCAGACAGAAAGAAAAAAAGGGTTGAATCAGAGTCCAGCCTATGACCAGATCTGCCCCCACCCTTTTCACGGTCAATTACCACCGGTGCCGAGGTTGTGTCTCGCTCCCAATGTCAAACGACCAATTTCTATCCACTATTAAACAAATTCGATGTACGCCATTGGAGCAGCGTCGCCGCGGCGAGGGCCGGCTTTCAGGATACGAGTGTATCCACCGTTGCGCTCTTTGAAGCGTGGCGCGATTTCATCGAACAGTTTTTGTACAGCATCGCGACCTTCTGCGTTCGCAACTTCTTTACGAACGTAAGCAGCCACTTGACGACGAGCATGCAGATCGCCGCGTTTCGCGAGCGTGATCATTTTCTCAGCGATTGGGCGCAGTTCTTTCGCCTTCATCTCTGTAGTTTCGATACGCTCGTTGATGATCAGGTCAGTTACCAAGTCGCGGAACAACGCTTTACGAGCTGAACTACGACGACCCAATTTACGGTATGCCATTGTCTTTACCTCCCTTTTCAAGCTGGCAACACTACGTAGAAACCTCTACTGTCGGGAAGCCAGATCTGTAATCCCCCTAAAGGGACTGACTTGAGAGAACAAAAGCTTGCCTTTTGGAATTGCTACTCTAGTCGTCGCTACGCAGGGAAAGTCCCAGCTCAGCCAGCTTTTCCTGCACTTCTTCCAGAGATTTGCGACCCAAGTTGCGCACTTTCATCATGTCCTCTTCGGTCTTCTGCGTCAGCTCTTGCACGGTGTTGATACCGGCACGCTTCAAGCAGTTGTAGGAACGAACAGAAAGGTCCAGCTCTTCGATAGTCATCTCCAAGACTTTTTCCTTTTTGTCTTCCTCTTTTTCAACCATGATTTCAGCATCTTTCGCCTCATCGGTCAGACCGACAAACAGGTTCAAGTGCTCCGTCATGATTTTGGCGCCGAGACTTACGGCTTCTTCCGGACTGATACTGCCGTTTGTCCAAACCTCAAGTGTCAACTTATCATAGTTGGTCATTTGCCCTACGCGGGTATTTTCCACTTGATAGTTAACGCGCTTGATCGGCGTGTAGATCGAATCAATCGGAATCACACCAATAGGCAGATCCTCGGATTTGTTTCCATCTGATTGAACATAACCACGACCACGTCCAGCTGTCATGCGGATATGCAGACGACCGCCATTGGCCAACGTTGCAATATGAAGATCAGGGTTTAAGACCTCCACATCACTGTCAGCACGGATATCTCCCGCTTTGACAACGCCTTCGCCTTCTGCATCGATCTCGATTACTTTTTCTTCATCGGAATGGATCTTCAGCGCCAAGCCTTTGATGTTCAGGATGATCTCGGTTACATCTTCAACGACGCCTTCCACTGTCGAGAACTCGTGAAGAACCCCATCGATTTGAACAGTACGAACTGCCGCGCCTGGCAAGGACGAAAGAAGAATTCGTCTCAGCGAGTTGCCAAGGGTAGTTCCGTATCCGCGCTCCAGAGGTTCTACAACAAATTTCCCATACGAGTTGTCGTCGCTTACTTCCACAACCTCGATTTTTGGTTTTTCTATTTCTATCATTAAACAAACCCTCCTTCAAAACGTCGAAATCCTTGGGTGGGCCGCATACGTGCCCACTCAGGAATTTCCCCGGCGGTTTACCGTTTGCGTGCATGACAAGCTATAAATCAGAATTTACCATTCTAGTATGGACATGTTCTGAACAATATAAACCAGTTACACGCGGCGACGTTTTGGTGGACGGCAACCGTTGTGCGGAATTGGCGTCACGTCTTTAATCATGTTCACTTCAAGACCAGTTGCTTGCAGGGAACGGATCGCTGCTTCACGACCAGCACCTGGGCCTTTTACCGATACTTCAAGGGAACGCATGCCATGTTCCATAGCAACACGTGCAGCCGCTTCAGCAGCCATTTGTGCAGCAAATGGAGTGCTTTTACGGGAGCCTTTGAAGCCGAGGGAACCAGCGCTGGACCAAGAGATCGCGTTACCGTGTGGATCTGTAATGGTTACGATCGTGTTGTTGAAAGTAGAGCGGATATGTGCTACGCCGACTTCAACATTTTTACGATCACGACGACGGGTACGAGTTGCTGTAGCCTGTTTTCTTTTCGCCATGTCAGTTTACCCTCCTTTACTTCTTCTTGTTTGCTACCGTACGACGTGGACCTTTACGTGTACGAGCATTTGTTTTAGAGCGTTGACCACGAACTGGCAGTCCACGACGGTGACGGATTCCACGGAAGCATCCGATTTCCATCAAACGTTTGATGTTCAGGGAAATCTCACGACGGAGATCGCCTTCCACCTTAACGGTTTTGTCGATGTACTCACGCAGTTTGCTAACTTCATCTTCTGTCAGATCGCGAACACGAGTGTTCACGTCTACGCCAGTGGCAGACAGAATTTTTTTAGACGTGGGGCGGCCAATACCAAAAATGTAGGTAAGAGCAACTTCAACGCGTTTTTCGCGCGGCAAGTCTACGCCTGCAATACGTGCCATGTGTCAGAAGCACCTCCTTGTTTACCCTTGTTTTTGCTTATGCTTAGGATTTTCACAAATAACCATTACGTTACCTTTACGACGGATAACCTTGCATTTCTCGCAGATCGGTTTAACCGAAGGTCTCACTTTCATGGTTCTTGCCTCCCTTTTCTAGGGGTTTTGCTTACTATTTATAGCGGTACGTAATACGTCCGCGGGTCAAGTCGTACGGCGACAGTTCAACAGTTACTTTATCCCCCGGCAGGATACGGATAAAGTGCATGCGGATTTTTCCGGACACGTGAGCAAGGACTTTGTGTCCATTCTCCAATTCTACTCGAAACATAGCATTCGGCAAAGGCTCAATTACTGTGCCTTCTACCTCAATTACATCATCTTTTGCCATGGTAAACTCTCCTTTCTTCTGCTCTTCAGTCGGACCATGAGTTTTGCGAAATGATCACACAACGAACTTATCGTCGACACGTTGGACGACAATCCCGAATCACTCGGAACTCCCGCTTTATGTTCGTGTAAAAATCTCATAGCCATCTTCCGTAATCGCGATGGTGTGTTCAAAATGAGCACATGTTTTCCGATCCAATGTTACTACCGTCCAATTGTCCTCCAATGTGCGGACATAACGTTCGCCGGCATTTACCATTGGCTCAATTGCCAACACCATGCCTGGTTTTAACCTCGGCCCCCGATCAGGAGGACCGTAGTTAGGAACCTGCGGATCTTCGTGCAAGTTTTGCCCAATCCCATGCCCCACATACTCGCGGACGAGTGTGAAGCCGGCAGCTTCTGCATGAACTTGAATCGCATGTGAGATATCAGACAATCGTCCACCAGGAACAGCTTTTTCAAGCCCCTTGAAGAGCGATTCTTCCGTTACCCGCAACAGCTTTTCATTCTCTGCTGAAATCTTGCCGACCGGATACGTCCAAGCGGAGTCTCCATGGTACCCTTGGAACTGAGCACCGATGTCGATACTGATGATGTCTCCCTCTTGCAACGCCCGTTTCCCTGGGATCCCGTGTACGAGTTCTTCATTGACTGAAGCACAGATACTACCTGGAAAGCCACCGTAGCCTTTAAATGATGGAACTGCTCCCATGCTGCGAATAAATGTCTCGGCAATTTCGTCTAGCTGCTTTGTCGTGACACCAGGCTTAATTGCCTTGGCCAGTTCTTGATGGGTGAGTGCGACGATACGACCAGCTTCGCGCATAACCTCAAGTTCTGCTTTCGACTTCAGGATAATCATTCGGCAATTACCCTCTTAGCAATGACTTAATTTCCGCAAACACTACCTGGATATCTTGTTCCCCATTGATATCTCGCAGGAGTTCCTGTGCGGAGTAGTAGTCGATGAGTGGCTGAGTCTGCGCGATGTTGACGTCAAGACGTTGTGTTACCACTTCGATCTTGTCATCTTCACGCTGATACAGCTTACCACCATCTTTGTCACACACGCCAGCCTCTTTTGGAGGATTGAACATCGTGTGATAGCTAGCTCCACATACAGGGCAGATCCAGCGACCGGTCAGACGTTCAATCAATTGCTCGCGATGAACGTTGATATTAATCACATGATCAATTTCGCGTCCCAGCTCTTTTACGGTAGCTGTCAACGCTTCCGCCTGTGGAACTGTGCGCGGAAATCCATCCAACAGGAAACCCTTTGCGCAGTCTTCCATCGAGAGGCGCTCCCGCACAATTCCGATGACTACTTCATCGGGAACAAGCAAACCTTTATCCATAAAGGATTTGGCTTGCAGTCCGAGCGGCGTTTCGTTTTTAACCGCAGCCCGGAACATGTCGCCAGTCGAAATGTGCGGGATATCAAACTCTTTTACGATACGTTCTGCCTGTGTTCCTTTACCGGCACCAGGCAGCCCCATCAGAATTATATTCACGTCCATTCCCTCCGTCCCATAAAGAAAAGCTACAGAGGCTTTTCTGTAAACATCTAAGTCATTACTTGATAAACCCTTGGTAATGGCGTTTGATCATCTGGCTTTCGATCTGCTTCATTGTATCAAGGGCTACCCCGATCACAATCAAGAGCGAAGTGCCGCCGATGTAAATCTGCTGCGGCAAGTTAGCCAGCTTACTGAAGAAGAATGGCAAGATAGCAATTGCCATCAAGAACAAAGCGCCAGCCAATGTAAGGCGGTTTAGTGTACGAGTAATGTAAACCTCAGTGTTTTTACCGGGTCGGATACCAGGAATGTAACCGCCATTTTTTCTCATGTTCTCTGCCATTTGCACAGGATTGATCTGAACAAATGTGTAGAAATAGGTGAACCCGAGAATCAAGATAGCGTACAACGTCATTCCCAACGGTTCATTGACTTGGAAGTTGCGATAGATCCAGTTGGCGAACCCTGTACCGGATGAATCCACCCAGAACTGTGCGATTGTCGAAGGGAACAGTACGAGCGAGACCGCAAAGATTACAGGAATAACACCCGCAGAGTTGATTTTCAGTGGAATGTGTGTGGATTGACCACCGTACATTTTACGTCCAACCACTCGCTTCGCGTATTGCACTGGAATTTTACGAATCCCTTGCTGCATAAAGATAACCCCGACGATAATAGCGAGGATCACCAGCAGAATGATCACAACTTTGACGATGCTGAAGAATACGTTTTGAGAAGGGTCAGCGAATTGCGTAGTGTAAATCGTCGTGATTCCGTGTGGAATGTTCGCGACGATACCAGCAACGATCAGGATCGAAATCCCGTTACCGATACCCTTTTCCGTAATCTGTTCCCCCATCCACATCATGAATGCGGTCCCAGCCGTCAGTGTCAACGCAATGAGTGCATAGCTGCCAACGGAAGTGTCCTTGAGCAAGCCAGGCGCCATATTATTAAAACCGATCGTCATACCAACAGACTGAATCAAGCCGAGGATGATCGTAGCGTAACGGGTAACAGTAGCAATCTTGCGACGGCCAACTTCCCCTTCGCGTGCCCATTGCGTCAGCTTAGGCACTACATCCATCGACATCAGCTGCATGATAATCGAGGCCGTAATGTATGGCATGATACCCATGGCAAAAATCGAGAAGTTTTGCAGTGCTCCACCAGAGAAGGTGTTCAACAAGCCCAACAAGTGGTTTGTGTTCTGCTGAAACAGCTCGACGTTTACGTTAGGAACGGGTACAAAGCTTCCGATCCGGAAGACGACCAACATCATGAGAGTAAAAAGGATCTTACGACGTAAGTCGCCAATCTTAAAAATGTTAGTTAAGGACGCTAACATTAGATCACCTCGGTTGTTCCACCGACTTGAGCGATCTTCTCAGCAGCAGCTCCGGAGAACTTGTGAGCTTTAACGGTCAGCTTCACAGTCAGTTCACCGTTAGCAAGAACCTTAACACCGTCGCGCAGCGCGCTGATAACACCTGTTTCTTTCAACAGTTCAGGCGTTACTACAGTACCCTCTTCGAAACGGTTCAGCGCGTCCAGGCTAACAATCGCAAATTCTTTGCGGCTGATGTTAGTGAAACCACGCTTAGGCAGACGACGGTACAATGGGTTTTGACCACCCTCGAAACCTGGGCGTACACCGCCACCGGAACGAGCGTTTTGACCTTTGTGACCTTTACCAGCAGTTTTGCCAGTACCGCTACCGATACCGCGACCGATGCGCTTACGAGTGTGACGGGATCCTTCTGCAGGTTGCAGTTCATGCAATTTCATACGTTGCACCTCCTAACTGATTGAGATGTTCAATTATGCTTCTACTTCTTTCACTTCAACCAAGTGCTTCACTTTGAAAACCATTCCACGAATTGCAGCGTTGTCTTCCTTCACTACAGTGGAGTTGATTTTGCGAAGACCAAGAGCTTTTACAGTATCTTGTTGGTCTACAGTGCGACCGATCAGGCTACGTTTGAGGGTGATTTGCAATTTTGCCATGTTCATTCCCTCCTTATTAACCCAACAACTCGTCAACAGTCTTACCGCGCAATTTCGCGACATCTTCCGCTGTTTTCAGGCGACCAAGGCCTTCCAGCGTAGCGTTGACCATGTTGATAGGATTGTTGGAACCAAGAGACTTACTCAAGATATCGCCTACACCAGCCAGTTCGAGTACGGCACGAACAGGTCCGCCGGCGATAACACCTGTACCAGGGGCAGCAGGTTTGATGAGAACTTTACCAGCACCGAATTGGCACATAACTTCGTGTGGAACAGTTGTTCCTCTCATCGGTACACGGATCAATTTTTTCTTAGCGTCGTCAATCGCTTTGCGAATGGCGTCTGGAACTTCTTGAGCTTTACCCATACCAGCACCTACGTGGCCGTTACGGTCTCCCACAACAACCAGGGCGCTGAAGCTCATACGACGTCCACCTTTAACCGTTTTAGCTACGCGGTTAACAGCGACTACTTTTTCTTCGAGCTCTAATTTGCTAGGGTCGATACGCATTCCTTACCCTCCTTGTTGTTAGAATTGCAGACCAGCTTCACGAGCTGCTTCTGCCAGTGCTTTAATACGTCCATGATAGATGTAACCACCGCGGTCAAAAATCACTTCAGTCGCACCTTTTTCTTGTGCACGCTTAGCGATCAGTGTGCCAACAGCTGTAGCAGCTTCCACGTTAGCGCCATTTTTCAGGCCCAGCTCTTTATCCAAAGAAGATGCAGATGCCAGTGTTACGCCAGTTGCATCATCAATCAGTTGAGCGTAGATGTGCTTAGAAGAACGGAATACGTTCAGACGTGGGCGAATGGCAGTACCAATCACACGTTTGCGGATACGCAGGTGACGTTTTTTCCGAGCTTTGTTTTTATCAGCTTTCGTAAACATTAAGCGGCCTCCTTTCTCATGAAGCTAGAAGCTTATTTACCTTTTTTACCTTCTTTACGACGAACCACTTCATCACTGTACTTAATACCTTTACCTTTGTAAGGCTCAGGTTTACGCAGCGAACGAATTTCAGCAGCAACTTGACCTACGCGCTCTTTGTTGATGCCTTTAACCACCAGAGTGGTTTGGTTTGGTACATCGATTTCGATACCCGCTTCTGGAGTAACTTCCACTGGGTGGGAGAAACCAAGAGAAAGAGTAACGCCGTTGCCAGTTTTGGCAGCACGGTAACCTACACCGACCAGTTCCAAGGTACGAGTGAAGCCTTCGGATACGCCTTTTACCATGTTGGCAACAAGCGCACGAGTTGTACCGTGCAGGGAACGGTGAAGTTTGTTATCGCTTGGACGCTCTACTACTACTTCGTTTTCAGCGATGTTGATTTTAATATCTTCATGGAAGTTACGAACGAGTTGACCCTTAGGGCCCTTTACCGTCAGCTCAGTTCCGTTCAGAGTGAGGGTAACGCCTGCAGGTACCACGATCGGTTTTCTACCGACACGAGACATGTGGTGCACCTCCTGTGCTTTTTACATTCTGTTGATTACCAAACGTATGCAAGAACTTCTCCACCAACATGAGCTTGACGAGCTTGCTTGTCAGTCATAACGCCAGTGGATGTAGAGATGATCGCGCAACCGAGGCCACCCAAAACCTTAGGTACTTCATTGTTTTTTGCATAAACACGAAGTCCTGGTTTGGAGATACGTTTCAGACCTGTGATGACGCGCTCGTTGTTCGCACCATATTTCAGGAATACGCGGATGATTCCTTGTTTGTTGTCTTCAACAAACTCCGCATCGCGGATGAAGCCTTCTTCTTTCAGAATGCGCGCGATTTCCTTCTTGATGGTGGACGCCGGGATTTCCACTTTCTCGTGGCGAACCATGTTGGCGTTACGAATACGTGTCAACATATCTGCGATTGGATCAGTCATAACCATGAGAGAAAACCTCCTTCCCGTTTCAAATTACCAGCTTGCTTTTTTCACGCCTGGAATTTGACCTTTATAAGCAAGTTCACGGAAGCAAATACGGCAGAGTTTGAATTTGCGCAATACGGAGTGAGGACGTCCGCAACGCTCGCAACGAGTGTACGCGCGTACTGCAAACTTCGGCTGCCGCTGTTGCTTGATGATCATAGATTTCTTTGCCACATTCTTCCCTCCTTACGAGTGGGTTTATTTACGGAATGGCATACCCATTTGAGTCAGCAACTCACGAGCTTCCTCATCCGTTTTCGCGGAAGTAACAATTACGATGTCCATACCGCGAACTTTGTCGATTTTATCGTACTCGATCTCAGGGAAGATCAGTTGTTCCTTCAGACCAAGTGTGTAGTTACCGCGACCGTCAAATGCCTTGGAAGAAATTCCACGGAAGTCACGAACACGCGGGAGAGATACGTTCATCAATTTGTCGAGGAAGTGGTACATACGCTCGCCGCGCAGGGTAACCTTCGCACCGATCGGCATACCTTCACGCAATTTGAAGCCAGCGATGGACTTCTTAGCGCGAGTTACTACAGGCTTTTGACCAGCGATAATTTGCAGGTCTTCAACCGCAGTATCCAAGGATTTAGCGTTGCCTACCGCTTCGCCAACACCCATATTGATGATGATCTTTTCTACTTTCGGCACTTGCATGATGGAAGTGTAGTTGAACTTGCTCATCAAACCAGGCACGATTTCGTTAGTGTACTTTTCTTTCAATCTTGTTGCCATCTAGGATATCCTCCTTTCCAACCTGACTACTTGTCGAGTACTTCGCCAGACTTTTTCGCATACCGTACTTTCTTACCGTTATCCAAAACTTTGTAACCGATGCGAGTAGCTTTTCCGGACTTCGGATCGATCAAAGATACGTTGGAAACGTGAATCGCTGCTTCTTGAGTCACAATGCCACCTTGCGGGTTAGCTTGGGACGGACGGCTGTGTTTCTTCACGAGGTTGATACCTTCAACCAGTACGCGTTCTTTCTTCGGATAAGCAGCGAGAACGCGACCTTTTTTGCCTTTATCTTTGCCCGCAATTACGATAACAGTGTCGCCTTTTTTAACGTGCATCGCTTGGTGCACCTCCTATCGAACAAACTGCCTGAGTTTTTCCGTTCAATTAGATAACCTCTGGAGCCAGAGAGATGATCTTCATGAAATCTTTGTCGCGGAGCTCACGAGCTACTGGTCCAAAGATACGAGTACCACGTGGGGACTTATCTTCTTTGATGACTACAGCTGCATTTTCATCAAAACGAATGTAAGAACCATCTTGACGACGAACGCCACTTACAGTACGAACTACAACTGCTTTAACTACTTGACCTTTCTTGACAACGCCGCCGGGTGTAGCGGATTTTACGGAGCACACGATAACATCACCGATGTTCGCCGTTTTGCGACCGGAACCACCCAGAACCTTGATGCACATGAGTTCCTTTGCACCGGAGTTGTCAGCAACAGCCAATCTCGTCTGAGTTTGGATCATTTACTGTTCCTCCTTTCGGATTTGATATCCGAAAATCTGACTTATACGATTACTGCCTCTTCGACGATACGTACCAAACGGAAACGTTTATCTTTGGACAAAGGACGAGTTTCCATCAATTCTACGATGTCGCCCACTTTTGCCGTGTTGTTCTCGTCGTGAGCCTTGAACTTTTTGGAGTATTTCACGCGTTTGCCGTACAACGGGTGTGTCTTGTAAGTTTCAACAAGCACAACAATGGTTTTATCCATTTTGTCGGAAACAACGCGACCTACAACGGATCGACGCATATTGCGTTCTGCGGTCATCGTTCAAACCTCCTTCCTTTAATTAGCCGATTCCCAATTCTCTCTGGCGCAGGATGGTTTTCGCACGAGCAATATCCTTACGCACTTGTTTAATGCGAGATGTGGTTTCGAGTTGACCCGTAGCCAACTGGAAACGAAGGTTGAACAACTCTTCTTTCAAAGAAGCGACGTTTTGTTCGATCTCGGCAGTGGTCAAATTACGGAACTCATTAGCCTTCATGTGCGTCACCACCCACTTCTTCACGCTTCACGAATTTGCACTTGATAGGCAGCTTGTGCATAGCAAGGCGCATAGCTTCGCGAGCGACTTCTTCAGGTACGCCAGCAAGTTCAAACATGATCTTGCCTGGCTTCACTACCGCTACCCATTTCTCAGGAGAACCTTTACCGGAACCCATCCGTACTTCGAGCGGTTTTTGTGTAATTGGCTTGTCAGGGAAGATTTTAATCCATACTTTACCGCCACGTTTGATGTAACGAGTCATCGCGATACGAGCAGCCTCGATCTGACGGTTAGTTACCCAAGATGGCTCCATTGCTTGCAATCCGTATTCACCGAACGCAACAGTAGTACCGCCTTTTGCGTTACCAGCCATTTTCCCGCGGTGTTGTTTACGGTGTTTCACGCGTTTTGGCGTCAACATGATTACTTGCCTCCTTCCTCAGTAGCGACGTTCTTTCTCGCTGGAAGGACTTCTCCACGATAGATCCATACTTTTACACCGATACGACCATAAGTGGTATGTGCTTCAGCAGTACCGTAGTCGATGTCAGCACGCAGCGTATGGAGCGGAACAGTACCTTCGCTGTAACCTTCAGAACGTGCGATGTCCGCGCCGCCAAGACGACCGCTTACCAAAGTTTTGATACCTTTTGCACCAGCGCGCAGCGTACGAGTGATCGATTGCTTTTGCGCACGGCGGAAGGAAATGCGGTTTTCCAGTTGACGTGCGATGTTTTCAGCTACCAGAGTAGCATCCAGATCCGGACGTTTTACTTCGTTGATATTGATATGAACGCGTTTGCCAGTCAGATCAGTCAAGGATTTGCGCAAAGTTTCAACTTCAGCTCCACCTTTACCAATTACCATACCAGGCTTAGCGGTGTGAATCGTAACGTTCACGCGATTAGCTGCGCGTTCGATTTCGATAGTGGATACAGCAGCGTCTTTCAGACGCCCTTTTACAAACTTGCGGATTTTCAAGTCTTCGTGCAACAGAGTTGCGAAGTCCTTGTCAGCGTACCATTTGGACTCCCAGTCACGAATGACACCGATCCGAAGTCCTACCGGGCTTACCTTTTGACCCACACGTAATCCCTCCTTATTTCTCGTTTAGTACCACTGTGATGTGGCTTGTGCGTTTATGGATGCGGCTTGCGCGACCCATAGCGCGCGGACGGAAACGCTTCAACGTAGGACCTTGGTCTACGAAGATTTTGCTCACTACGAGGCTGTTAGGATCCATTTCGTAGTTGTGCTCAGCGTTTGCAATAGCCGACTTCAGGAGCTTTTCAACAACCGGAGAAGCTGCTTTTGGCGTATGTTTCAGGATCGCCAACGCTTCACCTACTTGCTTGCCTCTGATCAAGTCAACAACCAGGCGGACTTTACGAGACGCGATGCGAATATTGCGAGCAACTGCTTTAGCTTCCATCTTTGTACCTCCTCTCTGTCAAGAGAAATTTAGCGCTTCTTGGATTTCTTGTCGTTGTCGACGTGACCCTTGAAGGTACGAGTTGGTGCGAATTCACCCAATTTATGACCAACCATGTCTTCCGATACGTATACTGGTACATGTTTGCGGCCATCGTATACTGCAAACGTGTGTCCTACGAACTCAGGGAAGATGGTGGAACGGCGAGACCAAGTTTTGATCACGCGTTTCTCGTTCTTTTCATTTTGCTCGTCAACTTTTTTCATCAAGTGGTCATCCACGAAAGGACCCTTTTTTAAGCTACGTCCCATTAGTGAACCTCCCTTCGCCAAAGGCGTTCGGTATTATATCAGCCTACCTTATTTCTTGCGGCGGCGGATGATGTATTGGTCGGACTTGTTCTTCTTCTTGCGAGTCTTGAGACCCAGGGTTGGTTTACCCCAAGGAGTAACAGGTGCTTTACGACCGATTGGAGCGCGACCTTCACCACCACCGTGTGGGTGATCGTTAGGGTTCATTACGCTACCGCGTACAGTTGGACGGATACCCAACCAGCGGGAACGTCCTGCTTTACCGATGTTCAGCAGTTCGTGATCCAGGTTACCTACTTGACCGATGGTAGCGCGGCATACGTTATGGATGCGGCGAGTTTCACCGGAAGACAGGCGAACGATTACGAACTCACCATCACGACCGAGCAGTTGAGCGGAAGCACCAGCTGCACGCACCAGTTGTCCACCTTTACCAGGTTTCAACTCGATGTTGTGGATGGTAGTACCTACCGGGATTTTCTCCAGTGGCAGCGCGTTACCGATTTTGATGTCGGCATCTGCTCCAGATACGATCTCGTCGCCCACTTTCAGGTTGTGTGGAGCGAGGATGTAACGTTTTTCACCGTCAACATAGTTGATCAGCGCGATGTTAGCGGAACGGTTTGGATCGTACTCGATAGTAGCTACGCGACCTACGATACCATCTTTGTTACGCTTGAAGTCGATAATACGGTATTTACGTTTATGACCGCCACCTTGATGACGAACGGTAATTCTACCTTGGTTGTTGCGACCAGCTTTTTTGCTGAGAGGCGCCAACAAGGATTTTTCGGGAGTCGATGTGGTGATCTCCTCGAAAGTAGAAACCGTCATTTGGCGACGACCAGGAGAAGTCGGTTTAAACTTTTTGATACCCATGTTATTACCCTCCTTTTCGGTAGTCGTCGAGGTTATACTCCCTCGTAGAAGGCCAATTCTTTGCTGTCATCAGTCAGCTTAACGATTGCTTTCTTCCACTCGGATGTGTAACCGGAGTATTTTCCGTAGCGTTTTGGTTTCGCAGGAACACGAACAGTGTTTACTGCTTCTACTTTTACGCCAAATACTTTTTCAACAGCTTGCTTGATTTCTGTTTTGTTAGCTTTGAGAGGTACTTCGAAAACGTACTTCTTCTCAGCCATCATGTCAGTGGTGCGCTCGGTAATGACAGGGCGTTTAAGGACATCATGAAGGCTCTTCATTATGCGAGCACCTCCTCTACTTTCGCAACCGCTTCTTTCGTCACGATTACTTTGTCATGCGCTACCAGATCCAGAACGTTAATGCCTGCAGCATCTACGAATTTGGCACCTGGGATGTTACGGGAAGAGAGAGCTACGTTTTGATCGTACTCGGAAGTCACGATCAGAACTTTGCGATCTGCTTTCAAGCTGTTCAGAACAGCTGTCATTTCCTTGGTTTTAGGAGCTGCGAAGTTCAGAGCTTCCAGAACCAGGAGTTCGTTGTTTTGTACTTTCGCGGACAGTGCGGATTTCAGAGCCAAACGGCGAACTTTACGGTTCAGTTTGTAACCGTATTTGCGCGGAGTTGGACCGAATACAACACCGCCACCTTTCCATTGCGGAGAGCGAATGGAACCTTGGCGTGCGCGACCTGTACCTTTTTGGCGCCATGGCTTGCGGCCACCACCACGTACTTCAGAGCGGTTCTTTACATCGTGTGTTCCTTGACGTTGGGATGCTTGTTGCATCACGATCGCATCGTACAGAACAGCGTTGTTAGGCTCAATCCCGAACACGCTATCTGCCAATTCGATTTCGCCAACTTGAGAACCAGTTTGGTTATAAAGAGCTACTTTCGGCATGTCAGTTCCTCCTTTCCTTAGTGTTTCTTGACTGCCGTCGATACGAGCACGCAGCTGTTTTTCGGGCCAGGCACGGAGCCTTTAACGAGAATCAGGTTGCGAGCAGCATCTACTTTAACTACTTCCAGGTTTTGAATGGTTACGTTGTCGCCACCCATTTGACCTGGCAGGGTTTGACCTTTGAAAACGCGGTTTGGAGCGACAGCACCCATGGAACCAGGACCGCGATGGTAACGCGAACCGTGAGCCATAGGACCGCGGGATTGGTTGTGACGTTTGATCGCACCTTGGAAACCTTTACCCTTGGTTACGCCGGATACGTCAACGATTTCTCCCTCGGCAAAAATGTCTACTTTCAACTCTTGACCAACCTCGTAATCAGCGAGGTTAATTCCGCGAATTTCGCGAACGAAGCGCTTAGGAGCAGTGTTAGCTTTTGCTGCATGGCCTTTTTCCGGCTTGTTAGCGCGCTGTTCTTTTTTGTCTTCGAAGCCGATTTGGATCGCTTCGTAGCCGTCGTTCTCCACGTCTTTCTTTTGAAGAACCACGTTAGAACCTGCTTCGATAACCGTTACAGCGATCGCTGTTCCGTTTGGACCAAAAACTTGAGTCATTCCAAGTTTTTTCCCTAAGATTCCTTTGGTCATTTGTGCCACCTCCTGTGCTTATTTCAGTAAAACGTTTTTTATGTTGTATCAAGTCCCCATCGATGCGCAGGGGTGCCATTTTAAGGGTTTGTTGCTTGGTATAACACGCTTATCAAGACAACGTCTGCGCGTGTATCGCTTTTTGGGACCTTACAGTTTGATCTCGATATCTACACCAGACGGCAGATCCAGACGCATCAAAGCATCTACTGTTTGTGGTGTAGGGTTCAAGATGTCGATCAAACGTTTGTGAGTACGCATCTCGAATTGCTCACGAGAATCTTTGTACTTATGCACCGCACGCAGGATCGTATAAACTGCTTTCTCGGTAGGAAGCGGAATTGGACCGGATACGTTTGCACCGGAACGCTTCGCTGTGTCCACGATTTTCTCCGCGGATTGATCGAGGATTTTGTGATCATACGCCTTCAAACGAATACGAATCTTTTGCTTTGCCATTTTAGTCCCTCCTTTTTCGCCCATTTATTAAACAGACATTTCTCCGTGGAAATATCCTGCACCCCGGTCATGGCAAAGGGGCCGGGTGTGTCAGCAACCTCCCACATCATCGCAAGTCCATGACCAACATTCAATATTGTACTAAAAATATTTGGGCTACGCAAGTGATTTCTTAGTTTCCCGCACATTTTTTTGTACACGCGAGCCTACTGAAAGACTCACCTTGAACATCTTACTGATTTCTGAGCAGAAAGGCAAGCGGGATTCCCTGCCAACTCGCCACTGTTCTATCTATAATAGAAAGAACACGTTATACTTAAAGGGATTCGTCATTGCAAAGGAGGTTATTTGTATGTCTGAGACCATGCGCACTCCCTATGAGATGATCGGCGGGGCTGATACTTTGTCCCGTCTGGTTGATACATTTTACGACCTGGTTGCCCGGCACCCTGACCTTGCTCCGCTCTTCCCCGAAGACTTTACGGAAGTGAAAGAGCGCCAATATATGTTTCTTACCCAGTTTCTCGGTGGGCCTACCCTCTATTCAAACCGCCACGGACATCCGATGCTGCGTGCACGCCACATTCGGTTCCCCATTGGCCCTGTACAGGCAGAAGCCTGGTTGGCTTGTATGAAAACGGCGATGGACAAAACCGGACTTGAGGGCGAGATACGCGAGCAAATTTTTGAGCGTCTGCGTTTGACCGCTTATCATATGGTGAACAAGTGGGACCAAGAAGAAAAAGCGTAGGGATCTCCCTACGCTTTTGTTATTTTAGCCATCGTTTTTGCTGAGCTGGACTTCGTCTTGACGAGGTTTCTTGATCCGAGGTACACCCCGGCCACAATCATTAACAGCGCGAGCATGTGGACCAGCTTTAATTGTTCCCCCAGGAACAGCGCTGCAAAGAACAGGCTCGCCATTGGCATTCCGTTCAAGAACAAGGCAGTTCGGCTTGCTCCCAGTTGGCGAATACCATAATTCCAGCCTACCGAACCCAAGGCTGTAGAAAGCGCCCCGGAAATGAAGATCACCAGCCATTGGAACGCAGACACTTCAAGCGACAAGTAGTAGGATGCCGGTTGCAGTGTGAGAGCTGTCGCCCACAAAAACGCGATTCCGAACATTTGCGACAAGGCTGTGATCAGCAGCACAGGAACTCCCCGGACGACAAGCTTGCGAATCAATAAGCCGCCAGTGACGTACATCAGCATGGAGAAAAACATGATCGCATCTCCCCAGCCGTTCATATGGATTCCGCCATGTTGCGAAATGACGACAATCAACACTCCCGCAAACCCTACGCCAATGCCGAGTCCTTTTTGCCACGACATGTGTTCTCCGAGGAAAAGCATAGCCAGCAGAGCTGTTGCCAGTGGGTTCAATCCGAGGATCAGCGACGCATTGCCTGCTGTAGTCGTCTGCACACCTGCTGCCAATGTGATCTGGTGCAACGCAATAGAGCTGGCCCCTACTCCGGCAATCAACAGCCAATCTGTTTTTTTCAGCCGCAAACTCGTTCTGTATTTATAAATGATTGGCGCCAAGCAAATTCCTGCGACCGTCATGCGAATAGCTGCTACATACAGCGGCGGAAACGACGTGAGATACTTTACCATTACCACGTTCAAGCCCCAAAGTATGACTACGCCAGCCAGCATGAAAAATAACAGCTTTTCATTGTTTTTCATTTCTCTATCCCCCATCCGCTGATCGTATTGTAGCACACGGTCATCTATTGGCTTATTGAATCATTTTGATGGGAGCCATGCAGAAAATCGATGAGAGTAAACAGGATCGAGTAGGAGGGGGCGACTA
>NZ_DOTK01000064.1:0-9045 GCF_003521185.1 Brevibacillus sp.
TCGCCATGCGTGGCGCACCAAAATAGCCATGCGAGGCAACTTCATGCCCGCATGGCTACAAAAAAATCACCACCGCAGGCACAAAGCACAAGAAGCGCTTGCACCTGCGGAAACATTTCCGAAGATACAAACGCTCTAGCCGTGGTGATGCTGTTGAAGGAACGATATTTGGCTAAACATGACAGAGGTCCCTCCACATCAAAAGATTTTTCCTATCATAGCGCAAAAAAAGCTCCCCGTCCAGTAGACGAGAAGCCATTTTCCAAAATATCCTATTCACGCAACCAGATGAAGTAGGCCAGGAACACGAAGAACAGAACATACATCGCCGGATGCACTTCACGCCCTTTGCCTTTCAGCAACTTCATCACTGGATAAACGATGAAGCCAGTCGCAATCCCTGTTGCGATACTGTAAGTGAGCGGCATCAACAAGATCGTCAGGAACGCCGGGAACGCTTCGTCCAGATCGTTCCAAGCCACATGGGCGATATGCGAAGCCATCAGCACACCGACGATAATCAGCGCCGGGGCGGTAACAGCCGGGGTCACAATCGCGAGCAGCGGCGAGAAGAACAGAGCCAGCAAGAACAGCACGCCTGTAACGATAGCAGTAAAACCGGAACGGCCGCCTGCTGCTACCCCTGCCGTGGACTCGACATAAGCAGTAGTCGTCGAAGTACCGAGTACCGCACCCGCCATACCGGCAATCGCATCAGAAGCGAGCGCTTTGCCAGGACGCGGCAAGTTTCCGTCTTCTTTCAACAATCCAGCTTGGCTGGCTACGCCGAGCAAAGTACCTGTTGCATCGAAGAAGTCAACGAACAAGAACGTAAGAACAACGATCAGCATGTTCACTGTAAACAAAGCAGATGGATCACCGAGGTATTGGAACGCCGCACCGAATGTCGGCGCCAGGCTCGGCGGTGCAGATACAACCTGCTCTGGCAGGCTGACCAGACCGAAGATCATCCCGACTACAGCTGTGACCACCATCCCGATGAAAATACCGGAGTTCACTTTTCGCGAAAGCAGAACGACCGTAACAATCAGACCGAAGATTGCCAGCAAGGCATTTTTCGCAGCCAATACGTCTTCTGGCTTCATTCCTTCATGGTAAAAGGTCAGATGACCCAAAGCGACAAACGTCGCGTCATTTGCAACCACAATGCCTGCGTTTTTCAAACCGATAAATGCGATAAACAGCCCAATCCCCGCAGAAACCGCATATTTCAACCCTTTTGGAATCGCTTTGATGATCGCTTCCCGAACGCCAGTCAAGGACAGAATCAAAAAGATCGTACAAGAGACAAATACCCCAGCCAATGCTTGCTGCCAAGGAATGTGCATCGTCAACACGACGGTGTAAGTAAAGAACGCATTCAGTCCCATCCCTGGTGCTTGCCCGATCGGCAAACGTCCAAGAATCCCCATGAGCAGCGTTCCGATCGCTGCTGCCAGAGCTGTCGCCGTGAATACAGCGCCGAACTCAGGGTAGTTTGCTTTCAGATCCGGCGGCAAGTCTGCACCGCTGAGAATGAACGGATTGACAGCCAGAATGTACGCCATGGCCAAAAAAGTAGTGATGCCCGCGATTGTTTCGCGGCGGTAATTGGTGCCCAGTTTGTCAAACTCAAAGTACTTCCGCACCGTAAGTCCCCCCATGCTTATGGTAGTGGCAATGAAAAAAGGCCCGGACGCTATTAGTATGCGCCTGGCCTCTTCACAAAACACTCCGGGAACAATTTCAAAAATAATAACAAACTCGCATCCCGTCGACATTTTGTTCGTAGCCAGGTCGTTAATGGCGACCCCGTAGAAACTCTTGAGCCATATTCTCAAGAATATACGAACCTTCCTATATTACCTGTTCACATTGAGAAGTGTATCAGGTGACATATCGAATGTCAACGAAAATACGAACGTTCATTTTTGAAATAAGGTGAACATCCGGATTTATTTTATTCCCACTCAATCGTTGCTGGTGGTTTGGAAGTGACATCGTACACGATGCGGTTTACGTTGTCGACTTCATTGACGATCCGCGTGGAGATTTTCTCCAGAACATCCCACGGAATGCGTGCCCAGTCAGCTGTCATGCCGTCGATGGAAGTAACGGCACGAATGCCTACTGTGTAGGAATAGGTGCGTACATCGCCCATTACGCCCACTGTCGTCATGTTCGGCAGAGCTGTGAAGTATTGCCAAATGTCCCGATCCAAACCTGCTTTGGCAATCTCTTCGCGAAGAATCGCGTCGGATTCACGAACGATCTCCAGTTTTTCCTCTGTCACTTCGCCCAAAACGCGAATGCCGAGTCCCGGACCTGGGAACGGTTGACGCCAAACGATTTCATCCGGCAAGCCAAGCTCTGTACCCAATTTGCGAACCTCGTCCTTGAACAATGTTTTCAAAGGCTCGATCAGTTCGAACTTCATGTCTTCCGGCAAGCCGCCCACGTTGTGGTGGGACTTGATCGTTTGCGCTGTCGCCGTTCCGCTTTCCACGATGTCCGTGTACAGTGTACCTTGCGCCAGGAAGTCCATGTCTGTCAGTTTGCCTGCTTCTTCATCGAATACGTAAATGAACTCGTTGCCGATGATTTTGCGCTTTTGCTCAGGGTCGGAAACGCCTTTCAGCTTGCTCAGGAAACGCTCGCGAGCGTCAATCTTGATCACTTTCATGGAGAATTTCTCACCGAATGTCTCCATGACGCTTTCGGCTTCCCCTTTGCGCAGAAGGCCGTGGTCTACGAACATGCAAGTCAATTGATCGCCAATCGCTCTGTGGATCAACGCTGCTACGACGGAAGAGTCAACGCCGCCGCTCAAGGCACACAGAACTTGCTTGTTGCCTACGGTTTCACGAATGCGAACCAGCTCGTCCTCGATGAAAGTCGTCATGCTCCAGGTAGGCTCGCAACCGCACACGTTAAACAGGAAGTTGCCGATGAACTCGCTTCCTTTTACGGTGTGACGAACTTCTGGGTGGAATTGCACGCCGTACAGCTTGCGCTCAGGGTTGCTGATCGCCGCTACCGGGCAGCTGTCGCTCACAGCATCTACGCTAAAACCAGTCGGAAGCTCTACTACTTTATCGGTGTGGCTCATCCAGACGATTTCATTCGCATCCCATTTTTCGTACAGGCTGTGGGCATTTTGCAAACGCAGCTCCGCTTTTCCGTACTCGCGTTTGCCAGCTCGCTCTACTTTTCCTTCCAGCATGTGGCTCATCAGCTGCATGCCGTAGCAAATACCCAGGATTGGCAAGCCCAGATCAAAAATTGCCGGATCTACTTTAGGCGCTCCCTCTTCGTACACGCTCGCAGGTCCACCAGAGAAAATAATCCCTTTTGGTTGCATTGCCTTGATTTTTTCTACAGGCGTATTGAACGGCATCAGCTCACTGTAGACACCGAGATCGCGAACGCGTCGCGCGATCAATTGATTGTACTGGCCTCCGAAATCGAGTACGACGACCATTTCCAATGACTTGTCCATCATATCCCCCTTCTCCTGTTACGCACAGGACGTGAGTGTCGGCTGCAATTTTGCCGACCTCCTCGCTTGATGCATGGTCAAACAGTTTCCGCTTCCCCCGGTTCTGCATCATGCTCACTCGTCTACAAGCCGAATTGTCGCATATTTGCAAAAAAACCGGGACGGTGACTCCGATCTTTCATACGGAGGCAGCGTCCCAGCTTGTGTACACATGTGTGGTTGCATGTACAGAAATCCGAAGTGCTCTCCTCGTAGTCGCCGAATTTACGGTTCAGCGGTAGAAACTTTCAGGCCGTATTCCTGATCATTATACGAGACTCATTGATCGTCATTCTAGCAGATGGGACGGCTTTGTTCAAGGCTTCAGTTGACGGATCAATCTCTCGATCAGCTGCTCTGCCACGGAACGTGCCTTTTGTTCCAATTCCTTGTAGCCGTAAACGGTTCGCTCGTACATTTCCGTCAAGTAACGCAAGTCTTGCCGCTTGTCGGCTGGAATCGTGATTCTGCCTACATACTCCCGGAGAGTCTCACCCGATTGCCGACGTGAGTAGACACTTTCCATCACGCGAAGCAACCAGTTGAAACGATCCTGGTACTTGTTTCCTTTATGTTGATCAATCTGTCTTCGGAGCCACCATAGTTGAATGTCTTTTCTCCTCCTCCAAGCCATGAAGCCCGCAACGGCTGCCACAACCACCAGCCCCGCATTGACTTGCCACGGAATCGAAAAGCTTTTCCCAGGGACGGCATCTCCCTCTTCCAGCTCATTGAAGCGCCCGTCTCCTCTGTCTGGCGAAGTCTGGTTGCCCAGATCCGGCACAGGGATCGGCAATTGCGGTTGGGAGGTTTGCAAATCGTAGTTGAATCGCACTGGCGAGATAAAGGTGCTGGTCGCTTCAAAAGGAATCCACCCATGACCCGGGAAGTACACCTCTACCCACGAGTGGGCATCTTTGTTGCGAATTTCCATGATGTCGCGGTTTTGATCGTCGCTGCCTACTCTCTCCCCCGGAGCGAAGCCTTTTACCCAGCGCGTCGGGATGTCCAGAGAGCGCAACATAACCGCCATGGAGGTGGAGAAATGATCGCAGTACCCTCTCATGCTGTCAAAGAGAAAATGGTCGACAAAATCTTGCCCCTCCGCAGCTACAGGCACATCTTTCGTTTCATACTTATATTTTCCACTCGATCGCAAGTAATTCTCGATCGCCCGGACTTTTTCGTACGGGGTCTTGGCATTTTGCGTAATCGACTTCGCCAGCTCTTTTACACGCGGCGGCAAAGTTGCCGGAAGCTGCAAGTACCGCTCTTTGATCTCTTCCGGATAGTCGGTTCCCGCTTCGGTCACTGCCTTTTCGCTGACAACCGGAACCTCTGCATTCACCTTGTACTGGTTGAGCTTGAGCAGCAATGTGTTAGGAGCGTATTCCGTTTTGCCATTTTGCGATCTGGGCTGGATCAGGTTGATTTTGCCTGCCCGCACCTCTAGCTGTTGGTTCAACTGATCATACACGACAGTAGCATTCGGCGGAGCGTAATTGCTCACCTTGTTCAATTGCCCCGGATAAAAGACAGTGGCAAACTGCTGCGGTCCTTTAAATTCCAGCGTTGCTTCTACCTTTTTCATTTCGAACCCGTGGAACAATTCATTTTTCCACTCGTAGTTTTGCGGGTCGAGAATCGCTGTGTAATCGCGTTCCCCTTTCTCCCAGCCTACACCTGTATACAGGTCTTTGGAGTCGCCGCGCCAATAGCTGCGCTCGTTCGTTGTCGCAATGAACACCAGCGTATTGTCTTGCAGAAAAGGTCCGCCCAACCGTTCGTCGTTGTTGTCGTAACCAACTTTTTTCATGACCGCTGTCGGCGTCTCGTTCCCGTTGCCCATCAGAAAAGCAATCGGATCAGGCCAGCTCGCTGCTTTCTTCGGAGCGGCATAGCCGATGCCTACGCTCACGAGAATGATCAGGAGAGAAGCCATCAGAGAACCGAAGAGAAGCCGGCTCCTTTTTTCTGCCACGGTAGCCATGTTGGTCATCTTCATCAAATGACTGACAGCCAGGAGCAAGAAGCCGAAAATGAGCGTCCGCACAATCCCCTCGCTCGCATCATACGGCAAGAACGTATCAAGGACAGCCAAATACAGCTCTGTCAAAAAGACAAACCATAAGCCTTGCCGCTGCTCCAGTACCAAGTACGTCAGCATCGTAATCAAAACGATCAGCATCAGGTCAAACAAGGCATTTCGCGACAGGATGGACATCGCTGCCCAATCCTGCTGAAAAGCCAACGGGAGGTCATGAACTATCTGCCCGTACAACTCCGCCAGCCAATCCGTCGCAAACAGCGGTGTGTCGAACAAAGAAGCATGCAAAAGCCACAGCAGGCCCAGCATTTTAATCGGTATTGTAATCCAGCGATACGGTATGGCTACGTCAATAATCAGCACTCCGGCCACGATCGCATAAAAAGGCCAAAGGATGCCTGTATCTGTCAGCTCCTGCAAAGGCAATAGCCACTCTCTTAGCATCAGGAACAGAAAAAGGGCCGAGACCCATTGCCATACCGTTGGACGTTTCCACACGCTCATGAGTCTAAGCACCTCCTATCCGCTTCCACTCTTGTTCATCGACGTGGATAGACGTACACGATACTTTGCTTCCGCCGAGCAGTTGCAGCATTCGTCTGCGCTCCTGGGAAATGGTGGCTTCGGCATGTACGTAGAACAATTGCACTCTTCTTCCTTTTTGCGACAACGCAATCAGTCGATTGACCAGGTCTTTGTCTACTCGCGGTGTGACGATAATCAGCGTTACACCTTGTTGCTGTTCCAGCGCTTCTCGCCCTACAACCCGTGCGAACGACTCGCTTCCTTGCGGCATGATTCGCGCCAGCTGATCAAACACACGCAGGAAGTGGGCATGGGACAGCGCCGGAGCAATCGAGATGCGTTCCTTTTGCCTGTACACCAGCCCGTAGTGATACTGGTTCCGGTTGGCATACGCGATCAGGCTTGCACTTAGCTTTACCGCCGTTTCGAAAAGCTGGGCTGGCTGGCCCTCGTAGCTTTCCTTTTCTACATCAAGGAAAAAGACAGCCTGATTCATCGCCTGATGCTCAAATTCCTTTGTTTTTAAGCCAGTCCCTCTGGCAGATGCACGCCAATGAATCTGGCTCAGCCGGTCACCGCGCTGATAATCGCGTACGCCCCTTACCGCAGCGACGTCGTCGGAGCGCTTGTGTGACACGTGGACATTCCCGCTGAAGCTGCCATCGCCCAAAGCCCAATGCGTCAATTCCTTATAGCGTGGATAGACGAGAAACTCCTGGGGGAATGAAAACACTTTCCGCCTTTCGCAAAATCCGAAAAAATCTCCTCCGCTGACAACACACTGATCCAGCGTGTAAAAACCGCGTGGCAGACTGGGAATGACGTAGCGAAACTCCATCTCTTTTTTAAACCAAGGAAAAATCAGCTGTCTGTGCGGCTCATACACGCCTGCGAGACGCTCCGGCAACGGCTCCACAACCATATGCCACCCGAACGGAAACCGGATTCTCCGGCGCAGACGAACCGTCACAACGACGTCCTCGCCGTCCTGCAAACGATTGCGATCGATGTGGCGTTCTACCTCCAGCGTAGAGAACATGAGAAAATACGCCAGAGCCTCATATACCAGAAACACCAGACTGCTGTAAAAAAGAAACCAGCTGGAAAAACCGCCCTGAAATTTGGCGAAAACATAGGTGATCACCACAAGCAGGACCGCTTTGAGCTTACCCCATCTTTGCTGTCTCATTCGCAGTCACCGCCTCAGCTCACCGGCACTCGGGTTTCGGTCAAGATCACGGTCAGTACCCGATCAACGGTTGCTCCTTCCAGACGTGCTTCCGGCTTCACGATCATCCGATGGGCGAATACTAACGGCACCAGTTCTTTGACATCATCCGGGATAACGTAATCTCTGCCGCGTACAAATGCAAGTGCCTGCACCGCTTTATACAAGGCAAGTGACCCGCGTGGACTTACACCAAGGTAAATATGGTGGTGTTCACGTGTACGGTGGCAAAGCCGCACAATGTATTCTTTTACCCCTTCCGACACCTTGATCGCAGCAACTTCTTTCTGGAGCTGCGTCAAGTCTGCTGCCGACAAGACAGGCTCAAGCTCTGTGAGCGGATTCACATCTGAGAATCTCGACAACATCCGCATTTCTTCATCTACAGTCGGATATCCCAAGCGTAATTGCATCAGAAAACGGTCCAACTGTGCTTCCGGCAGTGGAAACGTTCCTTCGTATTCCAGCGGGTTTTGCGTCGCCATCACAAAAAACGGGTTGGCCAACCGATACGTTGTGCCGTCTACGGTGACTGAGCGCTCTTCCATCGCTTCCAAAAGAGCGGACTGTGTCTTTGGCGATGTCCGGTTGATTTCATCCGCCAAAATCACGTTTGCAAACAACGGTCCTTGCCGAAATTCAAACTCCATCGTTTGCTGGTTGAAGATCGCTACCCCAGTCACGTCGGTCGGCAGCAAATCGGGCGTGAATTGGATACGCTTGAACTCGCCCCCGATCGATTTGGCCAGAGCGCGTACGAGCATCGTCTTTCCGACACCCGGCACGTCCTCCAAAAGAACATGCCCATTCGCCAAAATCGCTGCGACCATCATCTCGATTACCGAACGTTTTCCAATCAAAACTTTTTCTATATTATCGATCAGTTTAGCAATTGCAGGATGCATTTGGTCCAATTTAATTGGGTTCACGTTGATACATCTCCTGTTCCATCTTATTCTTCCATCGCGCATGTAACAAACTCTCGTTGTCACCTGTTTTCCCTTGTATCACCTGTATTGTTGATGTTGAAAATACAGTGTAATTCTAAAGTAATAGATGGAATTGGGAGATACAAGGAAAACTTACTTAAAATTTGTAAGAATGCAGCCGAGGTTATGCAAAAAAGAGTAGGAATTGTTCCTACTCTACGGTTTCATATGAAATAATGGCGTGCCCTGAGAGATTCGAACTCCCGACCTTTTGATTCGTAGTCAAACGCTCTATCCAGCTGAGCTAAGGGCACTTAATTGTAAGAGTCAACCTGAAACGGTTGAATAATGATGGAGCGGACGACGGGTCTCGCTTCTACTGGCACCACTTCGTCGATTTGCTACCCGACAAGCCAGATCTGAAGTGCCCGTGACACTCTTCTTTGATGCTCTTCAAGGGTAAACCCGGAACGGGTGAGAGACCCGAGAACATCTATGGAGCGGACGACGGGTCTCGAACCCGCGACCTTCGCCTTGGCAAGGCGACGCTCTACCAATTGAGCTACGTCCGCATGTACATGAACAAAGGTTTGCTCTGGCTGCAAATCCTTTTTCTTATAAGGTGCGGGTGAAGGGACTTGAACCCCCACGGTCTCCCGCCAGAACCTAAATCTGGTGCGTCTGCCATTCCGCCACACCCGCAAGATAAAACAGAAAAGCGCATCGATATTTCTATCGTGCTACTCGACTCTTGATTGTAAAAACTGGTGAGCCATGA